>CBEWZU010000021.1:0-31605 GCA_965561205.1 uncultured Archaeoglobaceae archaeon | reverse complement strand
CACTTAAATTGTGCATCCATTACTATAATCTATCAACATTATAGTGACATTACCAAGAGATTATATGAATGAAAAGTGCGTGTAATATGTGATATACGCAATCGGCTTCAGGACGCCCGAAATAAAAACATATAAAAAACATATAAAAAGAAATAATAATTAATCTATGAAAGGAGGTAACAAAATGGAGAAAGACAAACTGCGAAAAATTGTTGTTGCTGTGCTCTCAGTAATAGTAACAATAAGTGTAATGGTACATCTCAATACGCTACCAAAACCAGTTTTTGAAAAACCATACTGGATTAGTATTGTCGCATTGCTGTTCATGTATTGGATAATTTTCATCAACTGGTATGCAAAACGTAAAAGAAAATAAGTCTATGGCGTCCCTTCGCCGATTCTTCGGATTGCTTTGCAATCCCCGTCCCTATCGGGAGCGTATAACAGCGGTTATAAGGAAAATCTGCACTTCGTTTGATTTTCCCAAATTTCGCTAAAGCGAGACTTCTCATAACCGTAATATGTTAGGCGAAATGCAGAGCCCAATTTAGAATCCTGAAAAAGTATTGAGGTGAAAAATATCCAAGACAACAGGTAAATCAAATATGCAGAAATTTATCAATTTTTGGTTATATAAATAGGGATAGAGGGATGTGTTCTAACTGTTTCAAACATAAGATCGTAAACTATGTTGGAGAACTAAATACTGTGTTCTTCAATGAACACTTTACGATACGTGTCTCTCACAAACAAAAATTAACAGAGGGGAAAAGATTATCTCCAAAGATGTTTGAAGATCGTATATCTGATTTCTTGCGTAATACGTTTGGTCAAAAGTTCTATGAACGCAGTCTACAAATTGGGCCGAATAAGTATCATAATTTTGATTTAGTGTCTGAAGACGGAAATATAGTTGTTGAATGCAAAAGTTATACCTGGACAGAATCCGGCAACTTTCCATCAGCAAAAATTTCTACGGCAGTTGAGGCAATATTTTACCTCTCACGAATAAGAGCTAAGAAAAAAATACTAGTATTTCAAGAAGACTTCAATAAGAAGGGAGAGAGCTTAGTTGATATATTTGTTAGAAGATATGATGGAATGTTAGATGATATAGAAGTATGGGCATATAATACAGGAGAAAGTTTAGAAGAAGACTATATAAGGGTTGTTAGAAAACCAAAAGATAATTGGTATGAAAAATTATATGGAGAATTGAAATGATTAGTGGATCTGGCATCTTTCGGCTGACAACTCAGCCCTTTCGAGGTATGCACAACAGGCGGGTATGCAGCTCGCTTCGCTTGCCCAAATCTCCCTTCGGGAAACTTCGTATGTCCACAAAACGTTAATACTAACAATTAAGTTAACAGAACCGCTCATGGAAACGTATTTAATTCCCAAAGGATGATTCCAAAATATGATGCTGTGGCTCTTAGCTTTTCTTTTGGGTGTTATTTACGGATTTATAAATCCCGGGAAGGAGGACAGATGGAATATAATAAAGAAATCGCTCGCAATCGGTGTTGTTTTAGGAATTCTTTTAGGCTTGATTGTTGCAGTTCTGCTACCTCCGGTGGGGATAATCTTCGCCGGATTTACCGTGATCGGGGTAATCCTCTTTGTGCTATATTTCACGGTATTATTCGTTATAGGGACAATTGTAGGAGATATCTTGGAAAGCCTGATAAGATAACTAAATCTTTTTGACCATGTATTCGAACTCTTTTTTGTATCCGAATTTCCTGTAGTATTCCCGGACACCAACGCCGCTTATAACTGCTATCCTGTCGAACTTCTCTTTGGCTATCTGCTCTGCTAACTGTAGCAGTTTCGCTCCAAATCCCTTGTGCTGAAAAGCTTTTTCTTCGGTTGTTCCAATTCTCAGTGCTTTTCCATAAACGTGGAGTTCTCTGATCAGTGCGGTATCCTTGAGCGTTTTGATGAATGGGTTATCGGGGAATCTCAGTCGGATAAATCCAATGAGGGCATCGTTTGAAATATCTTCGTAGGATATAAAGTATTCCACACCATCGGAAGCCTTGTATTTCCTAACCACTTCTTCAAAATCGGATTCCCGGTATTCCTTCAGTTTGTGACCTACCTCTCTGCATCTTATGCATCTGCATGAGTATCCGAGTTGCCTGAGCCTTTCGTGGACGAGCTGTCTTATGTTGCCCTTATCAAGCCCGATGGCTTTATCAACGGGAATATCCCTCTGAATTCTCTGGATTCTAACGTATTCGGGGATGAATTTTTTCGCCCTCGCAATTAGCTCCACAACTTCTTCGGTTGTGTATGGTCTGTATTCTCCCCTTTCAAACATCTCGTAGAGAGTTGTTCCCTTCACAACTAAAGTCGGATAGATCTTTAGGTAATCGGGTCTGAAATTCTGATCTTCGAAGAGGATTTTGAACATCTTTAAATCTCTGTCAAAATCGCTACCAGGAAGACCGGGCATTATGTGGTATCCCACCTTGAATCCAGAGTCTCTCAGCTTCTTTGTAGCTTCTACGACCTCTTTTACCTCGTGACCTCTCTTAATTTTTAAAAGAACATCATCATATACGCTTTGGACACCGAGCTCGACTTTAGTTCCCCCGAATCTTAGCATCTCTATGATGTGTTCCTCTTTTGCGTAATCTGGACGGGTCTCAAATGTCATTCCGACGCATCTTGCTTTTGCCCTTTCATTATCTTTTTTGGCTAATTCAAGATCGCTGTAACGTTTTATTTCACCGTCAAAGCTGTTTAAAGCACTGTAAATTCCCAAGATGAAATTAAGCTTATATTCTTTTTGACGAGCTGGAAAAGTTCCGCCCATAATGATGATCTCTACTTTATCGGTATCATGTCCTATCTCTTTTAACTCTCTTAATCTTGAATAAACCTGTTTGAACGGATCGTAATTGTGTTGCTTTCCTCTCTGTGCTGCCGGCTCTAATCCAATGTAGCTTTGAGGGGTGTTGAATTCTACACCTCCCGGGCACGGGATACACTTACCGTGGGGGCATGGAGCCGGAGAGGTCATAACACTTACCACTGCCACACCGCTTAGAGTTCTGACAGGTTTTACTCTCAGAATATCTCTCAGCCTTTCGTATCGGGTATCACCCTTAAAGGATTTGAGGATTTCAGCATCAGAGGGTATCCTGTTGAGACCCAACTTCTTTGCGATTTTTCTTTTTATCTTGAGAATTTCCCGTTTGTTCGTGATATTATTTTTCAGGATTTCTTCTGCAATCATCTTAGCGACATCCATCCTTATAAAAAAGATGAGAGGATTAAAAAATTTTTAGAGTAATCTATTTAATCAACGTCGAATATTTCCATTATGAGAATTGGATACGTTTTGAGTAAATCCACGGAAATAATCCAACAAAATCCGACGATTTTTGTTCCGTCTTCGCTACCGTTTTTTATTGGATTGATACTCGGTCTTCTTGGGATCTCCTCTAAGACTCTTTTCATGCATCCCGCTTTGGGGATACTCAACATACTTGGGGTTCTTCTCCTGATTCTCGTATCCTGTATAGCTGAGGGAGCTATAGTTTTCATGACAAAAGAGCAGTTAGAGGGTAAAAAAGTCAGTTACACGGAAGGCATTGGGGTAGCCGTCCAGAGGTTGGCGGATCTCGTGGTAGCTTCCGTAATAATCGCCATAGGAGCTTTTGTTGGATTAATCCTCTTAGTCATTCCGGGTCTCATCTGGCTTTTGCTCGTAGCCTTCAGCATCCAGATAGTGATGTTGGAAAACTTAGATGGTGTTGAGGCTGTTAAAAGAAGCATAAAGCTTGTAAAAGAAAATTTTGGAGATGTATTCGTGTTTCTCTTAGTCCTCTTGATAATACTGCTAATTGCCAGCATCGTTCTTGGACTCATCCCCGTGATAGGATCGGCGTTAGCTTCTCTCGTAACCACTACGTATTCCGGAGTTGCCCTGACGGTCGGATATCTTCAGCTTAGGTCAGAATCCTAATCTCTTTAAGCCTATCCTTGGAAGTTTCCCTTTTTTCATTCTTTTCATTAAGTTCTTCATAGTGTTGTAGTATTTCAGTAACTCCTTAACCTCCTGTGGAGATGTGCCGCTTCCGATGGCGATTCTTCTAATCCTCGAACCGTCTATTATCTTCGGATTGAGAAGTTCCTCTTCGGTCATCGAATCCATAATCACCTTAAATTTCTTCATCTTTTCTTGAGTCATCTCAATAACGTCGTCGTTGATATTCAGGGATAACCCGAAGGGGAGCATCTCGAATATCTTCCTTATCGGACCCATCTTGTTCATAGCTTCAATCTGCTTGTATACCTCCTTCAATGTAAAGGTTCCCTTTATGAAAGCCTCTGCATCGAGCTCCTCCTCTTTTGTTATCCTCTCAATTTTTTCTATAAGTGACTTGATATCACCCATTCCGAGAAGTCTTGAGATAAATCCGGCGGGATCGAATCTCTCAAGGTCTTCAACTTTCTCCCCCGATCCTATAAATGCTATAGGCTTTTGAATCAACCTTGCGGCTGATAATGCACCACCACCCTTTGCGGTTCCGTCAAACTTCGTGATGATTATTCCATCGATTCCGATCGCTCTATCGAATGCCTCAGCCTGCTTTGAGGCAAGTTGACCTATCGCAGCGTCAAGAACTAAGAATTTGTAATCGGGCTTTGCAACCTTTTCTATTTCTATCATCTCCTTTATTAGATCTTCTTCGAGGGCGTGCCTTCCCGCCGTGTCAATGATTATCATATCGTAGTCCTTTAACTCCTTTAGTCCTCTTTCAACGATCTTTACGGCATCTTTTTCGTTTTTATCTCCGTAAAATCCTATCCCCACTGATTCAGCCAACTGTCTGAGTTGTTCGTAAGCGGCAGGTCTCCAAGTATCCGCCGCAATCACGGCGGTCTTCAATCCCTTATCTTTGAAGTATTTCCCGAGTTTTGCGGCGGTTGTTGTCTTACCTCCGCCCTGAAGCCCTACAAGCATTATCTTCGACTTTCTCAGAGGGATTTCGAGACCTTCACCGACACCCTTCAAAAGCTCTTCGTAGACTATCCTTATAACGTGTTCCTTTGGATTCAGAGATCTGAGGGGTTCCTCGCTTAAAGCACGCTTCTTTATGTTTTCGCTAATCTCCTTTACCTGCCGAACGTTTACATCGGCTTTTATCAAAGCTCTTTGAATATCCTTAACTATCTCATTAACGAGAGCCTTATCAACCGTGGATGATCTTGCGATTTTCTTGACTATATCCTTTAAAGCATCTAATGCCATGAAAAAGAATTGAGTTGAAGAATATAATAAACTTCCGTCAAGGTTGTCGATAGATATGCTTTGTTGCAATCGGTTAAGTTGTATAGTTGTATATGCATTGGAGACACGTATCATATAAGTAGGAGCAAGGCTAAAAAACCTGAAAATTTAATTACATCATGCGAAGAGTTATCGAAATAATAAACGAATACGATCCCGGTCCGTTTCCAGAAGATTTTGACAGAGAAGTTATCCAACTCGCCTCTAACGAGAATCCCTTTCCACCATCCGAAGAAGTAATAAATGCGATAAAGGAGAACGTATTCAAAATCAACAGATACCCCTCTCCCTATTACAGAAGATTAAAGGAAAAAATTGCGGAATACGTTGATACGGATCCCGAAAATATAGCAATTTCAACGGGTGCTTCCGATATTTTAAGAATAATCTCAGAGATAATTTTGGAACCTCTCGATACAGTCTTCATTCCAATGCCATCTTACAGCATGTATCTACTCTTCTCAATGCTTAGGGAGGCACATATCCTCACAAAAGTTTATGATAGCTACAAAATCGAAGGATGCGAGTTTCAGGGAAAGTTAGCGTTTCTATGCTCCCCCAATAACCCTACGGGCAATTCATTGGATAAAAAGGTAATCGAGGAATTCGCCAAGAATTTTGAATACATTGTCGTCGACGAAGCTTATGCCGATTTCGAAAACAAGACTGCATTAGATCTTCTGAAAGATTACGATAATATCATAATAGTCCGAAGCTTCTCAAAATATTTCAGTCTTGCCGGGATGAGAGTCGGATACGCGGTTGCCGATGAAAGGATCGCAAAGGCTATTGAGAAAGTAAGAAATCCGTTTGCCATCTCGATATTAGCTTTGCATGCCGCAATTGCCGCCCTAAACAGCTTGGATTATTACAGAAAAGTCTCCAAGATAATTCTAAAAGAAAGGGAAAGAATAGAAAGAGAGCTCAAGAAGCTTTTCTACGTATACGAAAGTAATGCCAATTTCCTCCTCGTAAAACATGAGATAAAAGAACTTCCAAAATTACTTATGAACAGGGGGATTCTTGTAAGAGACGTCAGCGGGTTGGAAGGGCTAAACGGCTACCATTTTAGAGTCACAGTTGGAAGACCCGAAGAAAATGATAAATTTTTAGAGGCTATACATGAAATCTATGAAAATCAAGAGAGATCTTCTTGACGCTTTGATAGAGATAGCAAAGGAAAACCATCCGATGGAGTTTTTCGCTCTACTCACAGGCAGAAAAAACATAATCGAAGAATTCATCTATCTCCCATTTCAACAGGGGGAGACATTCGCCGCCTTCGATAGCTCTCTTATCCCTCTCGGAATGAGAGTTTACGGAACTGTCCACAGCCACCCCTCTCCCTCTCCGAGACCTTCAGAGCAGGATCTTTCCACCTTCGCATCTTTGGGTAAGGTTCATGTGATAATTCATTATCCCTACTGCAGAAATTGCTTCAAAATTTACGATAGAAAGGGTAGGGAGATAACATTAGAAATAGTGTAAAGGCAGAATTAATAAATATTTATTCTAGCTATACTATCTACACGCAATTATGGGATATAGGGACAATATATTAAGATACATATCCGAATCGCTAAACTTACTTGAGAGATTAATTGAACAAGATAATTTCACAGAGGCAGGATATCTTATTGAGAAAATAACTGTTCCAACCTTTCAGCAAGATGTTTTAGAGTATACAGCCAGGAAAATAGATAGGATACTCAAAAGTCTAATTGAAAAAAAGAAATTCGAAGAGGCAATAAAATTAGCCGATAAAATAAAAAATTACTATTGTAAATCCAAAATTTTAAAAGATATATCTGACGAACTTTTAATATACGATATTAATAAATATTTATTCTAGCTATACTATCTACACGCAATTATGGGATATAGGGACAATATATTAAGATACATATCCGAATCGCTAAACTTACTTGAGAGATTAATTGAACAAGATAATTTCACAGAGGCAGGATATCTTATTGAGAAAATAACTGTTCCAACCTTTCAGCAAGATGTTTTAGAGTATACAGCCAGGAAAATAGATAGGATACTCAAAAGTCTAATTGAAAAAAAGAAATTCGAAGAGGCAATAAAATTAGCCGATAAAATAAAAAATTACTATTGTAAATCCAAAATTTTAAAAGATATATCTGACGAACTTTTAATATACGATGTTGACCAAGCCATTCAGGTAATTAAGAGAATAGAAATGCCTCATTATCGTTTTGAGGCACTAATGAAAGCGATAGTTTCTGCGAAAAGTGAAGATCTCGAAAGAATTTCAGAAATTATTGGAGAAGTTAAAGCATCTGACTTAAAGAAGATAGCTATAGAGCTAATTAAGAAAAACGAAATCAGTAAAGCAAATTGGATAGCAAATTTAACTCATGATGATCATTACAGATTCGAAATATATACACATATCGCTAAAAATTTAATAAATAAAGAAGATCTGCAAAAAGCCATACAGATAGCTGATAAAATAGAAAACGACTTGCTCTATTCAGATATATTATACAACATTATTGCCGAATTAGTAAAAAGGAATAAATTTGATGACGCTAAAAGATTGGCTAAAAAAATTAAAGTCCGTCAGTATTATCTAAAGTCACTATATTGTTTCGATCATGAGTTAAAAAAGAAGAGCTTAGAACTGATTCATAAAGGTAAATTAGACGATGCTATAGAAATTGCACTCAAAATCCACGATAAATACCTTAAAGCAGAAATCTTAGCGATACTTACTAAAAAGTTATGTGATCCTTTTTGTGATAATTGTAATTTACCCTATGATATAGTCTCCAGCTCTGATAAGAAGCTTTTAATTTACTACTGCAAATCCTGTGATTCCGCAAAGGGCGTAGATAGAGTTCTAAATTTGTGTATTCCAATTATAAACGTAACAAAAAGATTAAAGCACAATAGACAAAATATCGAGTTCTACGGGCTCCATGATCTCTTTTATATTGATTAATACATTCCAAAAAAGCTGCTAATTAATCAAAATGATTTTTCGAAATCCATTTTGGAGTTCAAAGAAGGAGACCCAACAAAAATTAATGAATTTAGCATCATCCTGACAACTTTTGTTTTACTTTTTATCAAGATGAAAAAGATATCACCTCCAGATGTTATAATACCAATACCGGGCAGTTCAGCTGGTAAAATATCCTACGGCCATAGATATCTGTGTGAATATATGTCTAAACGACTGAAAATAGAGAATGGCACTGGTTATCTTGAACGAATAAAAAGTGTCCCATCTCATAAAGAGGGTATTAAACCACCAACTGAAAAACATTACCAGACGATACACTGTTTTGGTCAAGTGAAAGGGAAGAATATACTACTATTCGATGATGTATTTACAACTGGTAACACTGCAAGAGCTTGCATTAAACGACTTGTTGAAAGTGGTGCCAGACACATAACTTTAATAGTATTAGGTAGAACGATATAATGATGACCCAAAAAACCTTATTTGAGTATATAAAAGATGAAATCGTAGAGATACCACTAAATTCGGAAATGTATCCTCAAAAACTTAGAGTAATTAGAAATCCACCTAAGATATTATATGCACTGGGAAATCTTGATCTGCTAAACAGACGTATTGTTGCAATAGTTGGAACAAGAAATGTTAGCAAGATGGGTGAAATGTATGCCAGACGATCGGCAGAACTGTACGCTCAAAAAGGATATAATATAGCCTCTGGTTTAGCTATAGGCGTTGATACCATAGCTATGAAATCTGCCCTAAATTGTGGTGCTAAAGTTATAGCAATATTGCCAAGTTCGATAGAAAATATCATTCCAAAATCAAACAAATCTCTAGCAAATGAAATTGTCGAAAAAGGCGGGTTACTGATATCTGAATATAATAGCAATAAAATTCAGAAATATCATTTCATACAAAGAAATAGAATAATTAGCGGACTTGCAGATTTGGTTGTGGTTGTTGAGACCAGTATAAAAGGAGGAACTATGCATACTGTAAAATTTGCTAAAGAACAAGGAAAAAAAATCATTGTTGCAGACATACCAGCCTCTGGAAATCGAAAATTAATAGACGAAGGTTACGAAGTTTTAAGAATTTAAAGATACCAAAATTTTTATACTCCAAAATCGAGAAAAAAGCATGCCCGGTATAATCCCCCATAGGCATTGCATAGTTTGTGGGAAAGCTATCGAACCCGAAGAGATTTTTTGCAGTAAGGAGTGTAAAGAAAAATACGATAAGGAAAGAAGAAAACAGAGAAATTTTATGATAATTATGTTTGCCGTCTTAATTGCCCTCTTTGTCCTGATGATTTTCACGGGTCGCTGAAAACATCCAATTTTCTTAACTTTTTAAAAACACCTACGACCTTGCAAAATGTGGTTCTCTTCCTCAGCTCCTCAATAGTTTCTTCGTCGAGCTTTTCTTCAGCTTCCGTAAAAAATACATAATCACCCAATGAAGTTTTCGCGGGTCTGCTTTCAAGCTTTCTTAGATTTATATTCCTCTTGTAGAACACCTCTAAAACCTTATACAGGGCTCCCGGTCTGTCACTAACTCCGAAGAACAGAGAGGTTATGTTTCCATCCCCTGTGATTCCCTCTTTCCTCTTTCTGATTATGTAAAATCTCGTTTTGTTGTTTGGATTGCTCTGGATGTCTCTTCGGAGTATCTGAAGCTTATAGAGCTTGGCAGCAAGTTCTGAAACGATAGCCGCCGATTTATCGTCGAGCATATTTATCGCATCACTCGTGCTTCTCGTATACCTTATCTCAGCTTGCGGGAGATAATTGTTTATGAACTCGCTGCACTGAGCTATCGCCTGCGGGTGGGAGTAGATTACCCTAATATCCTTTAAATTGAGTGGTTTTTTCGATACAAGGTTGTGCCTGACAAGGCTCTCGTATTCTCCGAATACCTCAACGTTGTAACTTAAAAGGGCATCAAGGGTTGCGAGAACACTACCGTAAACGGAATTCTCGATCGGGACGATGCCGTAATCGACGTAACCGCTCTCAACTGCGCTGAATATCTCCTCAACTGTGTTGAAGTAAATCAACGGGAGCCTTGAGCCGATAAGTTTCAGAGCGACCTCTTCACTGAAGCTTCCAGCTGGTCCGAGGACACCTACTTTTTTCTTTATTCCTAAGATTTTGTATTCTTCCTCCTTCGTTATGTCCATTATTTTCTCGAATATATCCGAGACGATGACCGAATTCAAATTCGTTTTCTTGATTACCTCGTTTATCTTCACACTTTCAACGTGAGTAACCTCTATCGGTTCGTTAATTATCTTCTTATGTTTCGCAACCTCCCTTCCAGCCTTTACCCTCTTATCAATGAGTTTCAGGATCAGAGCATCGATAACCCTTATGAATCCCCGGAGCATGTCAATTCCTTCGGGATTTACTGTAGCCTTGTAAGCTTCTAAGATGAGAGTGGAATCCTGATAATTTCTGAAAACATTTTTTAGTTCTTTAAAAAGATCGTTGAAAGATTTTTCATCCTTCATAAGTCTATCGAGTTCCCTTGCGTGTTCGATTAGATCCCTTCTCAATTCTTCTGCGTTCTTTTGTATTAAGTAGTAAAGCATCCAATCCTGATTGAGAATGCGGCTCGCAAGCTTGTGCATTACCAAGAATATGGGGGAAGCGTAGTCAAATTCATCTTTAAACTTATTTCTGAGATAGTATGCAAACAATATTAAAAGGAAGTGAGCCACGCCCTGTATCTCAGCCATTTTTTTGTCATGAAATTCGGGATCTATCTGAGAGATTACGGCTCCAGCTTTTTTAAATTCGTTTAGAATTATTTCTTCCTCTTCTCTGTCACTTCTTTCAACGATTATTATGTTTGAAAGCCCTATCTCGCTGTCAGGTCCGAACATGGGATGGATACTAAGGAAATCCAAGCCAGCTTTTCTCAAATATGGAATTGAATAGCTTTTAAGGGTTGAGATGTCAACAACAAGAGGTTTTTTAGTTCTTTTAGCTATTTCGTTTACGGCTTCCCCGATATTGTCCATCGGAACGCAGAGAAAAATTACATCAAAATTCTCTATCTCGGATAGATCTACCTCACGCTTTTTCGGATCCACATCGTAAGAGAAAACCCTATAACCGCGACTTTCAAAAAAATCCCTGAAAAGTTTTCCCATTCCGCCGTAACCGAAGATTAAAAGCCTCATATAATCATTTTCAAAATTTTCTTTACTGTGTAGATATCGAGCTGTCCGGGAGCTACGGGGCGGGATAAAGTGCAGTAAATCATGGGTGATCCGAGTATGAAGGAAACTATCCGAGTCCAAGAGAATTGACGACCCATCAAGAACGCTATGACGTTTTCAAATTCTGTTAAAAGCTTTACAATCTTAAGGACGTCTTCCTTATCCCTCCCCATCGTCGCTATTTTTATATAGTCACCCCTTCTTCCCTCCACAATGTCCACAAGCACTCTATAGTCGGGAGTCTCTTTGAAGTTATGATAACTTTCGATGATTTTGTTTTTTCTAAATTTTAAAAAAACATCATCGTCAAGATAGTTTTCAAGATCGATGTAATCCGAATACTTTGAATATTTGAGAAGCAAATCCAATCTCTCTTCATCATCTCCCTGAAACTCTCCACCGTCTTCTTTTTTTCTTATCGTTACGATAACGGGCTTCTCCAACTTTATCCTTTCGTATTCTGGAAAAGAGGAAAACAGATCTATCCGATATTCGATTATGTCTGCAACTCTCAGAGCTTGGGAGGCTTCCGCAAAGCTCCTCACAGTGACGACGAAGCTACCCTTCAATAATGGTCTCCTCCACTTTTACTCCGAAATGTCTCGCCTTTTCACCGATGTGAACAAGGACTTTGTCACCTTCCTTTAAATCCGTCACGCTTACATGCTTTCCTTCTTTATTCACAAGCTTTATAGTTTCAGCATTCTGGAGGATAATCGATCCCTCTATCCCGTTAACCTTGGCTTTTATCAACATCATCGGTCTCTTCTCGATCTTCACTCTCCCAACGTAGCTTCTCCTTGTCTTACCGTCGTATCTCACGATTTCTACTTCATCCCCAGCCCTAAGTTCGCTCAGATACCTTGTTTTATCGCCAACCTTTATGTAAGCGTTAACACTTCCCGCATTAACCCTGAAAGGTCTTGATGCAACGTATTCGCTTTCTTCGCTCTCACTTGCAACGAGGAACATCATTTCGGCTGTGTTACCTATTAGCATTCCCTCCCCTACGGACATCAGCGTGATTGTGTCGACGCAAACCCTGTCACCCATTCCGAGCATCTTTATCTCTGTGATAGTGGCTTCTTTTAGATTCAGCGTTTCACTTTCTTCAACAAGGCTTTTGAACTTCATCAAATCGTCACGATTTTTTGGAGTAACTGCAATGCCATCGGCACCCTTTTCAAGAGTTTGAAGCATAACCTTGGCATCGTCCACATCGTCGACTACGGGAATGATTTTCGCTTTCTTTTTCATTGCGATGAGATTTTCAAGGGGAATAATCCTCCAGTTCTCGAAATCTATAAAGATTCTCTCCTTCACTTCGCTTTCTGATATGATCTTATCGACATCAAGGGCATCCTTTACCCTGACAATGTTCGGCTCTTCCAATTCAATCTTTCCGAGCTTCTTAGCCTTATCAAAAAACTCTTTCTTCAGAGCAACGCCTGTGAATCCAAGCTCTATCGCATTCTTCAAATTTTCCTTGACTTCATCCCAGTTCTCTCCACTGTCTATTAACCAGATTTCTTTCATACTCAACACCGTGGATTATTTTTTGTATCTTTAATCCGAGGGATCTTGGATCTTCAGATTGAAATATATTTCTGCCAGCCGCTATCCCGGAGGCTCCAGCCCTCATTACCTCCTCCACAACCTTAAGGAAGACTTCGTCCCCCCTTTTGATCCCTCCCGCAACCAAAATCGGAATCTCCGAGAATTCAACTACTTCCTCGAATGTTTCGGGATTTCCCGTGTAGTTCGTTTTGACGATGTCGGCACCCAATTCGTTTGCGACTCGGACTGCTAATTTGACCTCCTCAACACCGAATTCGTTTACACCCGCCCCTCTCGGATAACTCATGACCAGTAAAGGCATCCCGTAGCTGTCGCAGATTTCAGCCACCCTTGAGGCTTCTTTTATCTGCTCAACATCGTCATCGCTTCCGACGTTTATGTGGACGCTTACCCCATCCGCTCCAAGCTCAATAGCCTTCTCAACGCTCGCGATGACTTTTTTAGATAAAGGGTCTCTGCTCAGATAAGTGGAAGCTGAAAGATGGACTATCAGTCCGGATTCCATCTCCTCCACGTATCTCGAATGTTTCACCATTCCCTTGTGAAGGACGAATGCATCTGCAATTCCGTCGAGCAACATCAACATTCGATCGATTTTCTCCAATCCTCTTTCCGGTTTCGTCATTCCGTGATCCATTGGAACCACAAATGCTTTTCCATCCTTCATTATTCTTCTAATACGTCTCTTCTTGCCTATCATTTTTTATTCACCTCTTTTATTCAAAAGACAAATATAGACCCCCAGAGCCGTAGCAACAACCACAAGCAACACCCCCATCTTCAATAGCTAAAGCTAAACCAAAAACCGAAAAATGTTCGATAGGTCTGGGTTGTTGGTAATCCCAGCATTCACTCGCAATATACATTTTCAATATTTAAATTTTACCAATTTTACCTCTACGAAATCTTAAAGTTTTTAAACTGTCGAAATCCCATCCCGCTATGTTAACGGTAAATCCAGAATATTTTGAGGAGATGGAGGAATTCTTCAACAGGGATATGCTGAAATGCTTCCAGTGTGGAACCTGCACTGGAATCTGCCCCGTCTCAACTACTGACGAAAACTTTCCAAGAAGGTTTGTTCTCTACTCCCGCTTCGGTATAGAGGAGAAAGTAGAAGAAGCAGACGAGGCTTGGCTCTGTCTTCAATGCAGATTATGCACAGAATTCTGTCCTCGCGATGCAAAACCGAGTGATGTGATGTTAGCTCTGAAAAGGATTTCCGTCGAGAGCGGTAACGTGCCGCCATACATCAGAGATTTCTTCACAAATATTCAGAAGCAGAAAAATCCATGGGGTTTGGGTAAGTTCAAGCGAGCTGATTGGATAAAGAAGGCCGATTTTCAGATTCCAACTGTAAAGGAGAATCCCGATTTTGAATGGCTCTGGTTTGTCGGATGTGCTCACAGCTTTGACAACAGGGGGATAGAGGTTGCTCTGAAAATTGCAAGAATTCTGAACGATTTGGGGATTAACTATGCGATCCTCGGGAGAGAAGAAGGTTGCTGTGGTAACGACGTTAGAAGAGCCGGTGAGGAAGGCTTGTTCGAACTCCTGATGGAGGAGAATTTAAAGACCTTTGAAAAATACGGTGTCGAAAAGATAATCACGCATTCACCTCACTGCTACAACACACTCAAAAACGAATACGAAATGGATGTGAAGCTAATAATGGATGTCATCTGGGACGCAATAAAAGAGGGAAGACTCGAATTAAAAGAGATCAAAAAAACCGTCACTTATCATGATTCGTGCTTTTTGGGAAGATACAACGAGATTTACGATCTCCCAAGGGATATCCTGAGAACCCTCGGTGTTGAGATTATCGAAATGGAAAACAATCGAAAAATGTCGATATGCTGTGGCGGGGGTGCTGGAAACATCGTTGGAGATTATCCGGGTCAGATAAATCCAGCCCGCTTAAGGGCGAGGGAGGCGGCTGAAACGGGTGCCGAAATCCTTGCGGTCGCATGTCCTTTCTGCATGCTTATGCTCGAAGACGCAATAAAAATGGAAAAGCTTGACGATAGGATAATTGTCAGGGACATAATCGAGCTCGTATACAAATCACTCTATGGAGAGTCTTAAACTTTTTAAGATGAACTCCCCCTCTTCCATATCTTTTGCCGTTGTTATTATATGGAGCTGCTGGACAGTCCCTCCGTGAATGAGAAGACCTTTAATGTTTCCCTTCTCGTCAGTTCTCGTTAGTTTTAATCTAACACTACCGGTTGCAGTCCCGGAATTCTCAATAACTCCGGGAACGATCTTCTTTACATATTCTGAGGATGCAATCTTCAAAACAAGATTTCTTCCCTCTCTCCCCCCGATTATTGTTGAATGGGATCCTCCAATCTTCTTTTCCGGTGGGATTTCCACTTTCATGATATCTCGCTTCTTTTTCAAAAATTTCATTAGATTTTCCAAAAATTCTTTGAAATCCATTGGTTCACTGACGTAAGACTTTAAATCTGATAGGGAATACGTTCTGATCATTCTTTCTGCAAAATCTATCTTTTTCTGATCTTCTCCGCATATAAAAACTTCTTCTACCCTCTTTCTGTGGATTTTTTCAGCTACGATTTCGAAAAGGTTCCTGAGGCTTTCCGGCTCGTTGTATATTTTAAAACTCGTAGTCCATACTCTATCACCGATGAATGTTAAGTAGAGCTTCTTTCCATAATAGATAGCAGAATAATCAGCATTTCTCGTATTACAGAACAAACAAAAATCCAAATCCTCTTCCAGTTCTGATTGGCAGTTTCTGCACCTCATTTCATCAATCTGATGATATTTTTGAACATATAAATGCTGTCCCTTGTAAGATTTACCTTGGATTTTCCGCCATGCCTCCATTTAACGGGGATTTCCGCTATTTTCAGTCCTTTTCTCTGAGCTAACACAAGGATTTCAGTGTCCCAAAACCAGTGGTTGTCTTTGATTTCATCAAGGAGCTCGATTATCTTGCTTTTCCTGAATGCTTTGAATCCGCACTGGTGATCTCTGATTTTCGATCCGAGGAGGGATCTGACGAGGAAATTATATATCCTAGAGGGAATATCCCTGTAAAAGGGTCTCGCGGCATCGCTTTCACTCAAAAGTCTCGAACCTATTGCGATGTCATAGCCGTCATTCAGAGCTTTTAGAACATCCCCTATGTGTATGAGATCGGTGGATAGATCCACATCCATATATAGAACGAATTCGTATTTCGCATTTCTTATCGCATTGTTGAGAGCTTTACCTCTTCCAAGCCTTTCCTTGCTGTGCAAATGTCTTATGAATTCGTATCTTTCCGCAAGTTCTCTCGCGATTCTATCAGTTCCGTCTTTCGATCCATCTTCGGCGATTATTATCTCAAACTCGCCGATGTTTTCCTTAAGATATTCCACGATTTTCTCGACGCTATCTCTTAATCTCTTAGCTTCGTTGTATGCTGGAAGGATTATGCTGATCATTACAAATTGATGAACAAACCGTTATTTTAACTCTTCCTCAGTTTCGAAGGGGGTGGATTACAACCTACTTAGGCATCTCGCTTTTAACAAAGTGCGTGAAGCTTTAGGTAAAAAATGATGAATTATCCTCGGGTGATAATATCCGGCTTTATCTCAACTTTTTTAATCTCTGGTAGATCTCCAACGAAGGCAAATACGTCGTCCTTGATTACGATTGCACAGTCGATATACCTCCGGTAATCTTTCCAGAAAGACTCCAGTACGTTCTCGATATCACTTTTCGTGTAATCTTCCTTTATCCTATTGCCTAAAGTGGTTGCGAGAGCGTCTGCGACACTCGGATTTTCTGAGATGATGGTGGCGGCATCAGCAAACCCGAAGCTTATTGAGTGACCGATTTTTCCGCTCGATGTGCATATCGACTTTATATCGCAATTTTCGATCTTAAACCCGATCGATCTTATTTTCCCGGCATATATCCCAACCGTAATGGGTTCGTCAATCCTCATCACGATGTCTCCACCGTTGTCGATCACTATGAAATCGGCATCTGCAAATTCAACACCAAGCCACGCAATTGTTGCGGCAACCGCCGCCATCGGGCCTACTCCGGCAATCTTGGATGCATGGCACATTCTTCCGACAACATTACCCCTACAATCGTAGGGTTCTAAAGTGGTTAAAAAAAGGGGATCTTTTGTGATAAATCTTTCTATCTCCCCTCTTGCATAAAGCATTCCTTTAACAGCGTTCCGATAGGTTTCATCATCCCTCGCAAGGATGGTTGTGATAGTTTCCTTAAATCTAAAGAAATATCTTTTGTATCTCATTCCGGAAGTCTCAGAGCGTTTACCGGACACACATTCACGCATATCCCGCATCTCACGCACTTTGATGAATCGGCGACAACCTTAAACTCTTTATCAAAGCTGAAAACGCCAACGGGACAAATGCTTATGCAGGCACCGCAATCGACGCAGTTCTCTTTTTTTTCAATACCTTTTTCAAGTCTTCTGACTTTAACGCCATACTCCGTGAATTTCCTTTCTATTCTGTCCGCTATTTCATCTTCAAGCTCCACTACGATCTTTCCCTCTCTTGCACTCACTTTTGCTTCTATTATGTTCATTAAGGCATTTTCCTCAATTGCAACCTTCGTTAGAATCGGATCTTTAACAACTTTGGAATCGTAAATCAATTCAAGAAGCATGATTTCACCTCGCGAGGAGTTTGCTGAGATCTTGACTACTCACAACTCCGACAACCCTTCTTTTAGCATCGACGACGGGTAACGCAGATATATCGTTTGCATCCATTTTCCTTGCCGCAACTTCTATCGGATCGTCGGGATGAGCTGTAATCACCCTCCTTGTCATAATGTCTTTTACTTTAATCCCACCTTTAGCAACTGCTTTTGCGATATCCCAGCTTGTAACAATTCCTATCAGCTTCCCCTTATCGTCCACGACCGGAAGATGATTTATCCCTTTCTCTATCAGGATTTTTGAAGCCTCTTCTATAGATGCGTCCGGTCTGATTGTGATGGCGGGAGAACTCATAACGCTCTTAACAACTTTGATCTCCTTCTGTCTCATCGGCTTTAGTTCGGCTCTTCTCGGGATTCTCTCCACTGGTATTGTAAGGATAATCTCGCCCTTTTCTATCCATTTTTTAAGCTCCTCAGCAATCTCTATAGCCATTCTGTAGCTTGAAAGGGGAGATACTCTGACTTCTTCACCGCCTATTTCCACTTTACCACTCTTAAGCTCCTCATAGGTAACCTTTCTTATCACAGGTCTGTTCCTCCGCGGAACACCGAAATCGATTATGTTCGTCTGGATGTCTCTGTCTCGAATCGCTGTTGATTTTGCGAGTTCCTCATCAAGGATCGGGATCGGGATACCAATGCCAACGAACATCGTCGTTCCGTAACCCGGAAAGGTTGCCGCCCTCAAATATCGGGGATCCATCTCCTTTAAATTACCTTTGACCATAAGTGTCCCGTAGGGAGGTGCGTGCTGAGTCCCCTCCCCGATTATATAGCCCTTGGCTCCTCCCAAAAAGATACGGGTTCCGATTCCGATTGTTCTATACTCAGGATCGTTATTCAGCGGAGACAATTCTCCGACTCCTGCGTAGGTTACGTTACCAAAATGAGGGAGCAGAGTCCCCATGTATGTCCTCAAAATTCTTCCAGAAGAGTTTGTTGCTGCATTATATCTCTGGTAAGCGTTCCTCGGATTAACCATGACCGCTTGGTTTACATCTTCAAGACTGATCTCAGTAACGATCTCTTTTCTCGGGTAGCAGTCCGTTCCGTAGGCGGTTGCCCTCAGCTCGACATCCTTTCCACGTAAAAAGTCTTCGATGACGTGGGCACCTCCGTATTCCATTCCAAGAGTCTCTGAAAGCTGTGTAACACCCAAATAAGCGTCAACCGCCGCTATCCCCGTGTAGGCTTCAACATCGTTAAGCCATACCCTCTGCATTTTTATTGGAGGATCGGAATGTCCGAAATTAAAAAAAACACCAGAGGAGCACATTGCTCCAAACGTCCCCGTTGTCACCACATCAACTTCCTTAGCTGCTTTCTCGTATCCAAGCTCATCAACGATGTCTTTCATTTCAATAGCTGTGACGACGTTAACTGAACCCTCTTTTATCCTCTTATTGATTTCTTCGATCGTCTTCACAACCCACTCCTCACAATATGGGTATATAAACATTACGCATTATTTGACTTTGAATTATTAGAAATAGTAATATCATGTGAGGTTACAAAATTTTTAAATTTGCGAGAGATTAATTTAGCGTGTCAGTGCTGATAAATACTGAAAGTGGAAAAATCGATGTTAGAGTGAGATACCCCTCCAAACAAAAAGATCTAATGTTTTTCGAAGGTGTTGATGACCTCAATTACAAAAGGGATCTACCCAAATCGGTTAGGGGATTGTTCTATGCCGTTATATTTAAATCGGACAGAATTATTTTAAGTAAGGATATTCTCGGCTCGAAACCTCTGTATTACAGCAACGCCATGAGAATCGGTAGCTTCAAAAACATGCTTGGAGAAAAAATCGAAAAAGTTCACGCCGGAGAGATAATCGAGATCAGTTACAGCGGGGAGATCATCAGAAGAGATTTTTACGATTTTGATGAGGTGTTTAAGAGCGGAAAATACGATCCCAATGAGATCAAAGAGAAGATTTTGAAAGCCCTCGAAAGTTTTAAACCGAAAAATGCTTGTATAAGCTTTTCGGGGGGTGTTGACTCCGCTTTCCTTGCAAGTATATACGATGTTCCCCTGATAAGTGTAACGGCTTCTCAGAAAGAGAAGGAGCGGATAATCGAGACCGCAAAGAAGATGGGAAAAGACGTGGGCATTTACGAATTCAATGAAAAGGATGTTGAGGAGTGTGTGAGAGATGTCGTGAACACGATCGAGACAACGAATCCCCTTCAAGTTTCAATAGCGATCCCCGTCCATCTCTCGATGAAATTCGCCAAAACCCTTGGATTTACCGAAATAATTTTTGGACAAGGAGCGGACGAGCTTTTTGGTGGCTACAAGAGATATGAGAATCTAATGGGGAAAAGTCTTGAAAAAGCGATTAAAGAAGACATAAGAAATATCGGTGAAAACAATCTCATCAGAGACAACAAGCTCGCATACTTCAATGAGATTAAGCTTATAACCCCTTATCTTCATTGGGATGTCATCGAAGCCGCCCTTTCAATACCGGTAGGGTTAAAGATCCGCCGTGAAAGTGGAATGGTTGTAAGAAAGTTCTTCCTTAGGGAGCTTGCAAGGAAATTCATTCCAAAAGATGTCGCTTATCAAGAGAAAAAGGCTATTCAATATTCAACGAAAGCTTATAAGCTCTTGGATAAACTTGCAAAACATAAAGGAAAGAATCTAAAAGATTTTCTGAGGGAAATCGCATGGAAGTCAAGCTGAGATGTCTTGAATTGGGATGTTACAAGTGCTGTAAGGATACCGAGATGCAGTTAAGCCGTCGTGATATTAAAAGAATAGAAAAACTCGGTTACAGTAGAGACGAATTTAGTGTAGAGAAAGACGGCGTTAGAATACTTAAAAACGTTAAAGGAAGATGTTATTTTCTTAAAAATGGGAAATGCCTAATATATGAGCATAGACCTCTCGGATGCCGACTTTATCCAATCGTTTACGATGTGGAAAAAAAGACGGCAACTGTAGATGATTTCTGTCCGATTGCAAAGGAAATTCCCATAAGTAAGATTAAACGAGCGGAAAGAATCTTGTTTCGCCATATAATCGAGATTTATGGATATTTGCCATAGCGGTTTGCTTCTAATTGTTTTTTAATAGCAGCTTCAGCCGTTTTCAGATCGGAATATCCCATAAATCCACCAATTACCTCACTGTCTTTGACAAGAATTAATGTCGGAACCATTTCGATATTAAATTTTTCAACTACATCGGGATTTTTTGAAATGTTAATGAATTCAAACTCTATTTTAAATTTCCGTTTGAGTTTATCTACTACTATTTTTTTCGAAAATTCTACAATACGGGCAGCTATCACTTGTGAAGACGATTGCTTTTATCATTGAAATGGAGTTTTGCTCTCAATTTAAAAAGTTTGGTGATCTCTGAAAATTCTTAAATTCTTGAATTGAAATAAGATTATGTTTAACAAAATCTTATACGCAACAGACCTATCTGAAAAAAGCTTGTCGATCCTGAATGCTTTACCCGGGATGAGATGTACCGGCATTAAGGAGATCCTAATTCTCAGAGTTGTTAACTTATCGAGAGTTTTGGGAGCAACTAAGGGAATAGACATTCCAGCCTATATCAAAGCAATTGAAAGTGAAAGCATACCTCTTATTGACGAGATCGCAGAAAAAATAAGAGAAATGGGCTTCCAAGCCAAACCCGTTATCCCGTTACCCGCAGGAGATCCAACAAGTGAAATTGTTAAAGTCGCTGATAAAGAGAGGGTTGATCTGATTATTATGGGTAGCCGAGGTAGAGGAACGTTCAAAGCGATTTTACTTGGTAGCACCGCCGAAGGAACAATAAGAAAAGCAAAATCTCCCGTTATCGTATTCAAAGATCAAATTCAAAGGATTTTCTCTAAAATTTTGTATGCAACTGATTTTTCAAAAGACTCAGAAAGGGTTGGAAAGTATGCGAGATTTGTTGCGAAATCCTGCGGTTCTGATGTAGTAATAGCCCACATTCTCGAAAGGGGAAACGTTTTGAATGAATACAAACTGAACGATATCAAAAAAGAATTTGAAAACGAAGGAATTAAAGTAAAAACCGTAATAGGAAGCGGAAGTCCCCCGAAAGAGATTGTGAGAATCGCCAATATCGAGGGAGCCACATGCATCTTTGTTGGAAGATCAGGAAAAGGTCTCAGAATATTGGGTAGCACAGCTGATTTTGTTGTAAGGCATTCAAATATTCCGGTTTTTATCGGTTAACTTTTTAAAATCTCTATTATTTAAAATCTCTATTATCTTTGGACAAATTACCAACTTCTCTGTTAGCTCCTCCTTTGATGGAAAGGGGTAGTTCCCATTCTCCCTGGCAGAAGCATATATAAAATCTTCCAGAATTTTCCTATCCCGTCTCCGTGGCTGTGTCTATAAGAGTAAGTTTCTTTAGCAGACGAACTCTATTGAGCAAATATACTCTGTTTATATGGTTTGTATGGGCCCGCGGGGGTTTGAACCCCGGACCTCGCGCTTATCAGGCGCGCGCTCTAACCAGGCTGAGCCACGGGCCCCCTCTGACATTCCCATGTTTCAGTTTATGAACTTTATGGTTTCCAAGACCATAAAACGTTTTCGCTATGCGATAATTTTTTTCTCTATAAATTCTTTAGAACGCAAAATTCCATTTTTATCTCTTACCTCTATCGTTAGGTAGCCTCTGTAATTTTTAGGGATTATAGAGTAATCAATGCTTCCTTCTCCGAGACATAAATGTTCGTCAAATTCACCGCGATTGTCATGGAGGTGAATGTTTTTTACCCGATCGAAATGTTTTAAGAATATTTCGTGATTCTCTTTCACGTTGTAGTGACCAATATCAAACGTCAGGTTAACATCAGTCTTTCTCAAAATCTCTTCAATACCCCTTTTAATTCCTCCGGTTATGCTTATAGTATTCTCCAAGGATAGGATTTCTCCATGTTTCTTTAAATACGGAATCATCTCGTTAATTAGGACATTCTCGTTGTGCCTGTCATACCATTCCTCCCTGAAAACAAAGCCCCTTGCCGTTATAAATCCGGGGTTCCACCCTATGTGGAATGTCACCAATTTAGCTTCACACCTCTCAGCAAACTTTATAGTGTTTGTTAGTTCCCTGTAGCTCGCCATTCGCAATTCAGAGCTTATAGCCAAAAAATTTGTTTGAGTGGCGGAAGCGTGTAGGATCACCTCAACATCGTAGCTCATAGAAATTTCAGCAACTTCTTTGGCGTTTAGACTCTCGTAATGATAGAAGGGGTGATCCATTAACAGTTCGATGTGATCGAAATCGTTCTCCTTTGCGAACTCGAAAGCCTGAAATATATTCTGATCCACATCGGGTTGAAAACCAATCATAGCTCTCATTTTTGCACCATTGTCCCTATACCTTCTTTGGTGAAAAGCTCCAAAAGTATTGCGTGTTCCCTTGATCCGTTTATGATGTGGGCTTTATCAACACCACCCTTTAAAGCTCTTAGTATCGATTCCACTTTGGGAATCATTCCCCCTTCGATTATTCCCTCTTTTAGTATTTTTTCAAGCTCTTTTGAAGTTGTTGAAGAGATTAGACTTGTTTTATCGTTTTTGTCTCTGTAAATTCCGTCAACATCTGTTAGCATTATAAGTTTTTTCGCTTTCAGGGCAGCCGCAATGTCCCCTGCCACAATATCTGCATTCATATTGTAGATGTTTCCATTCAAATCTATTGCCAAAGGTGATATTACAGGAATGTAACCGTTTTGAATAAGAATTTCAAGTATCTGTGGATTGACGAACTCCGTCTCACCCACGTATCCCAAATCGATTTCCACTTCGCTATCACCGACCTTTTTTCTGACTTTCTTTTTTTTGGCTACAACAAGGAGACCATCCTTTCCAGACATTCCGACGGCTTTTCCACCGTTTTTTATAAAGTATGATACAATTTTTGAGTTGATCTTCCCGTCAAGAACCATCTCAACGATTTCGATTGTATCTTCGTCTGTAACTCGCAATCCATCGACAAATTTCGGCTTTATTCCAAATTTTTCCATCTTCTCACTTATCTCAGGACCTCCACCGTGAACTACCACGGGCTTGATTCCAACAAAGTATAGAAGAAGGATGTCTTTTACGGTTTTTTCAAGAATTTCTTCGTTAACCATCGCATGACCGCCGATCTTTATGACCATCACCTGCCCGTGGAATTCCCTGATGTATGGTAGAGCTTCGACGAGAATCTTTACCTTTTCCATACTTCAAAAGTCTTAATTCGTATTTTTAAGTCTTCCGTTCTCTGCTACGGGAACATTCAGCAATTTTAAGTAACATCCCTTAGCAGTTCCCCCACATCCTGATTCGGGAGCTTTCGGGGGGAACGAAACTCCCCACATCTTGAGCATGTTTAAACATGCAACAACGTCTCTATTCCAAACTATTCCACATTTTTTACAAACTTTTTCCCTCCACTGTCCATTCGGGGCTAAGTTCTCCCCACATATCGGACAGTGAGAACTAGTTCCTTTCGGATTAACATAAACGACTGGTAAACCATTCAATTTTGCTTTGTATTCGATATAGAACTGTAACTGTCTAAAGTTCCAAGAGTGTAATCTTCTGTTCATCTTTCTTCCATAATCAATGTGCTTTCTTATACCAGTTAAGTCTTCGATGATTATACCACAATCACTTTGCTTAGCCTTCTCTACAATTACATTGGCAATCTTATGTAGTTCATCTTTAACTCTGTTTTTCTCCCTTTTACCATACTTTGCCAACAACATATTACGAACCTTTCTCCCATCGACTTTTCTCTGAATATTTCTTCTCTTTTCGAAGTAAGTATGATGTATTCTTTTAACTTCAGAAGTATCTACTTGAAAAAACTCCCCTTTTGAGCTTACACCAGTTACGTTGCTCTCGTTGATGTCGATTGCAATCCAATCCTTTGGATTTGTCAAATCAACCTCTTTCCTAAAAGGAACAATGACTTTTTCTCCGTTCATCGTAATTTCTCCTACCTTCAGCTTACCCTTCTTCCATTCTTCGATGAACTTTCGTTGGTATTCTCCATATTTGAGGTGAACGTAGGTGAACTGTCTCGGTTTTACAGAGATTCTCAATCTATCTCCCTCGAATTTTACTAATTGGGGATCAAACCTTATGAATAGTTTTTTAGCTCTTGGTGGCTTATTTGGGTCAGCTTCTCCCTTCCTCACCTTCCTCCTCCACGACTTTAGAATTGATGTTGCTATTTTGCAGGCTGAATGGCAGAAATGAGTTGAATAGTCCCATCTCCCCTTCCATTCCTCGTAAACCAGTTTCCTTAACTTTGCGTAAGATGTTACGTCATTCTCAATCGCTTTCTCAATGCAGAAGTTTATCATGTCTCTGAAATCCTCCAATAACTTCCGTATGATTTCGTTCCTCTCGTAGCTGAATGGTATCGCCAACACTACATCAACCATTTGTAGAGTACTAACCTAAATGATTTATAAAGGTTTTTGATGAGTTTAAAATTACTTAACGTTCCTTGTATCGGAAACTGTTTCGCAACCCTTTCGGATGAGAGTGAATTAAGTAAAGTTTATAAATAATGATAAATCATGAAATTATGTGAAGTTTGTAGGCTTAAAGGGATTCAGTAGATACTCGGACAGCAAAGCATTCGATTTGGATGAGATAAACAGAATGGATAACGTAGCAGTAGCTTTGAATAGAGTTAAAGAAGCCAATGAAATTGAAGAAGTTTGCAAAAAGATCAAGCATGAGACCGTTATATTAAATGAGATCGCGGCGATTAAGAGAGTATCTAAATTCAAAAAAGTCGTGGCAAGTGTCGGTTTAACACCCCTCAATAATGAAGATATAAAGTTTCTAAAGGAATTGGGAGCATTCGCCGCCGTTATCCCTCCAGAATTGAACTCCGATGTAGATTCCTTCGACAAAAGCTTGAAATTAGAGGTTTTTGGATTAGCAACCGTTGAAATGTTTTATAAGGGAAAGTGTCTCTTATCAGCCTATTTTTCAAATAAAAGTGTAAAAAGGCAAGGTATTTGCAGAAAAGAATGCAGTAGAAAGTGGGACGTATATTATAACGGATCAAAAATTGCTGAAATCACATTTAAGCCTGAAATGAGGAGTTTTAATGTGATTGGGGATTTTGTCAAATATGAAGGTAGACAATTCAACAAATATGGGGTGATTGAAGATGGAATTAACGACTAACGTTCCGAATCTTGAGAGCATGAGCGAATGCAGTTTGAAGCCTTACGATGCTGTCTATCTCGGAATGCCGTTTTGTTTTGAATACCAAGGAAATCTGATAACAGAGCTTGACGATCTCGAAGCGGCTGTGGAAATCTTAAGAAAATGGGGAAAAAAAGCATACGTGACTACGTTTGCAGTCCCCCGAAACAAAGATCTCGAAAGGGTTTACAGAACGGTGAAAAAAGCTGTTGAGATAGCCGATGCAATAGAGGCAAGCAACCTCGGCGTAGTCAGATACATCACAAGAGAGTATCCAGACGTTAGAGTCCATGTTGGCGGACTTGCAAACGTTTACACCGTATCAACGGCGGAGCTGCTCTACAGCCTCGGTGTCTCAAGAATAATGCCCGCTTACGAGTTATCAATAGAAGATATCAGGAAGATACGGGAGATTGGTGTCGAAGTGGAATTAGTTGTCCACGGTAAAATTCCCGTCGGGATAGGGCACGAATGTTTTCTGAAGAGATTCTCCGATGTTGTCAGAAAAGATTGTCCCGAAATCTGTAGGGATAATATGTTTTTTAAGAGTGAGGAGCTTGTTCTGAAGCCATTCGGTCATGCAACTCTGAGCGGAAAGGATATCTGCATGTATGAGCATATAGAGAAAATCTCATTCGCCGATGCTCTGAGGATTGAAACGATATCCGAAAGAATAGGATACAGAGAAGCTGTTGGAAAAATCTACAGAAAAAGGATCGAAAAGGGGTTCTCAAAAACGGATTTCGAAAAACTAAAGGAGATGGCGGAATACGGAATCGCGAACGGTTTCTATTTCAACAAAGCGGGTCAACTCTATATCCCGGGGTGAGAGTATGGTGGAGCTTTTGGGGCCGGGCGGAAATCTCGAAATGGTTGAAGCTGTATTCAAAGCGGGAGCCGATAGCGTTTACTGTGGTGTTAAGGGATGGAGTCGCAGAAGCAAAAAATACGAGCTCGATGTCTCCCAGCTTAGGAAAGCTGTCCAAATTGCCCACAATTATAGCGGACTGCTTAGAGCGGCTGTAAACGCGATGCCGAGAGCTGGAGAGGAGGGGATGTTCAAGAATCTCCTCGACGAGCTATACTCCATAGAAATCGATGCGATAATCCTGAACGACATAGGTCTCATGAAAATCACGAGCGAGAGATATCCCGATCTCAAGATCGTAGCAAGCATAGGTTCAAGCATTCTGAATAAAGAAGAGGCTCGACTGTATAGGGAAGCGGGAGCATCCCTACTCGTTGCGGATTGCAAAATGAGCTTAGAAGAAATGCGTGAGATTAAGGATTACGCCAAGATAGGTATAGAAGTCCTCATTCACGCGAATACGGATTTCACATATCTCGGAAGATGTTGGATGAGTAGCTACAAAGCTCTAAAGTTTGAGGAGATAAACGGAAAATCATACTACATCGGAAGCCCGAACAGAGGTGGTGTATGCTTCCGACCATGCCTACTCGGATGGAGTTTGGTCGGCGAGAAGATTTATGCAAAGGATTTCCAGCTTCCGAATGACATGTTCCTCTTGCTTGACGAGATTCCGATGTTGATCGATAACGGTGTTGATTGTCTGAAAATTCAGGGAAGGGAATACAGCGTCCCGTTAATTCGCGATATAGTAAAGCTCTACAGAGAATTTATTGACGAATATCTTTCAAAGGGATCCGTAAATTTGGATGAATACAGAGCCGGACTCAGCCTCATAGCAGAAAAAAGAGATTCGGAGAGATTAAGAAGAACTTTAGAGCTAATGAAAGCCGCAAGGGAAGAAAAAAGCGAAGTTTAGTAGGATGTTCTTTCATTTATTTCTCCAACAAGATTGACCTTAACAAGTTTTTTAGCCTCTTCTATATCGTAGTTTCCCAAGAGCCACATAAGCTTTGTCAGAGCAACCTCGGGTAACATATCCTCTCCCTCAATAACCCCCGCCTTTAATAGGTATCTACCCGTGTCGTAGACCCTATCGCATATCCGACCCCAGAGACACTGGGATGTTATGACAACAACGCTGTCCTCTGATATCCTCTTCACAATGTCTATCCAGTCAGTGGAAACGTGACCCAATCCGGTTCCTTCAAGAACGAAGCCCCTGTAACCCTTTTCATAGAAGAACTCCATTATATCCGGTGGAAGATTCGGGTGGAATTTAATCAAAACAACCTTCTCTTCAAGCCTATCCCTCAGGATTAGTTCCCGCTCACCTCTTTTAAATCTCTCAGCAATCCATTCGATTCTGCCGTCAGTCCAGACCCTCCCCAAAGGCGGGTAGTTTATGCTTTGGAAGGCATCCCTTCTTGAAGTGTGATTCTTTCTAACCTTAACCCCTCTGTGAATGTGGCAGTAATCATCACTTGTTGTTGCGTGCATTACGACGGCAACTTCTCCCAAATCGCTCGTGGCGGTATGAGCGGCACATATCATGTTCACGGCTGCGTCGCTACTCGGTCTGTCGCTGCTCCTCTGAGCTCCCACGAATACGACGGGTTTCGGAGTTTTGAGCATGAAGGATATTGCCGAAGAGGTATAATGCATTGTATCCGTTCCGTGAGTGACTATAACGCCCGAATAGTCTTCTTTAAGCGATTTATAAATCTCCCTCGCAAGTTTGATCCAGTGATCAACTTTCATGTTCTCGCTGAGAATGTTGAAGAGAAGCTCTGCGTCGATATTGCAAATCTCGGATAATTCGGGAATATCGGCGACGATTTCCTCCGCAGTAAACTGGCTCGTGACGGCACCTGTTTTGTAATCGACTCTGCTTGCTATCGTCCCTCCCGTTGATATAACTTTTACATCTGGAAGCTTCGGATTCTTTTCGAGCTTTTGCGGGGTCGGATGGATCGTCTCAACGTCCCTCACTTCCAAAACCTCGTAGTCGTAAAATCCCACGTTATATCCATTATCGAGTTTTAAAACGAGTCTTCCCTCAGAGGGCATTGCTATTCCCTCAAAGATTCTGCCTTTCGCTCTTATCTTAACCCATTTCCCCTCCATATCTTTCTACCTCTTCCCTAAGCTTTTTTATAGCGTTTTCAGCCTTATTTTTTAATTCTGTTAATTTTTCTTTATCTTCTTCAAGTTTTTTAATTCTTGCTGTGATCATTTCTTCAATCCGCTCCTTAGAAGGCCCACCAATCACTTTTTTTCTTTCAACTACCTTTGTAGGATCTGTAACCTCATCGATTTCTTCATCGCTTAGTTCAATCCCGAATTCTTTTAGTATCTCTTTTACAACATTCTTATCAGGCTTCTCCGCTCTTTTCGCAATCTCTCCCACGATCTTGTGGGCATCTCTGAAGGCGATACCCTTTTTAACGAGGAGATCGGCAATTTCGGTTGCAACTGTGAATCCCTTGCCGGCCTTTTTTATCATATTCTCAACTTTAAACGCGATCTTATTCAGCATTTTCATCATAACCTTTGCAGATAGCGAGGTGTCGCAGGCGACATCGAACAGAATTCGGTTCATCTCCTGAAAGTCCCTGTTGTATGTGAAGGGGAGGGCTTTGTAAATAGCCATGACAGCCGTTAGGTTACCGATAACCCTTCCAGCTTTAGCTCGAATTATCTCTGCCACATCTGGATTCTTTTTCTGTGGCATTATGCTTGAGGAAGAGGCAAATTCGTCCGGCAGTTCAACGAAACCGAATTCCGAAGACCAAAGGATTATCTCCTCACAAATTCTACTAAAAGACAACATGAGGAGAGAGCAACAAGAGACAAATTCGATTAGAAAATCCCTTGAAGCTACAGCATCCATTGAATTCTCGATTAGCCCCTCAAATCCCAAGAGCTTTGCTGTAATATTGCGATCTATATTAAAAGATGTGGACGCAAAAGCTGCCGATCCAAGGGGAGACTTGTTGATTCTTTTGAAGGCATCAAGAAACCTCTGGAAATCCCTTTCCACCATATCGTGGTATGCAATAAGATGGTGAGAAAGCTTAGTCGGCTGAGCGTATTGGAGATGAGTAAATCCCGGCATTACGATATCTTTGTATTCCGAAGCTTTTTTCAGTAAAACCGATCTTAGCTCCGCCAAATCCGATAGAATTTCCAAAATCTTATCCCTCGCAAACAATCTGAGGCATGTGGCAATCTCATCGTTTCTACTCCTTGCAGTGTGCATTTTCTTTCCAAATTCGGTCAACTCGATCACGGCGGCTTCAATCGCTTCGTGAACGTCCTCTCCTTTAGGAAGATTATCAAATCCCATTTTCTCAACAGTTTTAAGGGCTTTGATTATAGATCTAAGCTCGTTCTCGTTTAGATGTCCCGTTTTGAAGAGCATTAAAACGTGGGCGTAATCCACGAGGAGGTCGTATTGGAATATATTCCAATCGAAATCCATAGATGTCGTTAGCTTAAGGGCGTCCGCATCCATCTCCTTACTCAGTCTACTTCTTATCATCCCTATCCCTTTTCCAGACGATTTTTCCGTCATAAATTATCTCCACAACCCTATGATGAGGGATCGCCAATCGGAAAGTGTATATGAATTTGTGTCCGATGTCGGTTATCTCGTCTCCGTAGATCTCGGACACACCTTTGGGTCTGTCAATGAATCTGATTACGACTTTTGAAATGTCATAATCGGGATGCCACTTAAACTTATCGAGGATCTCCTTTATGCTATATCTCCTCATTTTTCGCCAATTCAACGAGTTGTCCCTTTAGATTCAGATCAAGAGATTTCTTTGCGATCGCTCTGACAAGAAGCTGGTCGAGACCGGTTTCCTTGCTTATGTGCTGGACGGACATTCTACCCCGTTTGATCTCATCGATGATTTTTTCAACGATTTCACTTTCCTCATCGTCAGCCATGAAAACGGCTTTCAGTATTGTATTAAGATCCCTAAGGGATGTGTATACGTTCAGACTTATGTGGGTGTAGCTGACATGATACTCTTTTTCCGGTTTTCCTGAGGGGTCTGAGGGCATTCTCCATTTCACCTCAAGCATACCGGCATTTTTCAGAATTCTAAGAACTTCCTCTACTTTTTCACCGTAAAGTTCTTTAAGCTCGTTTAAAGTCTTCCATTCAGACAGTAACGTCTCGTAGACTTTTCTGTAAGTCTCGGTAGACAGTAACTGTAGGATTGGGACGAGCTCCACTAGATCGTTAACGAGTTTGGCTCTTCGAACCATGATCTCACCCTAAAGAAGGGAGTTAGGTGATACTTGGTATCTCTCTGTATTTATTATTTTGGTTGATGCGAAAAAAATTAATGTTCGGTAACAATATTCAAAGTGGATGTTGAATTTGGAAGGAAAAATGGTTCTGTCCGTAATTCTGAATTTCACAATAACCTTAGTTGAAATAATCGGCGGAATTTTGTCTGGAAGTTTAGCTTTGTTAAGTGATGCTTTTCACAATTTTAGTGATACTATGAGCATAGTTGGAAGCTATATCGCTATAAAAACTCGAGCATCAATGTGATCAGTCTTCATGCAAAGAACTTTAGAGGTTATGAGCCACTCCCGAAATTATGAAAGTCTACCAAGCTATTAGTCAACTACCCCTTTCTGACGGACGGGGCTTGTCCCTCGAGGGGACGTCTGGGT
>CBEWZU010000020.1:0-31842 GCA_965561205.1 uncultured Archaeoglobaceae archaeon | reverse complement strand
TTCCATGTGTTTTATCTTGGCCCTTTTATTTTTTAACGCTATTCTTGACAGTGTCACAAGGAGATGTGTTGAATTTAGTTTACACGTTCATTTTTATTTTCTTTAAAATTTAAAACAATATATTTTAAATAAATCGCTTTAATATCTCTCTTATTGAATCTAATCTTATAAGATTTGATTTCGTCAACTCTTCTAGCGTTTTCCCAGTTATCTATATCTCTCGCCAGAATTTTCACCAACTCGATGTTGCCACCCCTAGCAAGCAGATAAAAACTTCTGATGCCTTTAGAGATGCTACTCTTTATACGCTTCTTGTGCTGTTCTATATCTATAACTTCAGGTCTTGCCACCAAGACTATCTGAGTCTTTATAGACTTTCCCCCATAAGACAGCGGAACATCTTGCTCTCCTTTTGTTTCTATTCGATATCCTTTGGTAGGTTACCTGACAACCTTCCTTCCAAATCTTTCAATTCTCTCAAAAAAATTCGTGTAAAATGTCCTTGCTTGTCGAGAATTTCCATCATTTCACAGTAATCTTTTATTTCTTGATTTCTTTCGATTTCTGGCTTGTATTCATTCTCTAAAAATCTATTTCGAGCACTCGGTGCTTTTTTAAGAGCTTTACTCATAACAACAAAGTCAATTGCTTTCTTAACTGATTCACTAAGGTGGGGTTTTATTTCTGGCACGAGTGCCTGAGATAAATACTCTTTTAAAACTCGGATTAGATTTTCGTCTCTGTTTTTATGATGCCCAAGCCTTACAACAATCATATTCTCATGTATGAAAGATTCAGGAGTTATGTCTTCACCAACCCAATCAATTTTAATTCCATAGGGTAGCAAATTCTCGACTTCACGGTCAGTTTCTTTCTTCAAAGAGTTAATAATACTCTGAACATCAAGAGCTATTTGCTTTTTTTCTGCTCTTATGCTAAAATATGCAAAAATTCTTAGAAAAATCGCTCCTCATTTTTCTGCTATTTCAGGATGTGTTATGAGGTAGATAATTACAACAACAAGAATTAAGCTTATCGTGGTAATATTTGGTTTAAAAGAAAAAGATTAGAAATATCTTGTATCATGCTTTAGATTTGGAGAAAACCTGTTCATAACACTCTTTTTTGTTACAGCATACCTTAATTTGTCCATTTTTCTGGAAATACACAAAGAAAATTATCAAGAGTGACGACATCTCCGCATATAGCGCAGTGTATTTCCCCATTTTTAATTTTGTCAAGTAATTGTAATCTTTCGAGGAATTTTTCGAGATCATCCTCATGAACAGCTTTTATCTCCATTTTCTGCAGGCTCTCACCTTATGCGATGTCTAATTTAACTCCTGCCAAAGACGTGAACTGATGTCCGTGAAAGCAAAGATTTATCCCCACCTGAGGATAAGATACGATGTTGCTCCTTTGATAATTCCAAATCACCTTCTGTTCTCGACAGGGATGACGTATTCAAGAAATGTAATTGGCAGCTTGCCGACGGCACTTCATTGTGGGCTGAATGCCTCTCCAGCCGTAACGGCGGTTGTAACTTGGTAATTTTTGTTTATATCTTTTTCTATAGAATACTTTCTATAGCGTTGATGTCTGCTTCTACCTCTATCGGCTTTCCAACAACGCTTATAACTTCTTCGGGGTCTTTTAATAGGTGTCCGGTTGCTATACAAACGACTTTGTCGAATTCTTCTTCGCACTTCAAATATCCGGCGTAGCTTGAGGCACTCGCCGGTTCAACACCGACACCGTTTTTGGCGAGGAGTTTTTGGGCTTCGACAATTTCTTCATCTGTGACCTCCATTGCGAATCCCTTTGATTCGTATATCGCATTTAGAGCCTTTTTAGCGTTCACGGGAGCCCCTATCCTTATGGCGGTTGCGATAGTCTCAGGATTAAGAACGGGGTCTATTTCCCTTTTACCTTCCCTGAAAGCTTTGTAGATGGGGTTCGCCCCCTTCGCTTGAACTCCAATCATCTTTGGGGTAACATCAGTGTATCCAGCTTCTTTAAGTTCTTTAAATCCCTTGTAGATGGCTGATATGTTTCCGGCATTTCCAACGGGGACAAAAACGGCATCGGGGACGCATCCGAGTTGATCAACAATCTCAAAGGCTATGGTTTTTTGACCTTCGAGTCTGAAAGGATTAACGGAATTCAGCAGGTAAAATCCCCTTCTTGCACAAACCTCCCTAACGAGTTTTAACGCTTCATCAAAGTTTCCCTTTATCGCAATCACCTTTGCCCCGTGCATTAGTGCCTGAGCTAACTTCCCTAACGCAACCTTTCCCGCCGGTAAAAGTATGTAGGCTTTCAGCTTAGCTCTCGCTGCATACATCGCCATTGATGCCGATGTGTTTCCGGTTGATGCACAGGCGACGCTCTCCCGTCCGAGCTCGATAGCCTTCGTAATGCCCACAGTCATCCCCCTATCCTTAAAGGATCCCGATGGATTCATACCTTCATGCTTTATGTAAACACCCTTTTCCACTTCGTATAGGGGGGTTCCACCCTCATTCAGCGTTACTGGATCGGTCTTAACTGGCAAAAGGCTTCTGTATTTCCAGACTCTGATATTAGAGCCATCGAGCTTAAAGTCAGCATTGCTCAGATCTACAACAACTTCAAGCAAACCGTTACACTTGGGACACGTGTAGATGTCTTCTCTTTCAAATTTTTCATTACAATCGATACATCTGAGATAATACATAAAGGAAAAAACAAAAAAGAATTTAATAAATTTACTCCTTTTTAGGAGGCCAATTCTTCTCAAGCCATCCTTTGATTCTACCAGAATCTATGGGGCCGACGAGGACTTCCCATCCCGTTTCGTCTTCGATAGCACCTTTAAGCCTCGCAGCCAGTCCGGGGATTACGAGATATTTGTGATTAACCTTATCTGCGATCTTGGTCTCATCCATAAGCTCTTTGACCTTTGTGGCAGTAAATTGACCACCGGCTACGCTAACCTCAACACCCAAACCTTCAGTGTCAAGGACTAACAACCATCCCTTTATGTTTCCACTCGTCAAATCACTTTCTACAGTGTAGTATGTAAGAGCAAAATTTGTCGTGATAAAGATGGGATCGTCCGGTCCGGGGCTGTTTATCTCTCTCAGTCCCGGTTCAACCTGCACCGGTGTTCTCGGATCTGTATAGATGTTGTATCTCAGAATTATCGTCGGCATCACAGTATACTGCTCAAGATTTCTGAATATCATTATGTCGGCGTATTTAACGATAAACGTGCTTGCGATCACGGTCTCCCAGTAACCTTTCGTGATCTCATCACCTTCGATAAGCCAAGCCGAGATGGGCGTGATCATTATCGGATAAGCAACGTCTTTATCCTCCCCGGGAATTGCAGTCCTTCTTAGCTGGATCACCCTTTCAAAAGTCCCCTTTAATCCCTCGCCCAAGGGCTCCGTAACAGGATCGAGGACGATATCCTTAACGCCAGCCTCTTTAAACGTTTTTGCCATACTCTTGAGAATGTCGAGGTTTTTACTTCTAAGCGTCACGGGAACTTTGAATTCGAGGGCGAGCTTTAGGAATTCCTTCCAGTTATCTTCGGTTGCCGCGTATATAAGGGGTTTCTTTTCGGCAACCTCTTCCAAAGCCGCCCTCATGCACTCTGGATCGAGGGCTATGAGAATCATCGGCTTTCCGTATTCCGCAACCTTTTTCACGACCTCTCTAAATTTTTTCGGATCGTTTGAAGTGCATCTAACCGCTATCCCGTCTAACGTCAGATTGGATCCCACGTAGAACTTTCTGTATTCGACAACTTTGCTGCACCTTTCGTGTAATGTGTTCTCGTCAAGAGTGTCCCATACATCAAAGAAGAACGCCGTGGGGTTGAAGAAAGTTAGTTCGTGCCTGTGGAGAACTTCTTCGCCACCGATTTTTACTGCGGAGTCGCCAACACCGATTATAACCTCTGCAATTTCGGGAGAAGTAAGTTCAATAAGCTCTTCAAGTTTTTTCCTTACTTTGGGATCTTTCTCAGCTTCTCTGACTAATGGTGGGCAGTCTGTTGGTTTTACCGTTCTTTCAATAATCTGAGCTGCGAAACTCATACAAGTTTCGTAGCCGCACTCTTTGCAGTTGGTTTGGGGAAGATATTTATAGATTTCAAGGGGGCTTTTTACCTTCATTCCTCACACCTCCATCGTTATCCATGCATCGGGATCCTTAACGCTTTCCTTTACGTTTCCGTATAACGTGTTCATCCATTCCTTTAGAACGGCAACGGCGCCGGGATGCATCATCATGAAGAGGTCTACTCCAGCTAAGGCTAAAACGAGACCCGTGACGATCTCCCAAATCGGTCCTCTAAGCTCTCTCGGACCCCACGACGTATCAGTTTCGATTGGGGATTCGGTCATCCAAGCTTCCCTTGCACCCCAAGCGTTCGTTGTTCCACTTGATATCGGGAAGTTCAGATCTTCATCGCCCCTCAGCCCGCTGATTCTGATTCTCTCCATGTTCGTAAACGCATAATCGAGACCGTAACCGAGGGCGGCTGTCGTGGGATCCATCACGATGCTATCTCTGGGGACACCTGCCCTCTTCAACAGATATCTGTTCAGAGTTTTCTGGTTGTTTATGTCCATCTGTGTCCAGCTTAAAACGACGTGACCGTATTTCTTCGCCGCGTTAGCTATCCGCTCCCAGTCCATGTCGAGGGTTGCTGACGCAAGCATTATCCTTTCACCTTCAGCGACTTCAGCGGCTTTCTCAAGGACTTCGGGATCCTTTTCTTTATTACCAGAACCTCCGACAATTATAGGAACTTTTACAGCTTGAAGAACTTCTTCAAGTGTCTTAGCAGCTTCTCTTGCTGGTTTATCCTCAATCAGGGGATCCGTGCTGATTAGATGGATGGTGACGAGATCAGCTCCAAAATCCTTAACGGCTTTCTTAGCCCATTCTGCAGGATCGTTCAAAACATCTTGATAATGCTCTCTGACAGCCTTCGCAAGGGCTGGTGGTCTGTCGAAGACGTCGATGGCTACTACGGGCATATGCGGATTTTCAGCATCGAATAGATAAAACGCTAAACTACTCTCTCCTCCAATTGTTACCGTCTTTTCCCTTGTTCCTCCATCCGCTCTTGTTGCTCCCAAAGTTACCTCTTCTATCTTACCAAGATACTCCACTTTGTAGGGCTCAAATTTCGCTTCGATAAGCTTATCGGGTATCTTGATTTCAGGAACCTCTGGAGGCTTGACTTCAGGAACAGCTGGGGGAGCAGCGGCGAAAGGTGTCGGGATTCCCAAGGCTTGAGAGAGTCTTTGGAGATAAGTCAGAGCCATGTTTGTGTGGTAGAGGAAGGCTCCAAATTCCTGAATTAGTTGCATGTAGCCTGAGAGACCTATTAAAGCGTTGATCAGATTGGGGTCGATCGCACCACCTTCAAATTCGATTTCAAGATCCCCCTCTATTCTAACACCCTCAAGTTCTTCAACATTATATTTTTTTAAAAGCTCAAAAAATTCTTCAAGAGTGAATTTTTTAGCCATAAATCCACCTCCTACTTAACCTTAACATGAAGCTTCATCAATTCTTCAGCAATATTCTTAACTTTTTTATAATATTCCGAATTCTCAGGAAGCTCTATTACGGGGTCTCCCTTTAGATCGAGTTCCACGATCTTCTCGTCGTAGGGTAGAACATCAAGAAGCTTTAGTCCGTTTTCCTCTCCGAACCTTCTTATCAGCTCCTCAGCTTCCTTGTTCATTACTTTGTTCCCGATAAGGAAAATATCTCTGAAATTTAGATTTAACTCTCTGCTTAGCTCTCTGATCCTCTTTGCAGTAGAAAGCCCCTTCTTTGACATATCAGTTACCACAATGATGTAATCAGCTCTTTCAATAGTTTTCCTGCTGAAATGCTCTAAACCGGCTTCACAGTCGATTATTATATAATCGTAGTGTCTCATCAGCTTCCTGAGAACACCTCTTAAAAGGCTGTTAGCGTAACAGTAGCACCCCTCTCCCTCAGGTCTTCCCATTACGAGAAGGTCGTAGTTATCACACTCGCATATAGCTTCGCCGTAAATCTTCCCTTCAAGCCATTGCTCCTTGTTCATCGTTCCCATCTCATCCCTGCTTACTTGAAATAGCTCTCTAATGTCTCCAAGAGTTTTTCTAATGAGTTCGGTAACGCCAAGGGCGTCAGGAAGGTTGCTGTCAGGATCTGCATCTACTGCAAGGATACTGTTGGTTCTTTGAGAAATAAAATGAATTAATAGGGCAGATACTATCGTCTTACCAGTTCCCCCCTTGCCTGTTACTGCAACAATCATGTTACTCCTCAATTATCACTCTGCTTATTTTGATTTCTGCCCCTTCTAAGGTGATTTTAACCATCTTTGGCTCCTTTTTCTCCTCCATTACTTGCCACCTTTCTTCTCCTCTTTTCTCACGACGACCTTGTCAATGACAATCTTGGCGTCCTTTATTATCAGCTTAATTCCGGCGGAGGGTGCCGATGGAAGCTGGATCTGAGGCATCTGCGGTAACTGAAGCTGTGGCATTTGCATGGGCATCATGGGCATTGGCTGTGGCTGAGCTGGTGCCGCTTCTGCCGGTGCTTCGGCTGGAGGAGCCTCCTCGGCAACCTCCTCAACGACCTCCTCCTCTTCCTTCCATCCCTCGGTTATCTTCTTTCCATCAACCGGTCTGACGACTCCTGTGACGACCGGGTGATTAACCCTCTTCAGGAACTCTTTAAGCTCGTCTATCGTCTTTGCGTCCTCCTCGGTTGCGATCTTGTCTCTCACGTCTTCTGGGATATATTTCTCAACCCTCTGTTTCAGCTCTTTGGGCATCCAGACAGTTCTATACCATCCACCATCAGCTTGAATGAATTTCTTGCTTCTGAAGTAGGCGATACCGACACCTAAGAATCCGACAACCTGCTTTCCACCACCAGTCTGACCTGCCATCGTCGAGAACGTTAGTCCATTCGGTGCTGGCTCCGTGTATCCCCTGTGAACCCATCCGATTCCATCCACCTCAGGCATGTAGAATCCGATGACTTCGAAGCATCCGCATGATGTGTGCGGACATTCGAAGAAGCTGTGGAGCTTGATTCTTTCGTATTCTCCTCCACTCTCCTCTTTAGCGAACTCGTTCACACCAGAGTATTCACCGCCGATCGGGTCGAGCAATTCGCCCTTCGGCACCGCCCTGTTCGGACCTTCGGGATCGACCCTTGCGGCGGCTCTCCCATCGAACCACGTGATGGCACCGCAAAGCGATGGTCTGTCTGGACTAACTATGCAGACGTTTGTCGGAGCAAAGCTCTGACATAGTGTGCATGAGTAGAATTCGTCCACATCCTCGTCGTGGAGCATCTCAACTCTCTTGTCTCTCTCCTCGTAGATCGGCATTGCCACATCGTTCAACAGCTTTTCGACGAGATCTTTGTCCGTCACATATACCGCTTCGATCTTCTCAATGAACGGAAGCTCGTTCTTGAACAGCATCATCGTAGCCTTCGCTATCTGAATTAAGCTCTTCAATCCTTTCTTCATGGCGTTCTTTCCGATTCTGATCCAGATGTCGTATCTCTGGTTCAGGTGCATATACCCCTCGATGTAGTTCTGGAAGTCGTGGTTTCTCCTTTCGATAACTGGTTCAAGATCGGTTTCAACCATGTCTCCTGCCACGTAATAGATCATGGCGTAAGGATGAATTTGCCCCTCTTCCATTTCATCGAGATCTGGGCCTATCAGAGTGACTTTCATGTCCTCTACTTGATCTTTGGGCAGTGCCAGAACAAGTTCGAAACCGGGTTGTGAGGGGCCTCCAAATTCGACAAACATGTCACCTTTCCTGATCCTCTCACCCTCATACATCGGAGAGATGTCGAATGGATATTCTTTCTCTTCACCAACACTCTCCTTTACCTTAACACCCTCTGGAATTTCAATCCTTTTTCTCTCAATAGCCATATTATCACCTCCCAAAAAAATTTATAATTCAGCTAAAATCTCATCAAGGAGTTTTAGATAGTCCTCTTCCTTTTTCCACAGATTCCCGAAGCTCATTGCGGCGTTCGGGTGATAGTATCTGTCAATGGCAATGGCTCTGATGTGGGGGGCAAAGTTCTTTATTGCGGCAAGCATCTGTGAGCCGTGGTAGTAGATCGTGCCGATCATGAGGACAAGATCGTAGTTACCCTGCCCGTCGAACCCCTTCCACTCAGGATCCAAAAGGAATTGGGTGAGTTCGTGAAGAACCGCATATTTGACGTTGCTATCTATCCCCGCCTCGATAAATCTGACAATGGCGTTGCCCGTCGCTACAACGGTGATCCCCTTCTCAACGAATTTCTTGATTCTCTCGAACATCTCATCTGTGATGTCGGGGCCGACTATCAACAGCGGCCTCTTGGCTTTTTTGATCATCATGGCAACGGGCTTACCCTTCTCAAGCAGCGTCGCCATCTTTGGCCCGGGGATGTTTGCGGCATCAAACGGCTGTTCAAACGCTTTCGGCATTAACACCACCTCACAACGTTGTGAAACCTTCTCTAAACAACCTCTCAACGTTCGTCGGGTTGAAGCCTGGGTGGTATTCTCTCATTGGCCCCTCTACGATCTTCTTCTTCTCCCAGTCGATCTTCCAGCCGAACTTGTCCTCAAGCTCCTTGAGAAGCTCCTCCTTCTTTGCCAATGGAAGATCAGCTTCACTCCTGACGAACAGATGCCAGTCGTCTGGCATTCTCTTCAGATACTTCAAGCTAAGATCGATGTAGTGCGTGAGCTTGATCTGCCTACCCTGTGCGGTGTCGTTTGGTCTGAAACAGAGCTTGGCAATCAGCGGCATCGCCTCTTCAATCGTCTCTGCGGCAACGAGGAGATCCTGCGGGGCAGGCTCTATCCTCACCCTCTGCCCGCTCCTGATGTCCCAGACCATCCAGTCCTCATCGTTGTAAGGTCTGCCTAAGAATGCTCTTCTGTATTTACTCCCGTGAGGCCCGACGACTGCTGGGACTCCCAATCTATTGAAACCTGTAGCGATCGAAGCCGCCTTCTGGCTCATTGCACCCCAAGCAACACCGCAGGCTCCGACCCTGTTCAGGATGTAGTCGGCGATCTCCTCGTAGTTCGCCCTGATGTTTCTCTTAGCGAATATTCTTGCGACCTTAATTGCGGCATCGTGGATGTGAGCGTTGCTGACACAACTTCCTATGTTTATGACACCTCCAGCGTCAAATCTATCGTGGAATTTCTCGTAAACCGTAAGCCCCTCCTCGTCCTTATAGATTGCTGCATCGAAAGCCATGCATCCCGTTAATGTTACGATGTAATTTCTCGATGCGAATTCTTTGACGATAAGATATACCTCTTCAGTTCCGTTCGGGTAATTTCCGCATCCAATAGGTGCAATAATTCCCGGAATTGTCCCGAGCACGATCGGAGCACCGACGTTTCTGATCTCGGAGTCCCTAACCGGTCCCCTACCCCTTCTTATCTTACCTTTCTCGTTGATTATCCTGTTCCATGCGGCGTAGTTCAGAACGTCGATAATCGGGATTCCCTTCGGACAGACTTGTTCACACCTTCCACATGCTATGCATATGTCCCAGAACTTCTCAAGTTTGCTCCTATCCCCCTCTTTGGCGGCTTTCATTGCCTCTCCGATCCTAATTCCCTGAGGGCATGCAATGGTGCAGTTTCCACACTGTGTGCACGACTTAACGTAGTTCACGAACTCCTCTTCGGTCAGCCTTGGACCGATGTCGTCACCTCTCTGCTTTCTTCTTGCTCTTGCAACTTCAACCGCAACCTCACCGACCTTCAGAGGATCGAGAATGACGCATCCCGGATTTCCATCGAGCAGGTATTTGATTATGTCCTTCGGATCCTCTTTTGTCATGTCTGGAAGTGCATGCATTGCCTTCTCGTTCGTGCAGATGACTGGGATTCCTAGCTTCTTGGCGTGATACATTATATCGGCTCTTATGCACTGCTCGTCTATAACTATCACATCGGCCAATCCAGCTCGAATCACTTTAAGCTGCCTGCTAAGTGCTGATACGATCTTAGCCTTCTGGTAGTATCTCGTCATGTCGTTTGCAGTGCAACAAATACCTCCGAGATCGACTTCATCCTCAAGTCCGTTAGCGTCGATGTAGTCTGCGATGTTTATGGCGGGAGGAGCGTGGTGACCTATGACGAGGACGATTGCCTTGCTTCTGTCGAGAACGCCCATTCCAACTTCGATCAGCGGCTGGTTATCTTCGCCCTTTGGGAAACCAAAGGCACAAATCTGGGCTATGTCGGCAATCTCCTTGGCGAGAGAGTCGAGCATACCGAGGTGGAATGCTTTCGATTCGTAGTCAAGATAGCTTCCCTCCTGTCCTGTGTGGATTGAATCAACGACTTGGACGATCTGCTCCTCCACATATCTCAAAGCCCTATCCAAGTCCGCTAGCGTCCTCGGTTTAATCCCAGTTATCAGTTGGGTTAGTGGGGCAACCTCAGCAATTTCTGGGCCCAAATCCACCGGAATCTCATCAAGCTTTTTACCTGTTACGTGTTCGATATCATGCAGCATGTGCCTTGCGTGTCCTGCATGAGCTGAAACTCCTACGGAACATGCTATTGTTACAATCCTACCTGTCTGGGCTGCCAAGTCAAGGCCACAGGCACCCCTCTTGTTCTCCGTCAGATCACATTTGCCCATGGTGCAGAGGCAGCACATGTCGCAGTATGGAGCGTAGAATGGTTTGTATCTCTTTAAAAGGAAGAAATCCCAGTCTCTTAGTGTTGCGATACCGGGCATTGGAGTGGGACCCATCGGTGCCCATTCCTCTTCTTCTTCGACTACTTCTCCTATGCGAATTGTTACGTTTTTCATTTCGTCTATTGCAAGCAAACCTTTTCTAAATTCAACTGCCATTTCATAACACCCCGTGAATAACTTATTTCCTTCTGAATTAATCATAGAAAAACAGATATAAAACTTTACCTCTTTTAATCTCGTTAGAATAAATTGGTGTTATTTTAACATTTTTTGGATAATTTCTTCCGGTTTAGTAACATCACCATCCGCCGGCTCTAGGCTTACTTTAAATCTTTTAAAACAGTTAAAATCTGATAGATAAGAGGCGTAAATGCTATTTGGGATAAAAACTCCTTCATTTGGGGCGTAATCTGCAATTGCTACTTTAAGATTGACGCTCTTCCCCTCCCTTGTTAGCTTTACAATATCACCCTCTTTGAATCCATTTTTCTTGGCAAAATCTTCTTTCATGTAAACCACTGCGGATTTTTTAACAAATTCTTCACTGAATTTTCCCTTATCGGCAGCTTCAACTTGAAAACTCGATCTTCCCACAACCACATCAACGGTTATCTTTTTCAGGAATTTTGCGAATTGAAGAGGCATTACACCACCTCCAAAAGTTTTTTCATGATAAATTCATCGTTAATCTCATTCTCGAAAACGGGCTTCAACTCCACCCTGACTCCATCGGATCTGACCATCATTCCGCCAGCTTCAACACCGCTTATGGCTGAGGGTAGAACGACCTTTGCTATTTCAGATGTGAAACTCATCCGAGGATCTATGACGATCGTGTTTATTTTTGCGAGATTTTTAGCGTATTCAAATGGCAGAGAGTTCAAAGGATCCGTTCCGATTATCAATGCGGTGTCTATTGAATCGTTTTTGAGTAGATTGTAGAATGCGAAATCCTTTGAGGATTTTCCATCCCTGAAGCTGTATTTATTAATGCTACCGGTTTTTTCGAACATGAGCTCGTTGAACCCCCTCATATTCGGGTGGCATCCAGCGGGAATGAAGTAGACATTGGTTTTTGTGTTTAATTTCATCACAAATTCTTTAAACAAATCGTAGTTACCTTTAAGACCGTATTTCAGTCCCAACCCTCCAAATATCACGTTGAAATCGGCTTTCTCCATCTCTTTAATAACCCGCGGAATGTCCCGCGTGAAGATCGAAGGAGCTTTCCCATCCAAGACTTGATTAAAAGCATTTATTAGCTCTATATCGTCCTGAATTTCGAAGAACTTTGCATTCTTTTTACAGAGCATTGCCGTATGCGTTTTTCTTACATCGATTACAACGAGAAATCTGTCCTCTTCATAACCTCTCTGTCTTTTTTTTCCACGGGGATAATAAGAAAATCTCGATAAATGTCTTGAAAGGCTGTGATAGGGATCAGCACCCCAGTAAACTATGACGTAAGCGTAATCCCTGACATCGTCAAAGGTTGTTGTCGGTAGCTCCCTCTTTAGTATCATTTCAACAAAATCTCCCAAACAGAAAGATGAATTATCGTCGATGAACGCTTCTTTTTTCTCAGCAAGCTCTATTGCTATTTTTTGTGCTTCGAGTGTCGTCGTGTCCAGACCGTAGATTGCAAGGTTTTTAGATTCCTGAATAAGTTCCTGAGCTTTCTCAAGAGCCTTATCGAAGTCAGTTTCCTTTCCATTTACCTTGGGTCTCGCCCTTGAAACGTTGTAGTTCAAAAAGATCCCGGCACCTCTTCTGCATGCATTCTTAACCGATATCTTACCGTTTTCCGTTTCCACGATTATGTCGTCACACAAACAGGAGCAACCGGCACATGTAAACATAAAATCACCCCTCCAAGAAGCTTATAGCATCGCTTGGGCAGTTTTCTCTACACGCAACGCATAAGATTCTGTTTTTTCCGTATCTTCTACATAGATGCATATTCACGACTTTAACTACACCGTTCTCCAGTCTCAGTATCGGATTTTCTATGGTGGGACCACACCCGATTCCGGCACCCTTCGGGTCTTCGGCAACGTGAACCGGACAAACGACGATACAGTTGGCACATCCGACACATTTTTCTTCATCTACAATTAATCCGGTCTCGGTAGCCTCCTTTAATGGCTCAAGAAGCTTCAACAACTCTTCCCTCTGTTTTTTATATTTATCCTCCTCAAAGAGTGGAGTGCATTCTTCTATCTTCTTTTCCCTGTTAACGACCTTAAAAGCAAAAGCCATACAGGTTTGCTCACCACACTTCTTGCAATTCGTTTTCGGTAAAAGTTTGTAAACCTCCATCGGTGTAATCGCCATCATATTGTGTTTGTCAATCATGGTAATTAAATTTACGGAGTTAGGATCAAACGAACAATTGGGGAAAAAATATTAAATTTGTCCAAGCCGATGTAAAAATTCCTGTAAAGTTAATTTCATTGTTCGGAAATTTTTATTCTTGTTAGGCTTGTTAGGCACGAATTTGATCTTAGCTTCAGTCCAGAGATAACTGTTGAAGTTGTTGCTATCTTTCTTTTTACCCATGAACGGATTTTCACCTACGAGGAGGAGCGGTCTTCTATTGTTTGAACAGCAGTAACTAATGTCTTTAATCCAGCAATTATGGCAATATACAACATGAACATGATTTCGGCATGGCGGATAATAGCAATTCAGATCCCATTTGTTGTTCCCGACGTTAAAGTTGCAATTACTTTTTGGTCGGTATAGATCACCCAAGGGATTATTGCATGCATCCTTTATGTTTCTAATGTTTTGCACTTGGTTAAATTGATTCCACAGATCGTAGAACGAGTTGGCAATAATTGTGCTGTCAACTTTCATCAAATAAAATAGAACATACTCCCGTAGGGGATTCTTCTTATTGCTTTTTGAAGTAACTCCTGCAATCCAAAGTTTGCCGTTGTCTAATATTCCTTTTAATTCGTATGAAGACCTCATATAGTGCTTGCAAGTCGTAAGGGTTATTATCCCACCTTCAAAATTCGGACCGCAACCTTCTTGTCTGATTTCGTAACTATTCCTTACGGGAGCTACCCTCGTTGTTGTTACCACATATACATAGACGATATCGTCTAAAGAAACGCCGCATACTCCCTTTTCAGTTAATTTGCCTTTCAACTCTTCGAGATCAAGATTGAGGTTCCTTCTTAAAGGATCTTCCAACCAAGCACTATAGTCTTGATAAATATCCTGACCCACGCAACTCGCTTTTGAGGCACATCGATTCATACTCAACAGTAAACGGGATCATACTTAAAACTAACGTTAAAAGACTCACCAAAAGGAAAAAAATATTAGTAAAAACGACGGGTGGTTATCATGCGACCGGTTATCGACTTCGAGAAATTCGACTACGAAATAAGATACGCCAAAGATCTGGAACCAGTCCTATTCCAACCCGAAGCACTAAAAGAAGACTTCGAAGCATATCACATGTTTCGAGACGTTTGCCTCGAAGAAGATCAAAAGAAAATCAAAGATCTCGATTTGAGATACGATTTTACCGTAATATTCCCGGGAAAGATAGGCGATGAATTTATAAAAACATTCGGTCACTATCATCCCAACAGCTATCCGGAGATATATCAGATATTTGAAGGAGAAGCTCTGATTTTGATGCAAAAGCCCGCTGAAAGCTACGATATCATCGAAGAATTTATCGTGGTTGAAGTGAGCGAAGGTGAAAGTGTAATCATCCCACCCCACTACGGTCACGTGACTGTAAATCCCTCCGATAAAAAACTTGTTATGTCTAACTGGGTTTGCAGAAGCTTCAAATCGATTTACGAGCCTTTCAGCAGCTTAAGGGGTGCCTGCCACTACTACACGGAAAGGGGATGGATTAAAAACGAAAGATACAAAAAAGTCCCTGAGATTAAAGAGGCGAAAAGCAAATCAAATGAACTCCTCGGAATTGATGGAGATATGTATTCGCTTATAAAAGAACCTGAGAAACTTGAATTTCTCGTTCACCCAGAGAAACACAAAGAATTGTTTAAAAAAGCTTTAATCTATTAAGCCTCTAACGGGGGCGATGGGAGGCAATCCCCTCTTATGTCTACTTTTTTCGATCATTGAGATTACTCTCTTAACATCTTCAACAGGAATCCCGTGCTTTTCAGCTATTTCCTCTTTCGTGTATCCCATTTCGAGAGATTTCAAAATTGTGTCAAGTCTTTGATAGCTTATACCCATCTCCCCCTCATCGGTCTGTCCTCTCCAAAGTCTTGCAGATGGGGTTTTATTCACAATCTTCTCGGGGACTCCGAGGAATTTTGCGAATTCAAGGACTTCCGTCTTGTATAGATCGCCTATCGGGAGAAAATCGACACCACCATCTCCGAATTTCGTGAAGTAGCCCACTTTAAGCTCACTTTTATTTCCCGTCCCCGCCACGAGACGATTCATCTTGTTAGCGTAGTAATAATTTATAATCATCCTAATTCTCGGTTTAACGTTTGCGGCGGCCATGGAATCCGAGTCATCGAACTTCCTTGAAAATATTTCGAAGATGTCGTTTATCTCTATATATTTGTATTCAATTCCGAGAATACCGCATACCTCCTTTGCGTCTTCTATATCTTCCTGGGGGGTTACCCCTATCTCTGGCATTATTGTTCCCAAAACTCTTTCGGATCCCAATGCTCTCTGACAGAGGAATGCTGTAACCGCACTGTCAACTCCTCCGCTTATTCCCACGACAACCCCGTCAGCTCCCGCTTCTGATACTGTCTTTCTTATGAAATCCTCGATTCTCTCCGCAACACTCTCCCATATCATTTTATCAACCTCAGCAGTATTGCTTTTTGAGCATGTAGTCTGTTTTCAGCTTGATCGAATACGACCGATCTCTCACCGTCCATAACATCATCCGTGATCTCCTCACCCCTGTGAGCCGGGAGACAGTGCATGACAATCACATCGTCCTTTGCCTTCTCAACAAGCTCCGAATTAACCTGATAATTCTTAAATACCTTCAGCCTTTGTTCTCTCTCTTCTTCTTGACCCATGGATGTCCAGACGTCTGTGTAGATTACGTCAGCGTCCTTCACGGCTTCAAAGGGATCCCTCAAAAGATTCACGTTCCCTTCCATCTCCCTAACCTTTTTGAGGATTTCTTCGGGGGGTTCGTAACCTTCGGGTGTGGCTACGCTCATTTCAAAACCTAAGATGGCTGAAGCCAGGATAAGGGAGTTACAGACGTTATTCCCGTCGCCAACCCATGAGAGTTTTATATCAAATCCCCCTTTCTTCTCAAGGATTGTGAGCAGATCTCCGATTATCTGGCAGGGGTGCTCCAAATTGCTCAGTCCATTTATCACGGGGACTTCGCTGTGCTTTGCGAACTCGACTATCGTTGAATGGTTTCTGACCCGCATCATCACAGCGTGAACGTATCTTGAGACAACCCTTGCGGTGTCCGCGATCGTTTCGCCTCTGCCGAGCTGAAGATCGTTCCAGTTCAGGTAGAGAGCGTGACCACCCATATCCGACATGGCGACCTCAAAACTTATCCTCGTTCTTGTGGAGGGTAATTCAAAAATCATTGCGAGACTTCTGTTCTTTAGATAATCGTTAAATATTCCCCTCCTTCTTTCATCTTTAAGTTTTTTTGCGAGCTTAAGAAAATCAAGAAGTTCCTCTTTCGTTAGATCTGAAATGGATATCAAATGTTTGACCATAAAGATTGGTGATTAGAGGGATTATTAAAGTTTTGTTAAACTAAAAAGATAGAACACCTGACAGGAATGCTCCACGTAGCTTGCGATTTTGAACGCATTATCAAAGTTATCAGCGGCAGCGTAAATCCCATGAGCTTTAACAACAGCGAAACCTCTCTTTTTTATTTCATTGGCGATTTTTTCAGCGAGCTCATCGGTTCCGAATTCTCCCTCGATAAATCGAATTTCTTTAAGGAAGAGTTTTCCCTCAAGATCTATAGGAATGATTTTATCTACAATCAAAGACAATGCCACATTGTATACTCCGTGACAGTGGAGAACAACCCTGTAATCGGTCGCTCTGTATATCTTTTCATGAACTTTGAAATCGGACGAAGCTCTTTCGTCATATCCGCCAATCTCCACCGAAATAAAGTCGTCCTCAGTTAAAGAATCCAAAACGACACCCGTTCGAGTGATTACGATTTTTTCACCATCTCTGAAGCTGAGATTCCCGCTCGCACCATCTATTAGATGGTAGTCTGCAAGCTTTTTCCCGATTCTTATCGCATCTTCGATCATATATCAATTTTCGTTAATCTTATATTTATTACGTTGATTGTAGATTGTGGGATTTCTGATCGCTGTCGAAGGGATTGATGGAGCCGGTAAAACAACAATGGCCCATTACATCAGAGATATTCTACAAAAATTGGGATTTAAAGCGGAGATTTTAAAAGAACCAAGCGACAGTGAATACGGCAGGATACTCAAGAGCGGGGATAGATTAGATCCCCAAAAGGAGCTGGAACTGTTCATCCTCGATAGAAAAGAAGATGTTGAGGGGAATATCCTACCGAGGCTGAAAAAATGCATCACTGTGATAATGGACAGATATTACTACTCGAATGTCGCCTATCAGGGTGCCTTAGGCATAGATCCTGAGAAAATTCTTAGGATTAATGAGGAGTTCGCCCCAAAACCCGATCTGACAATATTGCTTGACGTTCCACCCGAAATCGCCGTTGATAGGATTAAAAAAACAAGAACTCCAACAAAATTCGAAGATATGGAATACCTCAGAAAGGTGCGAGAAATCTACCTGAGTTTGGATTGCAATGAAATAAGAAGGGTTGACGCTACCAAGTCTATTGAAGAAGTTAAAGAGGATTGCCATCTTTTGCTTTCGGAACTACTCTCCTCAAGCTCCTTTTGGGAATTTAAGCTAAGAGGAAAACTTCTGAAGTAACATCAAAATTTTCAAATACAATTGGAGATAATTAGGTCTCATGAAATTGTGGGATTTCAAAATAGGAAGGTCATCCAAGGACACTTACAGGATAATACTGAAAAACAATCCGGAAGTGCTGAAGGTTTCAAATCAATTCAGGATAGATTACAAGATTAGCGAGAGCGAGGAAGTTTCGATAGATAGAAGTGTCCTCAATAGCTATCTAAAAGAAAAGATAGAGAACTTTGATGAGGTTTTTTTCGATCCGGGTCTGAACGTGATTGAGATATACATCAGGGACAATCCCAATATCAGATCCGATATAGAGTTGGCGGTGAGAGAGATCCGAAACATCCTCGAAGAGGAGAAGCAGAAATTCGTGGGGATAGGGGCTACCTTGGAGAAATTACTTTAAATAATCTTTAATTCCCTCCCTTTCAAGAAGGGTTTTCGAAACTATATACTCATCTTCGACTTCCCTTCTCGTTCCAACCACAAGATAATATTCATTGTTTATCCATTCAATTTGCCCGTAAGCTTCTAAAATCTCGTTTTTATAAACCTGTCCCGCGTAAGTATGGGTAAAGCACAGAACCGCCTTAATCCTCTCGTGTTTAATTGGATAGTAAGCTGGATAATCAAATACCAAGGAATCATCGATTAATTCGGCAACTATCTTCGCTTTCCCTTTTTTTACACCTACCTCCTCGGGAATGTCTCTATTCAGTTCATCGTAGTCCCTAACGTATAGGAGATCGAAATAAGTGGATCCGATGAATGCTCTGTGGAATTTTCTCTTTTCGTGGATTAGAAAAGCTTCGAAAGAAAGGGGAGGTTTTCTTTTTCTGTATATGAATTCCCAAGTGTTTTCGTCGAGATCCGATAAAGTTCCTCTTTCAATCCCTCTTTTTATCTTCTCTCTTCCTTTGAACCAGTATTTACCATACATCACAAAATCGACATCGCTTTCTTCACCCTTTAAACCGATAAGTCTTGATCCAGTAACTCCCATCTTGCTAAGGGAAATTCCGCTAAAGAACTTGACAACTTTTTCCACATCCTTATCCATTACATCTCTCAATCTCTCTTCGGGCTTGAAGAATTCATCAATTAATTCGTAGTCAACCCTAAAAATACCCTCCTTAAAACTGTAAAATCTTTTACCGATCTTAACGGCTTCTTCATGGGCTAATTTCTTGAACTCTCGATTATCCTTCCATCTCCCACCTTTGCCGGGGGCATACCTCAAAAAACATTTAACGGATTCCTCATTTCTGTAGCCAACGACAGAAAAGTAGAGATCTCCAACACGAATAAAATCCCTCAATCTCAGGGGTTTATCTAATGAACTGTGCATAAATTCTTCTGATTTCTTTTGCCTTAGCTTTTCTTCCTTCTTTCTTTAAGATACCCCCCTTTATCAGCTTAATCCTTGTTATCTTGTATTTTCTTCCCTCGATTGGGAGGATCTCCCCTACTTGGAACTCAACCTCCCCTGATGTGAATATCTCGTAAGGGGTAGTTACGGGACCCTTATGAAGGCTGATTCTTACCTTAACCTCGCCGACATCTCTGAGCCAGATTGTTTCAACGTCTTCGGCTCTTGCGAATTCCACCCTCTTTCCATCCTTCAGTTCGATCGATGTGATCTCTCCGAGCCTGAAACCCTCTTCTGTTTCGACTACTATTTCCTGTCCTTTGGCGAATGTATCTGATCTACCGGCACTTATTTTCCCCACATCGGAAACGTCATCTTTGCTTATAATTGCTCTTAGATTTATTTTCTTCTCTGGCCTTAACTCGGTGACGGATGAGCAGATTTCACACTTGAAAAGATTTCTCGCGGGATTAATAAGAATGTGAGGGGTCTCCTCCTTACAGACATCGCAATAAAGTTCCCGTCTCATCTAAATCTCTACAAGAGAAATCATCTCTTTTGCTTTGTCCTTTATAGCTTTTAACGCTCTCTTCATAATCTCCCTTACTTCCATCTGCCCCACTGACTCAACCGTGAACAGGAAATCGTCTGTCTCTTCAATCTGAATCGCATTGTTCTCGCATACATCTAAGCAGTCACCGCACATCGTGCATTCGAAATCGTTTGCTACTGTGATCTTGCTGTCCTTCTCTTCGAATACCTTTTTCGGACAGATCTCCACACATTTCCCGCAGTTGTTACAATCATCCGTTATGCTGACTTTTGCAAGGATTCTGTAGTAGCAGACGGAGACGGGCTGGAATTTTGCGTGCTCTTTTCCAAAACCCAATCTCGCCACAGCTTCAAGCATTAGCTGCTGACCTTTGTATAGCTCCACAATGGGGATGTTATCGTAAACGGGCTTTGTTTCGGGATCGTCGGAGATTAGATCCCCCGAATAGACTGTCTTGGGACCTTCGATATTCAATCTCAGAGATACTTGGCAGTTCGGGCAACCCTCGCCACCGCAGACGCATTCGCTTTGAAGGTTGAACTTATCTATATTCGTTTTTAAAGGTATCAAACCGATCCTGTGGGCGAGAATCTCATCGTATAGATAAGAGGAGTTTAAATAAAAATCAACGTAGTCCACAGCCATGACTGGGACTAAGCTCTTCATTGCCCTTCTCCATGCGTTTGCAAAAGCTGGATTGGAGTTTTTCAGAATGAATACCGCTGTTACCCCGTCGTCCTTTAATATTTCAACATCCATGTTCAGACCCTTCTACCCCTCTTACCACCTTTGGGGCGGGTTCCGTCGTGCGGAATCGGAGTGACATCCTCTATCCTACCGATCTTTAATCCGGCTCTTGCCAAAGCTCTTATTGCCGCTTGAGCACCCGGTCCGGGTGTGGTGTGCTTGTTTCCGCCCGGTGCTCTCACCTTAATGTGAACTCCCTCAATGCCCTTGTCTTTTGCTATTTCGGCTACTCTGAGGGCGGCTTGCATTGCCGTGTAGGGGTTCCCCTCATCTCTTCCAGCCTTCACGATCATTCCACCGCTTATCCTCGCAATCGTTTCGCTCCCAGTTATGTCCGTAATTGTGATGATTGTGTTGTTGTAGGATGAAAAGATGTGTGCAATACCCCAAATACCTTTTTTCTTTTTCTCAGCCATATTACCCCTCCTTCACAAATGGTGAATTAGCGTAATAGCTTATCTTACTCTCCATATCCCTTTCGACTATGAAGCTCGGTGAGGTAACACGCCTACCATCAACAGCTATGTGACCGTGAACGATTAACTGCCTCGCCTGCTTAATCGTCCTTGCAAGTCCCTGCCTGTAAACGATCGTTTGCAATCTTCTTTCTAAGAAATCTTCCACTTTGAGGTTTAGTATATCATCAAGGGTGGCATTTTCCGGCAAAATTCCCATTCTATTGAGCTTTTTAATAACCTGTTGGGCTTTTGCTTTCGCAAGCTGTCCCTCTCTACCGGGAAGGTGAACCTTAGCTAGCAAATCTCGGGCAACTCTCCTGTATTTTCTTAATAGGTTCTGGAATCTCCATAGCTCTCTCTTGTTCCTTAAGCCATATTTTATGACAAGAGGAGCTTCTCTCTCAAGTCTGACCTTATCCCATGGCTTTGTGGGAGTTATGTATTTCTTTCTTGGCTTCTTTGGATCACCCATTTAACCACCTCACTTCTTTCTTCTAATAACACCAACAGTCATACCCTTCCTTCCGGTGGATCTCGTTCTCTGTCCTCTGACTTTGTATCCTCTCGCGTGTCTTACACCTCTGTAAGCCTTCATCTTGATTAATCTCTCGATATCGAGCTTCTTGGCGAAGTCAACATCCTTGCTGAGTAAATGAAGATCTTTACCAGTGTGAAGGTCTTTTCTTCTGTTTAACATCCAAGCCGGAAGTGTTTCGATCTCTTCTTCGACGAACTTCTTCAGTCTATCAATCGTCTTGTCGTCAAGCTCTCCAAGTTTTATCATTGTATTAATTCCGAGGTGATTAACGATTGATCTTGCCATTCTTAATCCTATACCTTTTATACCTGTTAGAGCGTGAACTACCGGCTTTTTTCCATCTAAGTCGGTGTCCGCAATTCTGACAATGTGCTTGAATTCGGTGCTCATATTCGTGGGGTTATCTAATCTCTATTTATATATTTAACTACCGCATCCAAAGTTACGTCCGATTCATCATGGGACTCAAGGAACCCTTTAATACGCTTGGCGAGGTTGAGGTAGTATTCTTTTACATTTTCCGTCACTATCCCGAGATCACATGCTTTTTCAAGCTTTTCGACATCGATGATTTTTGCTTCGCCGCCAACCGAAACAACATCGATCTCCATATCGATGTATCTTATTAAATTTCTCCCAATATCTGGAGGTGTGTTGAGATTAACGTATATTCCTTTGAAGCTTCCGTCTCTCCCGTAGTATCGATGGAGGATTATCGGTAATCCGTGTGAAAACTCCATGATATCGTAATCCCCCGGCTCTTTCCTGACATTCAGTCCATCAAACATTCCGGGCTTTTTGAATATCCTTTTCAAACGGCAGTATCCGATCGGTTTTCCCGGTGTAAGCTTGAGGATGCTACACTTCAGAGCTGAGACATGCTCTATATCTACAAGTCTCTGCTCACCCATTTTCGAAATCACGTATTTCCTTGCACTCTCGGAGAGGACATCCCCATCAAAACCTTGCTGGAGGAGATGTTCACCGAAATCAACAACTTCGTTTTCACCTACGGACTTAAGGGAGTGATGATATCTCATGGTTGGAATTACCGTGCTTCTAATTTCGTCAAGATACTCTTTATTAAAGCTTAGAATTGCAAAGAACTCTCCGTTATAGACGATTTCACCAATATCAGCTTTCTCTCCTCGTTTCATCACTTCTACAGCTTTTTTATACGTATCCTTAATGTCTTGCAACATCTCATCGAGATTTCCGATGGTTGCCGAACTTCGCCACTTTATGGACCAGTCTTCTACATTGGAAACAGCCGATAAAGCAACAAGATCGTCTTTAAGCTTCCTGTTCGTTATGTGCCTACTAAAGACAACTTTCCGCCCGATACCTTTTATTAAAGCAACGTAGTTGCCAAAGATCGTGTATTTCGTCGAAAGCTTTGCAAAATCCTCATGAGGCATGAAGGGTCTGGCAACGTCCACGAAGATCTCGCTGCCGACTTCAAGTTCTTGATCCAGTATTCCTCTGTAGCCACCGAGATCGATGATCGACTTGCGTTCTCCAACATCTACGACTTTCCCCTTAATTATGGCATGGAGTGGAAGCTTTGAGACCCAGTGAGTAACAGCCATCTCCTTGAGGATATTAAATACCTGTTTCCCATGCTCGTATTCACCTACTATAACGATACCATGCTTTTGATCGGTATCCTTTACGGTTACCGTCGGAGGTTCGTCGCTTTCATCTATTCCAAACCGTTCCCTTATTATTTTGGATGCATGCGACACGTTTAGTCCGTTATCGAGCAAGAGCTTTGTTATTGCAGTTGCGTAGATCCCCCTAACTCTGACCCTTATCATTCGATACACCTCTGACCCTAAAAATACCATGTCGGTGGAAACTTAATCTTTCTAACGAATCTGCTCCTGATGAATGTTATAAAATCTTGCAAAGCACTCCCATCCACCCTGTCATCTATAGGGGTTGATACATCATCAGAATCTATCTCTCTACCGTAAGTCCAAAGAATATCATCGAGGATATCTGGCTCGATACCCGATTTTTTCGAAAGAATAATGAAAGCTTTTTCAGTCATCTTTCTCAAAGTTTCAGTTTCTTTTTCAGTTAACATAATCCCCGAATTTATTTTTTTCATTAATTTCTCACCGGGATTGATTATCCCAGAGGATAAAGCGAGCCTTACAAGAACATTATCGACTGGAAAACTGAGATTATGGGGATCTTTAAGCTTTAAACCCTGTCTCTTCAAAATCTTAATCAAAAGATAGCTTTTCTTCATCAACGGATCTTCATAGGCTCTGAATTCTCTAAGTCTATTCAAAATAAACTTAACCGTGAAATCGGCTTTTCGAAAAAGATTCATGACATCACCCTCATAATATTTAAGCAGTCTTTTAGCACAATCCCTGAGAAGGAAAGCTCGCTCTTCCACTCTGCTAACCGTCACGCCCCTGAAGGTGAAGACACGCCTTAACTCTGCTGAATTAATGTCAACGAGATTTTCCGCCGTAAAGAATTTCGGATTTTCAATCTGCTTTTTCCTTGCAAGATAAAACAGCAGATCTGATCCGTGATATTTCCATTTCTTGTTAAAACCGGTTCTGTGATCAATCGCGATCATGAAAAAGACGTAATTTGGATAAATGTAATCATCGGGTTCTGGGAAAAGTTCTGGATTGTCAAAGGATATTGGCTTGTATTTCAGTCGTTTCACAATTTTTGCGAGATTTTCTATCCTTTCCATGTTTAGCATAAAGATACGTAAATAGCTAAAATTATTTTTACATTACTATCAAGGATTTGCATGCGACCATCCCTTGACGATTATTTTATGGAGATAGCAAAGGTTGTAGCATCCAGATCAACATGCCTCAGACGGAAAGTCGGTGCCGTTATCGTTAAGGACAAACGAATTCTGACGACGGGATACAACGGTGCACCGACCGGAATGCCACACTGTCTTGATATCGGATGCCTAAGAGAGAAACTCAAGGTCCCTTCTGGTGAGAGACATGAGCTATGTAGAGGTGTTCATGCAGAGCAGAACGCCATAATTCAGGCCGCCTATCACGGGGTGAGTATAAAAGATTCTACGCTCTATACAACCCACCAACCGTGCATAATGTGTGCTAAGATGATTATAAACGCTGGTATTCGAAAGGTAGTTTATGGGCGAAAATACGCCGACGAAAGAGGTCTCGAATTTTTAAAAGAAGCTGGCATCGAAGTAGTTTACCATCCAATTGATTGACTTCTAGAAGGCTTTCAATCGTGCGGGAAAGTACGATAGTGAGATTCGGGTATTGGTTAATAATTCTTTACTTAACCCTTAGCAGAAAAGAACTGGTTAAAGAAATCTATTAAGTAGTCCAGTTCACTGTTAGTCATAGTTATTCATGAGGTTTGATAAAATACCCATTTTTTAAATTGGGTTGAATGGACTCCAGAGTCATACATTTCCTTTATCTCATCCAGAAGATATCTCTTTGGATGGGTGTAATATATAGTTGAAGGGAGTCCACACCTAGTTGTGCCGCGACATGGCCATTTTTCAGCATGTTGTGGATTTTTCTTGAAGTAGGTGGTTTGATCAATAGCAGGTTTAAATATCTGCAGACAGAGTTTATTATTGCCAGCTTCTTCCTTACCTGCCTGAAGTTGCTCGGTAGTCGCTTTCCAACTATTCGATAGAGGATCATAATATGTTGGTATAAAATGTCCTGCAATTTGTTTTCCTTGAATAAATACTCCTCTCCATATTACATCAACAGCGATTCCAAAAGATTTCGCCCAAGAATCAATCAACGAAGCTTCGTCCGTACATTCTCCTTGGAAAGCCCTCGTTTTTTTAAATAATTCGAATTGCCAGTTATTGTTCCCGATGTTGTAGTCAGGCACATCGACTCCCCAGACATTTACAGTGACTATTCTATAATTCTGAAAATTAAAAGCATGCCCACGGAAATGATGTTGATTTGTTGGCACGCTGGGACAGAGATAAAAATAACATTCCAGATTGTAAATTTGATTTCCCACATTTTTATCCAACCAGTTTTTGTTTATTGTAGCATGTCTCATTTCCTCTAACGTCGAAACTTTTATTGCATTCCAGTGATAACCGAATAGATCCAATTTCTTATTTTGGTCAATATATGAACGATGAGTGTAATTTTTAGGATCCTGCGGTTCCACAATCGTCCAAATAAGTGGCATCCGGCTGCCTAATATTGTACCCCCACGCCACGCCCATGCCACCTTCGCCTCCAGCGGGTATTTTTCCAAGTTGTAATTTAGATTAAGCGCATCTTGCATTTCTGCAGTCTCTCTTCCGAAGCGTAGAAAATCATTTATGTCTTTCTTTACAGCTTCTTTTACATCCTTGTCTCCCATTGTGACCCATATCCCGTGAGTCATTGCGATTGCCTGAGCAAGCGTATCATAATTTTTGAATTCGTTCTGCTCCGCAAGCCACCACAAACATTCAAGTTCGGTATTATAGTCAGGTACGGAGTATCCGAAATCTTTTGGGTCGGGTGTGCCACCATTCACCATCAGCTCAAATGCCTCATAAACCTCTCTATCTGGTGTGACCTTATCAGGATCGAATCTATCTTCAAATATCTCATAAGGTTCAGCATTTTTAGCCAAAGCAGCAATATCTTCAAGTGCTTCAATTGTTTTAATCGAATTCTCTTTGTATTTAGGCAATTCCTCAACTTGCTCTCTAAGATTTGGTATTTTTTCAAGTTTTGAAGAGTAATATTTTTTGATTACATCCAAATTTTTATCAGGATTTTTCAAAAATTCTTTTTCAATATTATCAATCTGCCTGTCTGCATAACATAGCACGTTCTTAGCGGCGTATAACTTAAAATCTTCATCTTCAATCTCATTCAGCAAGTTCAAATATTTGACTGTTTCTTCATTCAGTCCAACTTCTTCTATATACCACTTCTGCACGTCCTTTGGCAGAGTTAAAATAAATTCTAAAGCTTTTATTTCCTCTTTACTAACATTACCATCTGATGTGATGTAGTTTACTATATTCTCTTGCAATCTCTCAGAAAGCTCAGATTTGTAGCTTTCAGGCACAATATCAGAAATGTTTTTTGGAATGTAATCAGAGTTGAACTTTGATAAAATCTTGATAAGTTTTACAGCATTTTCACTCAAATTTTCTCCCAAATAGTTTTCTAATTTGTATGCCAAATTTTCAGAAATATTGTTCTCTAATGCAAACCTCACAAGTGGAGAAGGTGTGGGTTGAGGAGGTATAGATGTTGGTGTTAGAATAGTAGTCATTTCCGAAGATGTTTCAGAAACTTGGAGTGGTTTTTCGGAACATCCAACGAAGAGAACAACCAGCGTCAATAGAAAAATAAAGTAGTTTCTCATAGTTTCCCCTCTGGGATTTGGAGTTTAAATTTACTTCGTTTTAAACACAAGCTCATATGGCGCAACAGGGTTTCCATCTAAATCTTTAAAACCAGCATATTTCGGTGGTAAGTTTATGAATAGGGCATAGTTTGTTGACGGCTTCAGTTTTACTGGCAAAACAACAGTCGTTGAATTTATGAAATAAGGCTTGCCTGTAGTTTCAGGATATTCACCATTTTTTGAAGTTACAAACGCATAACTCTTTTGACTTATAGGCTCACTAAACCTGACAACGATTTCAGAAACTTCATTTGCATCAAGAACTGCACCCTTCTGTGGATAGGTGGAAACAACGTATGGAATGTCTTTTAAAGCTTTAATAGTTTCTGGGAAAAACGAACAGAAGTTTGGATACTTGTCTCTATTTGACTTGTATTCGTGGTAGGTCTCCCATATTTTTGGAGTTGCATATAGGTAGCCCATTTTCGAGTTGAGGAAGTTCTCAGCATTCTTGAGTCCTGAGTAATCTTCTATACTGTAAGCGAGGAAAGCCAAAATATAAGAGTCCCTTAAATTCTTCAGCCAATTACCGTAATCAGCATATAAGTAACTTAAACTCTCCATGTCTTTCCTATTTTCATCTACACACTTATCCAAGAAGTAGTAGGAAACCAACCAAAGAACGGTTAAGTTGAAACTATCCACGTCTGTTACAAACACAGGCTTTCCATTCTTGATATCACTTATACGTAATATCATGTACACCTTATCGCCAACCGGAACTGTAAATCCACCCCCTCCATAAAGTCCATGGGCTAGTACAATGTGGTATTCCTCAGCTCTGTCGCCATAGAAGTGCTCAGCCCATGTGATTTGGTTGTTCACACTTGTTTTGCTTTTTACCTTTTCAATAGATTGATTATAAATTGGACTGTGGTTTGTATAGAATTCCTCAAAGTTCGATTCACAAGCAAAATCTCTTAAGCTGTTTACAAAATCATCAATTAGCCAATCAACTCCACTTCTTCCAATTCTCTCTACAAGCTGATTGGAATATTCTTCCGATTTCTGAAGTTTGGGTGGATGAGAATAGTGTAAAATCAGGTTGTATGGTGCATCCCACGCAAAACCCAAATCCACAAGCTTTTGAGCATTTTTCACCGCTGGATGGGTATTGTATTGGCTAAATTTATCTCTCACGTCATTCCAATAAGCATAGTCAGCATAATCTGGAATTCTCCAATAGTTAAACGTGGTCATTGAATATACAATTGAAATTAATTCTACATTCGGATTTGTTTCGATGAAGATGTTTTCCATTTGTTTTGGTTTCGTCACATTTTCAGTTTGTGTTGGCGTTAGTGTGGGCTGAGTAGGCACCTCTTTTTGTGAGCAACCAATCAATGTTGAAGCTACAATAATCAGCAAAAGAGTGCACAATCTTTTATCAACCATATCTGCTAATTGTATGGAAAAAAATATAAAAATTTTGGTCATGCCCCATCAAAGCTGTAAATTCACCTACCACTTTATACCCTTATCCAGTTTCATAATCTCACCGATAAAGGATTCATAACTTCCCACTTCAAACTTCATCTTCATAAGCAGATTTTCAAGGTTTCCAGCTCCTAATTCTTAGCTGCGGTACACGGGTGGGATGAACACCTGCCCTTTAAATTTACACCTTATTATTACACTACCAAAAATTTTAATTTTAAAAAGGTTTACCAAACCTCATGAAACTAAAAATAGCCTTGATAATATTTTTAACGATGATACTCTTAGGTTGTTCTCAACAACCACAACCACAACAAAAACTAACAACTCCTATACCAATCCAAACTACTCCAAAAATGGAAAATTTTACAATAAAACTTGATGGTTCTTTAGATGATTGGAAAAATAGTGGTGTTGTGCCATTAATAATTGAAGAGAGAAATCCCGATATTCCAGATTCTGCTAATCCACATTTAGTCTATTTAGCTACTGATGGAAATTTCGTTTACGTAGCTATGGAAATTTTTGGAAAGATTGAAGAAGAGAGAAACTACTTGGTACTCATTTACAATTCAGAAACAAAGGAAGTGTTGAGAATAAAGTGGGATTATGTAGAAAGAAGATTCGAGACTGAATATTTAAAAGATGGAAAATACATTAAAAATATCGAAACTTACGGAGCCAAATCCTCTAACGTTCTGGAAATAGCATCAAAGAGCTACCACATTGCAAAGGATTGTGATGGAATCAAAGTTGTTGTGTCGAAAAAAGGAAAAGTTGAGGTAGAATATAGCAAAATTATATCCAATAAAGTATCAGAAATTCCAAAATTAAAAATAAGCTTTGAATTGAAAGTTACACCTACCCCTGCTAAAACTAAAGAAACTGAGGGGGAAAACTTTCCAAGTAATTTCAGTAATTAGTGGAATTTTTGGATACACCAGAAAAACTAAGTAAATTTATGGAGAGTTATTTCCACTACAAATACCATTTAGGATGTGTAGCATACTCACCTGAGGAGTTTTTTGAATTGAGAGAGGGGGACTGCAAAGACTACGCTGTATTTTCATCATATATTCTCAATAAGCATAGATATAACGCTAAAATGCTGGCTTTCAGATTTTCTAAAAATGGAGAAACAGATGGGCACGTCATCACAATTTTCACGGCTGAGAATGGTAAATTAGAGTATATTAGTTTTGCTAAGATATATGGCGATTTCTCCTCGATTGATGAAATACTTGAAGCAGAGAAGCGAAGAATAGGTTTCGATAAAGTAATTAGCTATAGATTGATAAATGCTGGAGATACCAACACTTGCATTAAATAAGGATATAAATTACGACTATAGATTATACAAACAGCTTTTGAGCCAAGCAGAAAAGGGAAGGCAGGCTGACATAAAGATTGGAAAGTAGCTTACACATAACTTAATAAGGCTTAAGAGAAGTTGATTCTATATTTTCAATTTTGAGTTATTCAATTTTTGAAAGTTTAACATAAATCCTAAATACTAAGTGACAATAATAATCGTAATCTTCTAAAAGAGAAAAAATTAAAAAGAGAAAAAATTAAATATTTAAGTTTTCACAAAGGATGACATCAACTAAGAATACGATGGGTAGTGACTTGGTAGTGGGGATGATTAGAAATGAGAATTCGAAACTTGATCATGGTTTCCATATTGTTTGTTGTGTTTAGTGGCTGGTTTAGTGGATGTGCAAACGCAACGTTTTGCAATGGTTGTTACTACTACATTGAAGATTGGTCGTTGCCAGTGGATCAAAACACAACAATTTGGATGATCAGGGTAAACGATCAACTAAAGTACGATGATGGTGTAATGGATGGTAGTTATTCAATTGGTAAATCAACGGATATTCATGGAAGGGGTCATGCAATAAAATTTTCTCCACCATATACCCCCTATAATATCACAAACATCTCAGTTTACGGAAGGTATTATTGCAACAACACACAAGATTACTGTAATTCTTTATTGGAGAAACAGAATTTCAGCATCTACATTTTAGACTCAAATCTCAATTATTTGGGAGGATCTTCATACAAATACGTTGATTATTTCGATACAAACTGGAAATGGGCAACAATCCCAATTGGTAATATTCAAGTAAATGATGACTTTTACGTTTTCATTGACACAAATTCTTCACATCCCGCTGAAGACTGGCATAGTGGAATCTCCATTAGTTATGACATATCTGACACACAACTATCACCTTCGGTAAGCTATGTAATGGACTGGAGTGCTGCAAAGCCTGAAATTTATCCTGAGGTTGTAAGCTATACAAATCCGCTCCACGTAAACTTGGAGGTGTATACTGCTCCAGATGAAGTTGGGTTTGGGTTGATTGATTACCAAATGATTTACGATGAGGGAAATTCAACAATTCTCGGCATAATTGTAAATGGAACAGGTGTTACAGGCTTATATTCTATCGATTATTATCCCGGCCCTTGGGATACACGCTTTCCGGTTTTGGATTTTAATGGAATTAAGATATATGCAACAAGTTTGTTAAACCAGAGTGAGAAAAATTACACTTTTTTCAGGGGATACTACAGGAATTCAACAACCAACTGGAGAGAAGCTGTTTTAGTTGTTGAATCACCATTTTTGAAGATAAAAGGTGTTTACATCATTGAAACGGGTGAATTTCTGGATCCTGTTGGTGAGTTCATTCCACAGGCTGCAAAATTCTTAGGTGGTTACGGCGAAAATGACCCTGTATGGGTGAATCTTACGAATTGCAATCTTGAAAGCTTGAAAGTCAGGTGGATTACTGCCTTAAATGGTACGTATATCGCATATGCTAAAGCTGAGTTGAAAGGAGATGCAGTATATTTCACGAAGCAAATAAAAGTTAAGAACAAGGATTTAAACCCACCAGTAGCAAACTTTACTTTTCATCCACCAAATCCCGTGGTTGGGGAAAATGTAACGTTTGATGCGTCAGGAAGTTACGACCCTGATGGTTACATAGTAAGCTACGAATGGGACTTTGGAGAGGCATATGTGGCTGAATCTTCAGAGCCATTCATAAATCATACCTACTATTATCCCGGCACATACACGGTTTGGCTGAGAGTTACTGATAACAATGGTTTGATGAATTCAACTTCAACGCAAGTAGAAGTAACATCTGCAGCACTTGCAAACGTAACGACATCTCCTCAAACTGTAGTCATATCACCAGACTCAAGTTCAACAATCGACATAGTTCTTGATAAAGTTCCAACTGGATTAGCGTATGTGAACTTGGGTGTGAGCATAAGTAATTCGTCTGTTGCGGAAATAACGGATATAGAATTTCCGACATGGGCTACGTTAAAGGACAACTCTACACTCCCAGCGTCAACAGTGTGGTTTAAGGAAGGGGATCTATCAGATCAGGTTAAGGCAGGAGATACAAATGTAGTATTAGCTACTTTAACGATTAAAGGGTTAAACCCTGGTACATCTAATATAGTAATAACAATAAACTCATTCCAGGATGATAACTATCAAAACATTGAAGATCAAATAGCAACAATATCTGGAACTATAACTGTGATAACGGGACCTCCACCGATAGATGATCATCAACCAATGGATT
>CBEWZU010000019.1:0-32161 GCA_965561205.1 uncultured Archaeoglobaceae archaeon | reverse complement strand
GGCATTTGAACTTCAGCAGGATTATGGACTGGATCCATATGACTCCATTGCATTGGGGTCTGGTAGATGTGCAAATTTATCCCAACACACCAACCTTCATCCCCCATTTACGACGGGGACCCGACTTACTCCGCTTAGCGGATTCATCGAATCTCCATCGGGATCGTTCAACCTCTCCACCTCGCTTAGCTCATCGACTTCACAGCGGTTGAACTCATCTCCGAAATGTATTTATATCATCAAGTATATAAGTATTTTGGTGATGATGTGTGGGTGTGTTGAATGTTAAGATCAACGATGAGTTAGAAAAGAGATTTAGAAAGGTTGTAATTGATGTTTACGGTTCTAAGAAAGGGGCTTTAGGTAAGGCGATTGAAGAGGCGATAGAATTATGGTTGAGCAAGTACGAGAAGCAAAGGTAGATTTCACAACAATACAAGGATTGCTTATTCCTAAAACCCAAGAAGATTATCTTAGACTTAACCTACTTTGTCATAGATTCAAGGAAGCTGTAAATAAGGCAATAAGGATGCAGTTAGATTGTGTTAAGAAGTCGGAGAGAGTTAAAGAGTTGCGTAAAATCTTGAACAACTGGTGGTATGCTGTTTCAGCATGGGATTATGCTAAGATGTTGAAAGAGGGTTGTAAAGGAAATCCAAGGCATATTCACATTAAATCAAAGTTCCTTATCAGCTATGCCAAATCAAATGAGCAAGGAAACAGAAATGTCAAAATTGACGATGAAACAGTTAAAATCAGAGACTCATTCTCAAAGAGTTGGTTAGATTTTAGACATGATTTCGGTGGAAGATTCATAAAGGCTGAGAAGTACACGGCTAAAGTAGTCTTTAAGAATGGCAGGATTTACCTTCATTTAAGCATTCCATTTGAACTGTTTCAGTATGGGGTTGCATGTGGCAAGTTTATAGCATCGTTTGACTTAAACTCAGACAGAATAAACATGGTTATCGTTGATAGAGAAGGAAAGATTAGAGATGTTAAGGTTAAACACTTTCCAGAAGTTACTTCTCACGGATTTCCTAAAAACAAGGCTAAAGATATTAGGTTGAAAGCTTTGGCTGAATTGTTGGATTACGCTTACTATCACAATGTAGGAATAGTTTTATTCGAAGACCTTGATAGAATTAAGAAGAGACAGTTCACAAACAATCCTAAAGCCAATCGTAAAATTTCTAAGTTCGCAAAACATGAGTTATTAGATTATGGAATAACTATGGCTCTAAAAAGAGGATTTAAGGTGTATCTGGTTAATCCAGCAAATACGAGTAAAATTGCTAAGCAAATCCTCAGAAAATTGGGATTGGACATTCATTGCACTTCTGCCTACGTTTTGGCACAAAGGTTTATGAATTTTTACGAATTTCCATCTAAAGCGTAACGGCAGTAGCTTTGGAGAGTAACTGCGATTATCTTATAACGAGAGATGAAGACTTTGCCAAAAAAGCCAGTGATCTGATTAAAGTTTGCACACCCGAATGGTTTTTGAAAGTATTAAAAATTTAAAAGGCTTATGAAGATGACTTTGTATTTGTGGTTTAAAGCACAATGGAGTAATTCCCCATGGCTTCTGCAAGGCTATTCCTCTGTATGTGAGCGGGACAAGAAACATAGATTCGATCTGTTAGAAGATGGCTAAAACTCTAAAAGTCCTTTTCCCGATATTACGAGCATCTGGTGACGAGCATCTAGTGACCACAAAAATCTTAAAGCAAAAAATAGGTAATATCTGATGAGTGTCGTTTCCAAAGTTTCTGGACTTCTCGGAATTGATGTAAACACTCTTGAAAGAGAGAGTCTGAAAGTTTATCTAAAAAAGAAGATGAGAGAATACAATGCGGGAATGCTCGAAATATTGAATAAATACAGTGTAAAATCGGCAAAAGAATTTGAAGAACTATACAAGTCTGGAAAGCTTGATGAGGTGAATACGATCGATGATTTCTTCAAGCTTGATTATCTGGAATCTCAGATTGAGAAGATAAAAGCTGCATTGAGGGAGCTTGGTGATTGAGAAGCTGAGGAAATTATCTGAAATAGCAGAAAGGGAGTTTCCCGATATTCATCAGATTTCAAAAGATTAGGCTGAAAGCGTGTTAAAAGATGCGAAAAAATTTGTTGGGAAAAGTTAAAGAGAATTTCAAGGGTGTAGAGTATGATGATCGCTCTCGTTTCCAATGTGATTTATCTGATTAAGGGTGAACCGAGAAAATAATTCATGAGTGTGTTCAATTATGCCTGAGGAGCGAATTAATAGAAAGAGGGCTTTAAAAACATTTGTCAGAACACTAAAAAATAAGTATGGAGATGAAGTAGAGAAAATTATTTTGTTCGGATCAGTTGCAAGAGGAGAGGATAAGGAACATTCAGATGTGGATGTCCTGATAATCACCAAGGGTGATTCGTTTAAAATGCAAAAATTAATATCTGATATTGTTGTAGGCGTCATGTTAAAAACTGGAATATATATTTCCGCTAAAGTTTTATCTTCAAGTGAGTTTGACTTTCTGAGAAGATTGAATTCTTCATTCTATAGAACTGTATCTAAAGAGGGGATTACGATTGGATGAAGTAGATCTTCTGATTGAAAAAGCAGAGTCGAAGCTGAATTCGGCAAAGATACTGTTTGAAAAAGGAATTTACGACGATGCTATAAGTAGAGCTTATTATTGTATGTATTACGCCGCTAAAGCCATCTTATGCTTGAAAGAAAAGTATCCGAGAAACTCATAGAGGGGTTTTAGCTCAATTCGGTTTGGAATTCGTGAAAACAGGTATAATAGAGGAATATTATGCTAAAGCAATTGTAACAGCCCACGAAAGAAGAGAAAGGGCTGACTACGATATACACTACAAGCCATCTAAAGAGGAGACAGAATCGATAATTGAGGATGCTGAAAGATTCCTTGAAAGAATTAAAAAAGCTATAGATGAACTGAGAAAGCAGTTTGGAGAGAGTAAATGAAGGTAGAATATTTGTTACAGGTCATTTAGTGGAGAAATTGAGTAATCAAAGTTATCAAGAAAAGGGTATCTTAAAGCTGAAAAAGCATAAAGTCTTAATAACCTTAACCTAAGATATAAAGCTATTTAGGGGAAAAAGCAGTGGGTGAAAATATGAGCTATGTAACTGCAAAAAAAACTTAGATTTCCTGTGATTGTTGAAATAGATGAGGACGGATATTATATAGTGAGCTGTCCACTTTTTAAAGGTTGTCATACTTATGGAAAAACGATAGAGGAGGCCTTGGAAAACATCAAGGAAGTTATAGAGATGTGTTTAGAAGAAGAAGGGATAGATGAAAGCTTAAAATTCGTAGACTATGTTTTTTAGTTCGCCAAACCTTATAAGAAAAGTAAATAAATAAAACAAACCCTAAAGAGCAATATGAAAAGAATAATCCAATTCAGAATTTACAAGGGGGAGAAATACTATGTTGCTGAATGCATTGATTTGCCAATAGTAACTCAAGGAAGAACTTTAGATGAAGTCGTTGAAAATATTAAAGAAGCTCTCAGCCTTCACTTGGAGGGTGAAGATTTAGAGGAACTGGAAATATCCCCAGATTTCTTAGTCTTAGTTAATCTGGAGCTTGAATATGCCAAAGCTTAGAGTTCTTAGCGGAAAAGAAGTTGTAAAAATACTTTCAAAGTTCGGATTTGAAGTAATATCTCAGAGAGGTAGTCATGTGAAGCTGAGAAGAATTCTGCCAGATGGCGCAAAGCAAACTTTAACCGTTCCCTTGCACGATGAATTGGATAAAGGAACGCTAAAAGCTATAATCAGGCAAGCTTCAAAATATATTCCGGAAGAGAAGCTGAGACCTCACTTTTATAAATAATACAAGCAACAGTTGTGTATAGCTCTCCTATCGAATATCCTTCCGCTTAGTTAACTCCCTAACTCGAAATTAAATAAAATCGAAGTGTGGTGTTATAAGTCCAATGGTCTCACATAAGGCTAAAGTCAGAAGATGGCAGAGTTACAACAGTTCCTATACACAGTAATAAAGAAATACCAAAAGGTTTACTCAGAAAAATCATCCGGGAGGATCTCCAAATGAGTTTAGAAGAGTTTATAGAGAAATACAATGAGTTTAAGAGAATAAATAAAAAATTTTAATAATTTAATTATATTACAATACTAAAATACGATCTACTGGTTCTTAACATGGTGTTTAAGATGTTAAGTGTGATAATTTTAACGAAGAATGCCGGAGGTAGATTCAGAAGTTTAATGGAGAAGTTGAGTAATCAAACGTATCAAGACTTTGAAGTTGTAGTTGTTGATTCCGGTTCGACGGATAGAACCTTAGAGATCGCTGAGAAATATGGTTATAGGATACACAGAATAAAACCTGAAGAATTTCACCACAGCAGAACGAGAAATTTGGGAGCTGAGTTGGCTAAAGGAGATTACTTAGTTTACATAACTCAAGATGCACTACCTTTGAATGATGATTTTCTTGAGATATTAATTAAACCATTAGAAAACGATAAGGTTGCTGGAGTTTATGGAAGACAGATAGCTTATCCGAATGCGAAGCCTATGGGAGAAGTTCTTTTATTCATACTTCTATCCTGATAGAAGAAAGATTATAACTCCTAAAGATCTTAAGAATTTAGCTGAATTTTACGTATCACATGTTTATATTTCAGATGTTTGTTCTGCTATTAAGAAAGAAGTTTGGGAGAAGATAAGGTTTGACGAGAACATAATAATGGCTGAAGACAAGAAGTGGGCGATAGATGTTTTAAGGGCTGGCTATTGGCTTGTGTATGAGCCTGAAGCTGTGGTTTATCACTCTCACAATTACTCCATTATTTCAGCTTTTAAACGCAGATTTGATGATGGTGTTGCAATGAAACAGATATGCGGTTCGGGTGGAGTTGCTTCTAAGGGATTATCCTATCTTATTAGCGAGATAAAATATCTGATGAGGAATCATAAAATCTGGATTCCTTATGCTCTGATTTATAATCTTGCAAGGTTTGCTGGTCTTGCTTTGGGTATGCGTTACGAGTATATTCCTAATGTATTAAGAAAAAGGGTGAGTAAGCATAGCAGGTGGTGGAATTCAGTCAATAAAGATAATCCTCAATCTCTTTAAGAACTTCAAGAAGATTCTTCTCGGTTGATGGGATAACTTTTCCATCAATGTGCTTATGGTGTGGGAAAGTATCGACTTCCTTATGGTGTGGAGCATTATCGTATCTAAAAACAAGAATCTTGCCTTTCATGTATTGAAATCGGTATTTTAGTCGTTCTAAACCTCTGTAGGTTTCCCTTATGAGTTCCAAAAACTCCAGCGTGGAACCATCTTTAAAAAGAACTTCACCGAACAGTAGTGCTAACGTGGACGATTTAATTTCAAACTTTACATCGTAGGATACAATGAGAGGATTCGCTTTTAAGATCTTCAAAACTTGTTCTAAGTAGTCTTCAGTTCGCACGATCTCAACATCCTGATGATAGCTTCTTTATCTTTTTCCAGCAATTTTAAGGCTTCATACTCAGAAGCCCATAGCATGAATTCTTGGGTGTCTTCTACTTCACCTCTCTCGAACTTTCTGTAAAATTCTTCACTACTGATACCATACTTATCCTCAAACTCCTTGAGTTTCTTCATTGTTTTTTCAATGCTATGCTCTATAAGTTTCAATTCTCTCTCCAACGAATTCCTTAAAATTAGAACTTCCCTCTCATCCTCAGCAATCATTTGGTAACTTTCGTAAGCTAAGTTAAAAAGATTTTTGTGGCTTAATTGAGATTTGTTGGTGTAGCTTTGGGTATGCGTTACGAGTATATTCCTAATGTGCTGAGAAAAAGGATGAGTAAGCATAGTAATTGGTGGAATTCGAGATGAATGGAAGGTCTAGAGGTGCGACAGTTAAGAGAATCGAGGAAGTGGAAAGAGGTGAAATCTATTATATAGTTGTGGAAGATATGAAGATATAGAGTTAAAAATAATGATCACACAACATCATGGTAGATTTATTGCTCAATGGAACACACATCGTAAGTTTACGAATACGAAAATGATTTACCCGTAGTAGTTACAGTTTATTACCCCCTGGCAAAGAGGTACTTTAGAGGTGGTGAAACTTATGCAGATAAAATACTCCCCTGATGCGGATGTGCTGATAATAAAACTTAGAGAGGGAAAGTTAGTAGATTCTATAGGCATAACAGAAGGGCTTATAGCTCGTCTCGATGAAAATGGTAGAGTTATTGAGATTGAAATTCTCGACGCGTCCAAGTTGGTTGAGACAAAAGAGTTAAGGCTTATCGGTTTGCAGATAGCGAAGACAATTAAAGAAAGTATTTAAAGGATCATGTTGAAGGTATGTTATGACAAAAGTTACTGAAGTAATCTACGAGAACGGCGTATTTAAACCTCTCAAAAGGATAGATTTACCCGAGGGCTCAAGGTTTGTGATAATACTTGAAGATTTTAGTGAAGTAGATAAGATTTCGTGAGATGTCAAAAGAAAAATTCTCGACGTGCTGGATGGAGCATGGATGTTGTGTATTTAGATTCTGGTGTTTTGGTAGAGCTTTTATTAGGTAGCGAAGAAAGAAGAGATATTATAAAGTTTATCATAGCTGGAAACAGGCGTTTTAGGTCGGTTATATCATTTGGTGAGATTCTTTACATTGCTGTGCTTAGTTATAAGCACTGAGAGATCTTACGGAAGTCGAAATCGTAATGCTATAAGAAAAAAAAAATGCTATAAGAAAATATATAACGGAGGGCGCAAGCTTTAAATATTGAATATATATGCTTTTCGCACTAAGTTGGCACATCCTAACGGAGAAACATAATGATTATATCGCCCTTTTGTGAAAGTATTAATCGCATGTATTCCGCTTTAAATATAGATGTGCTACCTCCTCCTAGATGTTTGAAAGAAGAAGATTCCAATATCCGTCAAGTGAGAGGTGATACTACGGATCTCCTAAGCCATGTCTTTCTGCCCCTGATTCTGATATATGCTGTGAGAAGAAAGTTAAAGCCTTACCACATAGCTCTTATCCCTTTCACAGTCCTTCCTGATCTGGATAAGTTCCTTGGGATGGTAGGATTGCTTCATTCCCTTGTTACGACTATACCGCTTTGTCTTCTATTGGTGTTACTTGAATGGACTGCTGGAAAGTTAACGAACAAAAATACTAGTTATGAGTACTCTCTGATTGCATCCTTCTACATTCTCAGCCATTTTTTCCTCGATATACTGGACGGTGGGCCTGTGACTCTCCTGTATCCGTTTGTGAAAGCAGGTATTGGTCTGAGTTTTCCAGCAACTCTTGAGCTTGGCAGCAATCCATTTGAGTTCAGCATTAACAACATCTTTCCACAGCTTGTATACATGGTTCCAAAACCTTCAAAGAGCTACGAAATCCTTTCTGGATTTGGAGTTGCCTCAGTTATCTTGTTCTTGCTGATAGTTTCTTTTGATAGGCTTGAGAAGAGGATAAAGAAAAATTAAGGTGACGTTAGTAATGAACGGTACAGTTTCGATTGTCATTCCTACAAAAAACAATGGAGATATACTCGAAAAATGTCTTAGATCAATTCAAAATTTGGATTATCCAAAAGATAAGTTAGAGGTAATTATTGTCGACGGGCATTCTACAGATAACACAGTAGAAATAGCCAAAAAATACGGATGTAAGGTCGTCTTTGAAAATAAAGGAACAATAAGCTATGCAAGGGATATCGGTGTAAAGCATGCTGAGGGTGAGTTCATAGCTTTTACAGATGCGGACTGTGTCGTTGACAGGAATTGGATTAAAGAACTCATAAAGCATTTTGATGATGAGAAAATTGTTGCAGTGGGGGGTCCAAATATAACGCCAGAAGATGACACGGAATTTGCAAAATGTGTAGGCATTGTTTTGTCTTTTCTCAGCAAGGTTGGAGCTAGGTATGGGTTGGTTGGGGGAGAGGTTAGAGAAATTTACCACAATCCGACATGCAACGTAATGTATAGAAAGAAAGTTTTAGAAGAGGTTGGCGGATTCAATTACAGTTTAGTTACAGTTGATGATGAAGAACTTGATTATAGAATTAGAAAGAGAGGATACAAGATCCTCTATACTCCTTTTGCTATAGTTTACCACTACAGAAAGCCGACTTGGAAAAAGTTTATGAAAATGGCTTGGAATTATGGGATCGGAAGGATGCAGGCGATAAAACTGCACAGGGATATGGGTAGGTGGTTTCATTTTATCCCTTCGCTTTTAATTGTAGTGGTGTTTTTATTATTACTACTCCCGTACTTCAATGCTTTCTTTCTCTTAGTTGCGTTGGGCATCTTAGTTGTGGGGGGTGCTGGTATAGGCTTATTAAGCGTTTTGCTTACGATTAAACACAAAAGAAGGCTTAGAGACTTTATTACGATATACTTGCTGATAGCGATTTGGTTTTGGGGCTGGGGTCTTGGATTTATAAGAGGGATACTTAAGCCCGTTGAAAAAAGAGATGAGATTGGTGAAGATTTATCAACGGTGGATTAAAGCACAGAAGGCTGAATATAAGCATTACAAAAGAAGAAAACATAAATGGGAGTGCCTAGAAAATTATAAAAAATTTTTAGTTAATACGTTTAATTTAGACTTTTCTATATTCAAAAATAAAGATGTCTTGGAAGTTGGATGTGGTGCTTATGGTATTAATTGGTGAAGATTTATCAACGGTGGATTAAAGCACAGAAGGCTGAATATAAGCATTACAAAAGAAGAAAACATAAATGGGAGTGCCTAGAAAATTATAAAAAATTTTTAGTTAATACGTTTAATTTAGACTTTTCTATATTCAAAAATAAAGATGTCTTGGAAGTTGGATGTGGTGCTTATGGTATTATTCACTATATACCTAATGCTAGAATAAAAGTTGGAATAGATCCTCTTGCAAGTAGATATATTGGACTATATGACGATCTAAGAACATACCATATTACAGGAATTGGTGAAAAACTACCATTTAGGGATTCTAAGTTTGATATAGTCATATGCGGAAATGTTTTAGATCATGTTATAAATCCCCATGATGTTATCTATGAAATGTATAGAGTGTTAAAAAATGATGGACTACTAATTCTATGGTTACATACATTTGAACTACCGTTAACACTTAGGAAATTTTTAAACATACTCGATAAACCGCATCCCTATCATTTACAAGCTGTTGAAGTATTATCTATGCTCACAGATGTCGGATTTACAATTGAGTTTTTAAACATTATTAAACATCAAGCTAAAATATTAGAAGTTATAGGAAAAGTTTCATTCATTTCTGGATTAAAACACGCTATTGCAAAGATTCTAAACATGAATAATGTTTATGTTTTAGCTAGAAAGAGATGATTGATATGAAAATATACGTACTAAACCCGCCATATTTCCCTCATTTTGGTAGGGAAATGAGGTGGCAAGATACTGGAAGAGGAGGCGCTCTATACTATCCAATCTGGCTATCCTATGCAACTGGTTTACTTGAACAGAGAGGTCATAAAGTTAGACTCGTTGATTGTCCAGCGTGGAATTGGGATATTAATGACGTTTTAAGAGATTTAAAAAAGTTCAATCCAGATATGATAGTTGTTGGAGCGAGCTTTACCAGTTTGAACAATGATCTTAATGTTTCAAGGAAGATTAAGAAACAATTTGATGTTCCGATTGTAATGGTTGGTCCACCAACATCGCAATTTCCAGAGGAGATGTTGGAAGTTGTAGATATCGTTGCAAGATATGAATACGACTTTACCTTGGCTGAGTTAGCGGAAAAGCTTGAGAAGGAAGAAGATATTCAGAATGTTTTAGGGATATCCTTTAAGCAGGATGGTAAGATTATTCACAATCCAAATAGACCTTGGTCTACGTCAAAGCAGTTAGATGAGTTACCGTTTGTTTCAGAAGTCTACAAGAAACATTTGAACATTTACGATTATTTCCTTAACTACTCTCTGTATCCAATGGTTCAGATCTTCACTGGAAGGGGTTGTCCGTATCAGTGTACTTTTTGTGCGTGGCCTCAGACCTTTATGGGTAGAAAGTACAGAGTTAGAAGTATTGATAATATCTTGGATGAGCTTGAGTGGATTGAGGAGAATTTACCCGAAGTAAAGGAGGTATTCTTTGAGGATGATACGTTTACCGTTAGTAAGAGAAGAGTTAAAGATTTCTGCAAAAAATATAGGGAAAGAGGTTTAGAAATCACTTGGTCCTGCAATGCAAGAGTTGATACGTTGGATTTGGAAACTATGAAAGAGATGAAAAAAGCCAATTGCAGGTTTTTAATAGTCGGTTTTGAATCTGCTGATGATAACATACTGAGAAATATTAAAAAAGGATTTACAGTTGAGCAAGCAAGGGAGTTTGCTAAAAATGTTAAGAAGGCTGGGCTGTTATTGCATGCCGATTTTATAATCGGGTTACCTGGTGAAACTAAAGAGACAATAGAAAAGACAAGGAGGTTTATTGAGGAAATAAAGCCTGAACAGTTGCAGGTTTCTGTGTCATCACCATTTCCTGGCACTGAGCTTTATGAATGGTATAAAAAGCATGGATATTTGTTGACCGAGGATCCGAATGAGTATTTAGATGAGCAAGGACACCAGAAAAGTATAGTGTCTTATCCATGGCTTACAGCTGATGAGATTGTAAAAGAAGTAGATAAAATGCTAAGGGAGTATTATCTGTCCATAGGTTATGTTCCAGTTGCGTTAAGGCAGATATTTAGAAGACATGCATGGCAAGAGGCAAAGAGGTTGTGGTATTCGGCGAAGATGTTTTTGAGATATATTAGACAAAGAGATAATAAGATGGCATGATTAACATTTAAGTATTTAGGTATAGTTACTATAGTGATATCTTATGTCAACGATACATAATAACTCAAAAAAACCATTTGTAAGTATTATTGTGCTTAACTATAACAGTAAGAGATACTTGAGAGATTGTTTTGAATCACTAGGGAAGTTAAACTATCCAAGAAATAGATATGAAGTTATCATGGCTGACAATGCATCATCTGATGACTCAGTAAAGTATGTGGCTAAAGAATTTCCATGGGTTAAAGTTGTGAGATTTGATAAAAATTATGGATATGCTGAGGGAAATAACAGAGCGGTAAGGTATGCTAAAGGCAAATACGTTGTTTTTTTGAATCCAGATACAAAGGTAGACAAAAATTGGCTAGTGGAATTGGTAAAAGTTGCAGAGGGGGATGAGAAAATAGCAATATGTGGAAGTAAGGTTTTGTTTATGGACTATCCTGAAAGATTGCAATCTGCGGGATTATCTGTGACACCCGTTGGTGCTGGTATGGATGTTGGTTTTGGAGAAATTGATGAAGGACAATATAACAAACTACGCTATACATTAGCAGTTACGGGATCATCAATTCTTGTGAGAAGGGATATTTTTGAGGAGTTAGGTGGCTTTGATCCTGATTTTTTTGCCTATCAAGAGGATTTAGATTTAGGGTATAGAGCTTGGTTAAGGGGATATAAGGTTATGTATGTTCCAACTTCAGTGGTATATCATAAGTTTGGTGGGAATTGGGGCGGTAAAAGTTCGCCATTTAGAACGTACTATTGCCAAATTAACCGTTTAAATGTAATGATTAAGAATTTTGAGTTGAAGTATTTAATAAGAGGTTTGGTTATATCCTTTTTATATGATATGGTTAGATTGGTTTACTTTTTGGTTAGAAGAGACTTAAGGAATTTTAAAGCGTTAATGAAAGCTAACATTGATTTTGTAAAGTTACTTCCGATAATGCTAAAGAAGAGAGAATTGATTCAGAAAAATAGAAAGATCAGTGATGATAGACTATACAAAATGGGTTTAATAGTTTCGCTTTTAGAGAGTGTCAAAGAGTTTATCAGATTGGAAAGTAGCAGTTAAAATAATCTAAGTTTTGATTATGATTAAAAGGATATGATAACATAACCAAAAATTTTAAACCTAAAAATAAATCTAATATATGATAAGAGATCCCTTCAGCATAACCATCTACTTTTAGACATTATCCTTCAGAAGAACAGCCAGAATTTTGTCTGAATTCCACAAGGCCTCTTACAACGCTGTCAGAAGATGTATTAAGAAGCTCAAAGAAAGATTACCTATTGCTATGGAGAAAAAGAAAAAGTGTCTTGTTGTCAGGGCAAATAAAAAGTGTTACTATATATATTTATATATTTAACTGTTGATATTGAAAGGAACGAGTTAATTCTGATGAGGGTGTATACAACAAGAAATTATACGAGGTTTTCATGAAGGAAGTCCTAAAATACTGTGAGAACAAGCCTAAATTCGTCGTTGATAAATCTCTATGGCTGATTGAGGCTCATTTGAGGAGGTTATGTTAACATGTCCATAGCAATAAAATTAAAAATTGGAGAGTATCAAAAACACATAGAATCTGAAATCCTATCACTACTATATATACTAACTTTGTCAATTATATTGCATATTTTTATAATATCAGATTTAATTAAAACCTTTTTAGCACTTCCAGCGTTTTTAATAATACCATATCAATTCGGGAGAAGTATTATATATACTCTAAACCTAAACAAAAACATAAATAGTTTTGATGTAGTGTCTAGATTTATAATATTATGGATTTTTGGAGTATATACCATCCTCATTCTAACTCAAATGATATGGTTTCTTATTAGAAGCGCAATGTTTATATGTATTGCAATATTAGTAGCAATAGCTACCCCAAATATAGTTAAATTTACTTTATTTAAAAATATTAAAAAAAGTTTTAATCATAGATATTTAAAAATCTCAGACCACTCAGACTCAATTTTAATAACATTCATTATAATCGTATTTTCCATTACCCCTCTATTAATTTATAAATCTATACAACCATACCCTTTACACGGTTCTCACAGCTACTTTAATTTTAATAAAGAAACCTTAGAGTTTATAAATGGCGAATCTTTCAATATAGCTCTTCGACAAGCTTATTTTCCAATACAGCAGTTATTGGTTGGACTATTAAGCGTTGTATATAATTTTGATCCATTCTCGATATATTATTCATTACCATTCTTGTTCTATATTACATATGCGTTTGGTCTTTATGCGTTTTCCTATCAAGTCTTAAGAAATAAATATGTTTCCCTGTTATCTGCTTTTGTTGGACTGTGGTTGATGCATTCTATTTTTTATAAATACATCTATATGACTGTTCCACGCTCATGGTTGCATGCCATGTCTCCTTGGTTAATATATTTAGTTCAAAAAAATATACTTAGAGAAAATACGAAAGATAAGTTCTCTTTCGGATATACTATCTTGTCTATACTGGCTGTAGCAATAGTGACATTTTTTATACGAGTCTCAATTAATCCATTTAGGATTTATCTTCATATTTTGTTCTTTTCGTTTATGTTTATCTTATTTATATATCTACTAAAGAAAAATAAAAAGATATTTTTAACAATTTTAATAACAATATTTATTATCCTGCTACATACATATGAGGGATGTCTCCTACTTATCATGATTATAGCATATATTACATTTTTCTATATTTATAGAGTACTATTTATATCTAATAAAATTAAAAATATAAGTAAAATATTGATAGTTACCATTGTTTTTATTTTTATATCATCCCAATCACTAGGTTTGTTAACTTTCAATGATAATTTTGTTATATCTAAATATCTATTCGGTGAAAAATGGACTGGATCACAAGCAGATGTTAATTTTAATATGAAATATGAACGAATGGTGGAGGCAAATACTTATTTAATGTTTATCTTTTTCTTTTTGAGTATTCTTTTGGGCCTAATTAAAATTGAAATTGTTCCAATATCCCTAGCAAATTTAGTTGGTATGTTCATTTACTTTTTACCAGAAGGGTTCACACAAAGAGCTTCATATTTATTACCTTTCTTTCCAATTGTATTATCTTACGGTATATTTTATATAATAAATATATTAAAAATTAATAAAAATAATAAAATACTATCTTCAATTATTCTTTTTGTAATCTTAATTATCTTCTTACCTAGTATTTTCACTCCTTTCTATAATGAAATTAAATATTATTATTCTAGAAATACGTACAAAAGTGTGTTTGAAAAGTATGAATATGATACCGCAGTATGGATAAAAAATAATCTACCAAAAGATACATTAGTGCTATCTGACCCATTCACAACGCAAATAATAGTCGGAGTTAGTGATAGATACTCTTACATAGCGCACCGATGGAAATTTGAAAAAGAATATTATATAGAAGATTTGGAGAGAATTAGATCTCTCAAATATAAGTTTTTCTTATCAAATAATAGCACTGAAAGCTTTATATTTGCACATAACTTGAGAAATTTACTATCAGTTAATTATTCTATAAAAACATTATATTACCTGCACAATAACACTGAATACATTATTGGTCCCGTAAATAAGATAAGCCCGAATGCTACAATCATCGTTGTAATTAGTCCAAGAACTTCAAAATGGTTAGAACAAAGAGGATATTTCGGATATTTTGATAAAATAAGTCCGAGAGAGAGTGTTAATTTGTCACTCTTCAAGTCAATTCTCGATAATAAATATTTTGAACTTATAAAAATCGTAGATAATAAGGTGTATATTTTTAGAGTGAAAGAAATATATGAAATTAGAAGGTGATAAAGGCTTTGGGACAAAATTACTCCCTCCCCCCTTTGGCATCTCAAAATGTTTTGCATGACATTTTAATTTCTACCGAACATTATAAAAATCTTACGCTGTGTTTTTGCTGATATAACTTTTCTTCATTCTATTTTACCCTGAATTATGGTACCAGACACATAGATGGAGAAATAAAGCCGGAGATTCGTTATTGTTTTAGAATTGTGCGCAAAACTTATATTCAGAGATAGACAAATTTTAGCTATAACAGAGGCTGAATAAAACGCTTCAAAAAGGTATTGGTGAATTTTGTCCCAAAACCAGGTGATAAATATGTCTACTAGAACTCAACTCACTACAAATTACACAAAATATAATAACTATTTAATAAATAAAAAGGTAATCAAAGATTTAGATATTATAGTAAAAACAATATTACAGTATAGAGAGAAACTAGGTCTAGTCTCGATAATACTCGGTGGGGGCTTTGGTAGAGGGGAAGGTAGTGTTATCGTTGAAAAGAACGGGGAAATCAAACCTCTAAATGATTATGATATATTTCTAATTGTTGACAACAATATAGTAAAATATTATATAAACTATATGTTTGTTAATAAAATATTAATAAAAGAACTTATAAGCAAAATAGATATACCACATATAGATATATTACTTGTTAGATATTCAGAAATTCGAAATCTACCACCAAGAATCCTTTATTACGAGTTAAAGTATGGCTCGCGAGTTATATATGGTAAAGATGTCCTCAAAGAAATGCCTGAGTATAAACCCACAGATATACCACCATGGGAAGGCCTCGTACTGCTATTCAACAGAATTGCTTCTCTGATCTACGGTTGCCCCTTAGCAAGTAATGATGCTAAGTTTATAATAGAACAATGTGTCAAAGGCATACTAGGTAGCTGTGAAGCATTACTAGTACTTTGTAAAGAATATCATCACTCCTATGAAATAAGGAATAAAATATTCAAAAAAGTTTATTCGAAGAATTTTCCTGAATTATATAGAGATATCCCTTATCTTACTGAATACTACGATAAAGCGACAAGATTTAAATTATACCCCGATTACTCATTATTTAACAGAGAAAATTTAAAAGATCTTTGGATAGATGTGTCAAATATTATATTAAAAGTTTTAAAATATTATATATATAGTATATATGATATAGAGGGAGAAAATAATCTTAAAAAAGCTATTCAAACATTCATCAGAGAGGAAAGAAGAAGTATACGAGATACATTGGTACAATGGTTAGTATATAGCGGTCAAATGTTTGTTAATACCAGAGGTCTATTTAGATATAACCTAAGACATCCGCCTATGATATACATATACGCTTGTGAGCCATTTTTACTAAATGCATTGATTAATTCGTTATGTACATTAGACTACATAGATGCCCTTAAAACTGCAAAATATTACTTAAAAAAAGTTATAAGGGTAAAGGAAGATTGGGATCCACTAGAAACTAGAAAAAGATTTTTAATTGCGTGGTCTAGGGGACTTCTTAAAGGGGATAAATATTTATGATGGTAGGAGGTTTGAGAGTGTGGAGAAGTTTGAGGAAATTACAGTACTAGTACAGTTCGATGCGTGGGGCAAATATGCATTACCATACACGGATTTTCTTAGAAAGCTAGGTTCTAGACATTACATCTCTTATTTAGAAGGTGTATTAGGATTTCAGAGTATTGTAGGTGCTTGGTGTGCAGGATTATATCCAGAGAGTAGCGATTTGTTTAGCATATTTGTGTATTCTCCAGATACATCACCATTTAAACTATTTAAAAATAAGATTGTATGTAACGTGTTCAAATTCTCAGAATACATTATTGATATCTTATTTAAATATTTTAAGCCTGATAGACTTGTATATCACTCACCGGGTTACATTATAAGATACATTTCTGCTAAGATGATGAATAAAACAATATATAAATCTAAACCTTATATAACCTTTGCTGAGGTACCATATGAGCTTTTACCCTACTTTGACATTAGCGAGAAAAAAAGACCAACTGAACATGGCTATATACCTAACAAGCCGACGATTTTTGATGTATGTAATGAACATAACAAGAAGTGGCTATATTATGGGTCTCCAGATTCTGCAATTTTTGTAAACAATAGGCAACAAATAGCGTCCGTTAAAGATAAGTTATTAAAAAACCGATATGACTTTGTATTCCTTCATATCGCTGATTTAGACGGAATAGGACATGTTTATGGTCCATACTCAAATGAAGTCAGAATAACAGCAAAGAAAGTGGATAAATTTATAGAAGAGATCTTCTTTTTATTAAAAAAGAAATATAAAAGACTGAATATGATTGTTTTTGGAGATCATGGAATGGTAGAAGTTAATGAATATATAAATATAATTAGAAGGATTAAAAACACATCATTAGACTTTGGTAGAGATTATGTAATGTTCGTGGATTCACCTTTTGTTAGATTTTGGTTTTTAAATGATAAGGCTGAAAAAGTAATACTTAACGAATTAGCAAATATTAATAGTGGAAAAATTTTAACTGATAAAGATTATAAAAAATATAAGATAAGATTTAAGCATAATAAATATTATGAAGCTATTTTCCTACTAAAACCAGGATCTGTATTTTATCCTAATTTCTTTCAGTATAAAATTCCTGTTAAAGGTATGCATGGATACTGTCCATTTTATGAGGATAATCAGGGACTTTTTCTATTTTATAGTGATAAAATAAACACTATCAAATTAGGTAAGTCAGTCCGAATGGTTGACATATTTCCTACAATACTAGATCTAATAGAATTGCCAATCCCACAAACTTCAGAGGGCAGATCGCTTATTAGGTAAATCAGACAAAACATCACCATAAAAGCTGAAAAAATACTTTAAGTTTTTATATATAATAGTATTAAACTATCTAGCACCAAATCTTCGTATTACTTCACTAGCAACTTTATGACCTATCCTTGCACATTCCTCTAACCCCAATCTTTCAACAAATCCTTTCAAAAATCCAGCTGAAAAGGCATCTCCTGCGCCAGTAGTATCCACAACATTTTCGACTCTTAATGCCGGTATCATAATCCTTTTATCTTTGTTAGAAACTATGCATCCTTCTCCACCCATTGTCAAAACCACAATATCAACCAAACTCTCTAAATCCTCTAAAATAAACTCAATGTCTTTCATTTTAGTCAACTCCCGTGCCTCCTCTAGATTCAATATTAGCATATCACAGTGATTTTTGATGATATCTCTGTGTTTATTGCCAATTATATTATATGAGCCTGGATTGAAGCATACTGTCTTATCACCGCTAATTTCTCTAATCAAATATTCAATGGATTTCGATGTCACTCTCGAAATTAGTGAGTATCCCGTGAAGTAAATAAGATCTGCTTTGGAGATTTCGTGGAGGTATCTATTAACATCCATCAGTTCAATGTAATCATTTGCTCCTCTGTCAACAATCATTGACCTTTCACCGGATTTATCGATTATACATATACAGATGCCTGTTTGGAGGTTGTCTCCAACTGTAGTCAAATCTACAACGCCTTCATTTTTTAAGTCTTCTTTAAATATTCGTCCAAACGCATCGTTACCGACTTTACCAAAGAAGCTGGATTTTATTCCTAATCGGGACAGCCATACTGCCACATTCGCTGTTCCACCACACTCTATGTTTATTTTGGTTGTATTGACACCACCATACGCTATGTTTTCTAAAGGTATGGGTATGGTAATGTCAACAAAAGCATCTCCAACTACACAAACCATACTGCTTCCCATTAATTGTCGTTAAGTAAAACAATAGTAATATATAACTATCTGAGAATACGTGAAGGCTTTTGAGGGGGAAAATAAAAATGGAAGTTGTTAGAGGTAGTTCGATACTAATCGGATCATTTTTTGTGACATCCGTTTTTAATTACCTTCTTTATTTAGTCGTAGCTCGATTGCTTTCCCCATCCGAGTATGGTGTCATGGGAGCGCTTTTGGCTGTTTATACTCTTTCATCATTCATAGTTGTTTCTGGAACCCCTCAGACTGTATTAAAGCGCATATCTATGGGTAAAGACATGGAGACTACTATCAGGGATGGTTTTGCAACGAATATATTATTGGGATTACTTATATCTTTAATAATATATTCGCTATTAAGTATAAATTTAGCACCATACAAAAATACAATTCTTATTTTATCTATTCTTATTTTGTTGACATCAGTAATAGCAATATTGCAATATGCACTTTTAGGGTTGCTTAAGTTCAAACAGTATGCGTCCATCACGATACTGAACCCCATATTAAAACTGCTATTTTCAACTTTATTTGTGATATTGGGTCTTTCAGTATTTGGAGTATTTCTAGGATTCTTAACGACAGCAATTCTTTTGTTCATGTTAACTCTGTATTTTGTTCGTGTTAAGTTTTGGTGTGCAAGAGGTAAAGTCAATCTTGAATTTTTTAACCAGTCAGCTTTGATGTTATTTGGAACACTCTCCATAATGCTATTGATGAATATTGACATAATAGCTGTTAAGTTTTTATCTACAAACGACGCTCTAGCCGGTTATTACCAATCTGCGATAGTCCTTGCAAGGTTTCCAGTTTGGATGACATGGGCACTCATGATGTCTTTGTTTCCATACATATCTAAGAATTCATCTCATGAACTTATATCAAGCTCTTTGAAGTATGTTTTAGCGTTTCTTGTGCCTATCTCGATAGCACTATCGAGCTCACCACAATCTTACATCAAACTTCTGTTTCCTGCTAAATATCTGCCAGCATCTCAAGCGTTGGGAATACTATCGGGTGGTATGGCTTTCTTATCATTGGCAATAGTTTTGGGTAGGGGTTTTCAGGCTATAGGTAAGGAGCGGATCGTTGCTATATCTTTGTCATTATCTGTAATTTTACAGATAATTTTGCTAACGATACTTGTGCCTAAATATGGCATTACAGGAGGAGCATTGGCTACTGCTTTTGCAAGTTTATTGGCATTTGTTCTTTTGGCAATCCACGCTGGCAAGATTTATTCAACGAAAAACTTAGTAAAACAGATAATTTCTTATTTAATTTTATACGCTGTCCTGTATTCGTTACCGATGGAATCTAAACTTGAGACCATCGTAGTTACAGTTATAGCTTCTACATGCTATTTAACCGCCATATTCATCTTCAGATTGATAACAGCGGAAGATGTGAGGTCTATTGTTTCAGGAATACTTTCAGTAGAAAACCCTTTCATAAAAAGGATTATTGCTCTAATCTCAAATCTTAACAATATTTCAGCAAGGTGATTTGAATGAGAGTTTTAGTTGTAGTAGTAGCTTGTTTCCTGCTTATTACGCATCCATGTATAGCCCTTGAAACTACTAACGGAAGATGGATAAAAACGAAGTGGGGAATTACAGATGCACATTGGGCTAAGTTTGAATATATCGAGAACGGTAAAATTAAAGGAACACCCTTATATTGGTATTGGGATACCAAAAATTTCACAATAGATGTCTCGCCAATCAATTTCGCAGATGATTATTCTGAAATTAACGTTACATACAAGGTATTCGTTAGAGAGGCAAAAGCACATGTAGAAATATTCAGAAACGTTAAAGAATACAGATACAAGCCATTTACGGAAGTAACGGTGTCTGCTAAGAGTGATAAAGCTCTTGTAGCAATGTATCCAAATTTTCCAAGTTATGCGAAAGGAGATTTTATTTTAGCTCCTGACGTTGCTGAATCTAAAAGCACAAAAATTGGCGATAAAACTGACGGAAGATGGCCTCTGATAGTAAATTATAACACTAAGGATAATTACGCTTTAATATACACTCCAAATGAAACAACGACGTTAGTTATAACAAACAAAAGCTTTGCCATGACATCGTGGGATAAAGGAGACCACTGGAAATGGTATTTCATGATGTGGAAATTTAGCGACGTCCAGCCAAACAAGATATACACATACAAATACTGGTTAACCCCAATAAACATCTCAGAGAACGATATCATGGAAACAATTAAGGCTAAAGCATCTGATTTAGCCCATGAAGCCTTAGTGAAAGCAGTAAAGATCTACGAAAACAAGACAAGGGGATACGACTACTGGCTTTACGAAGTCTGGTATAAGTTCGACTACGAACCCAACGACTGGAACATAAACCCGTTCAAACTTAGCCCCCACGATTCCGAAGGAAGGCTCGTAAACGATACGTGCTTAGCGGCGATATATTTACCAGAAAACGCTATAGCTGTAAACGGTCCTGAAGGGTATCCTGCTGTATTCAGCGATGGAAGACCCGCTATAGGATTATACTTCAGGGATTCGATAAACGGACCGAGAGGAAACGATTTATGGTTCGGAAATGAGAGTTGCGGTGGTGGGTTCTACCTAAAGAAGTTCGATCCGACAAAAGACATCATAAAAGTCTATTACATCGTTCCTGCGGAACCGTTGATAGAGAGCTATCCTGTGAAAGTTAAAGGCTTAAATGTAACAGAGAGGACGAGACTGATAGTCGTGAACGAAAGCTATTTTGCATTTCTGAACCAGATCTTCATCTTAGCCGTAATATTTTTAATTGCGATATTGGCGATCGCTATTCATTCATTTACCAAAAATAAAATTCTACTGGCATCAATCATTTTAGTATTCCTACCACTCCTATATCTTACCTATGGTTTCTATCTAAATCCTTTAAGATTTCAGAACTTCTATCTGGCAATACTGCTGTACTCCATCATCTCCACATTGATATACATGCAGAGGGTGGAAGGACAAAGGAAATTCTACGCATCCACGCTCATAGTGTCGATAGCGGCAATGACGTCCGTGGTTTTGATGTTCTTTAACCCCTATTTAATACCGCCGATACTGATATCCGTTGCGCTCGTGCTGGTTGAGGGATGGAAAGGTCTGAAGGTGAAACATAATATGACAGAAAAATAGCTTGTTTGAATTACTTCATCTCTCTACTGAAATCTTGTAAAAGCTACGAAGTGTATACATCGATTCCAAGCTTTTCAGCATCTCTTAAAGCGGTCTCGTCCACATAGGGTGAGACCACTGCAAGCTTTGGCTTAATTCCCTTAACCCTTTCGTACAGCTTTCCCTTCCTTACCAGAGCTGCTATATCACTCCTACTGACATTTGATTTTATCTCTACGAGAATGTGTTCTCCGTCCCTGATTACCAAATCCACGTCTACAACGGAGGGATATCCAAAAACGAATCCATCCATGTCATCGTAAACCCATTTCTCAACCTTCCCCTTGAAGTATTCCTCAACGATTCCTCTCATACCCTCTCTGAAAGCACTTTCTGCCATTAGCTCCCAGCGAGAGCCTAAAGCGTCGAGCCTGCGCTGAAGCGAGCTCATACCTACGTTAAAGTCCTCTCTCAGGTCTTTTATTGCCATGCTCAGCTCCTCTATCCTCTTGCTGTGCTCCTCAAGTGTTTTCTCGTATCTGTCAATTATTTTAAGCATTTCATTGAACTTTCTATCATGTTCTTCAAGTATTTTCTCGTGTTTATCCAATCTTTCAAGTATTTCGTTGAACTTTCTGTTGTGCCCTTCGATTATCTTCTCATGCCTGTCCAGCCTCTCCAGAATCTCGTTGAACTTTTTATCGTGCTCCTCAAGTCTGGTCAAAACTTCACTGAATTTCTTGTCGTGTTCTTTAATTCTCTCAAGTATTTCGTTGAACTTCTTGTCATGCTCCCTTAACTCATCAAGCAATTCTCTGAAACCGATAAGCCCCGCTACTGTATAACGAAATTCTTTGTCCTTCTCAAGCAAATCAATTATCTGCTTTTTCAGCTCTGAAGCCATTAAAATCAATTTGGTAGCAGTCTTTAAAATAATTTTGGAGTTTTAGAGTTACTCTTTACTTCCAGATTGGAAAGTTCTAAAAACTCAACATCGATCATGGGATATGCAGAAAGAATACATCATCAAAGCCATCATCATCCTGTGCTGTTTGCTTTCATTGGCAGTTATAGATGCTCCATCAATATTTCTGTTCTTCTCAGCCCTCTCCTTAGCACTCATGTTAGCGGGGATATACAAAAGCGACGTCAGGTTTGACTACTTCTCCTCACTTTTGCTTGTGTTATGCATGCTGGGATTTAAACTCGATTTTTTCGCATCCGCAATATGTTTTGTTACGGGTATGTTCGTTCTCTCGCTCTCCATTAGCTTACACAGAGATATAAGCTGGGATGACTTCACGATCTCTTTCCTCTCAATTTTGGGCTTTTGGATAATATACTACAAGTTTGAAGAATTGGGAACGATAGCGTTTCTGCTTGGGATAAATACAACCCTGTTAATATTCTTTCTCTCGTATTCTCTGATTGAAGAGTTGGATGAAGTTGAGAAGGAACCAATTGAAGTGGATATAGAATTCCTAAAAAACTTGGATTACTTCAAGCTTTCTGTCGTAGCAACGATAGTATTAGCGGTAGCGTATTACCTCAGTGGATCTATTGAATTCAAAAAACATCTGGAAACTCTAACAGTTTTTTCAGCATTAGTTTCCTTGTATTTGCTCGTAAGAAAAATTAAAAAGAAAGTTAAGTCAAAATCGCAATGATGTTAGAAAAATTAAGAGATAAAGCACATATAATATTCTACTTGCTGTTATCCCTAATCATAATTCGAGACTTATTACCGCCGAAATACGTTATAGTTTGGCATTTCGTTATAGGACCAAATTGGCCAAATGTGGATATACTTTTTAGATCCTACATTTGGGGTGGAATTCTGTACACTCTATCTGTAAAACTTCTCTGCTTAATACTGCCAAACTGGATAGTCCAAAGAATAATATTCTTTTTAGTATTCTTCCTATCTGGATATTCAGCACATAAGCTTGTAGATACTACCAGAGAATTGCCAAAATATTTCGCTGGATTATTTTACATGATTAATCCATTTATCTACATACGTTTTATTGCCGGATACGCTGGAGGCTTTCTGTTAGCATATGCGATAACGCCCCTTGCAATAAGAAGTGCAACAAAGTTATTTAAAGAACACGATAGGAGTGAATTTTTGAAACTGTTGCTTATACTCACAGCTATAGCGGGTTTAAGTTCACATTTCTTCGCACTCAACTTGTTTGCAATATCCATAGTATTTACCGCCAACCTAATAAGAACTATGAAAAAAGATACGCACCTCGCGTTAGATAAGATCAAACTGTTTACGTTCGTATTCATAATCTTAATGCTTTTGAACGCTTACTGGATAATTCCAGCATTAACGACGAAAAACGTTCTCGGTAAAATTTCAGAAAAAGATATTGAAATTTTCAAGCCACATACAAAGGAATTCGGTGAAATAGTGACGATGCACGGATACTGGTATTACTATCCAGAGGCAACGAGCTTTCCAGATTGGCAGGCCTTGTTTGCAATATTCTTTTTGATATGTTTGTTAGGCGTTAATACAGGCAACTTAGAGTTTTTGATAATACTAATTTTAGCACTCATTTTAAGCATGGGAGTCTACGATCCAACTGGCCTATATGTAACACTCTACAAAGTTGTGCCATTCTTTAAGGGATTTAGAGACTGCCACAAGTTTGCATCCCTTTTGGCTTTATCTTACTCTTATCTTGGGGCGAAGGGAATAGATAAGTTGCTGAATTTTAGAAGATATAAAAATATATCATATACTTTGATAGTCATAGCTTTTCTAATACCCCCACTACTTACACCCAACATATTTTCCTTGGGAGACTTTATGAAACCCACAGACTATCCCAAAGACTGGTATACTGCCAAAAATATTATTGACAACGATAAGCAAGATTTTCACGTTTTAGTATTGCCTTGGCATATGTTCATGAGTTTTGACTGGGTGAAGTGCAGAGATAAACATATACGTAATCCCGCAGACGTTTTCTTTAGTAAGCCTGTTATATATGGTGAGAACGTTGAGTTACCGGGCATTTATTCCCAATCCACGAGTCCCGTTCAAAATTATGTAGAATCAAAACTCAGCGATTTGAGTCCTGCGGATCTAAGGATAATCGATGTCAAGTATATCGTTGTGTTCAAGACCGCCGATTATAAAAGATTTGGCTATTTAAAAGACAGATTCGTTAAAGTTTTTGAAGGCGATAGCATAGTAGTTTATTTAAATTCTTTAAACGTCTCAAGATTTTATACAGAGGATTTAAAGCCCATCTATAATTATTCATCTCTGCTTGGCATTTACTACAGCGTAAAAGCTGAATCAACTCGTTACATCTTCATTCCTCCAAACTTAAATGCTGAAGGTTGGAGCGGGGAAAACAGAGGATTCTACGTAGTGCTAAACGGTAGTGTAGTCTACTATAATAGAGTAGTGGTATATCTTTTTAGTTATGCAATCTCTGTAATTACATTCGTCATAGTTTTCAAGCTTAAGAAATTTCTTTGTCGAACAAATTTCAAAAATCAAATGTAAAAATGTTAAAATGCCAAAAAGAGGTTGCTCTAATCTCATGATGAAAAAAGAAATGCCTAACCTGCCCGACAGGAAACGATAAACTAATTTTCATAAATTTATTCGATAAAACCTGGGAAATAATGATCAAACCTTCAGAACGGAAAATGTAAGAGTGCCTTCTCCTGCTGAAGAATTAGACAGAGAGTTTTAATAACGAAAAATTAAAATTTAATAAGAGAATATAAGAAAGCAAGAAGGTTTGGAGGAATCTATATGAAAGCTCTAATTCTGTCTGGGGGTCATGGAACTCGCCTAAGACCTCTTACGTATTCGCAACAGAAGCAACTAATCCCAGTTGCAAATAAACCAGTATTATTTTATGCGATTGAAGACGTAATAGAGGCTGGGATAAGGGACATAGGGATAATTGTAGGACCAAATAAAGAACAAGTGATCGAGACCGTTAAATCCGTTGACTGGGACGCAAACATCGAGTTCATTCATCAAGGAGATCCGCTTGGCTTAGCTCATGCAATACTTGTAGCTGAAGAGTTTTTGGGCGACGAGGATTTTGTGATGTATCTCGGGGACAACATATTAAAAGATGGTATCGTTGACCATGCAAATAAATTTAATAAAATAAAGCCTGATTCATTAATACTGCTAACGGAAGTCGATGAACCTCAACGCTTCGGTGTTGCAGACTTAGATGAGAAAGGAAGAGTTAAAAGACTCGTGGAGAAGCCGCGAATTCCGCCATCCAATTATGCTTTGGTTGGAGTTTATTTCTTTAAACCTGTAATTATAGAGGCTTGTAAAAACATCAAACCATCTTGGCGAAATGAACTCGAAATCACCGATGCCATCCAATGGCTCATCGACAATGGTTACAGAGTTGAAGCTTCGATAGTCAAAGGTTGGTGGAAGGACACGGGAAAGCCTGAAGACATACTGGAGGCAAACAGACTCGTACTCGACGATATTCAATCAAGGGTTGATGGTATAGTTGACTCGTCTTCAAAAGTTATTGGGAGAGTTGTAATAGGGGAAGGAACTGTTATCAAGAACGGCTCAACAGTTAAAGGTCCCTGTATCATAGGCAAGAACTGCATAATATCTAACTCTTACATCGGTCCTTATACAGCTATAGGTGACAATTGCGAGATCATTGACACAGAAATAGAAGACAGCGTTGTAATGGAAGGGTGCAAGATAATAAGTGTTAGAACTATTGTAGAAAGTCTAATTGGCAGAAATGTTAAGATACATGAACATACGGCAAGACCCAAGGGTTACAGAATTATAGTTGGAGATAGATCAAGTATTGTTTTGTGAGGTGAAAAAATGAAAGTTTTGGTTACCGGTGGTGGTGGATATATAGGTTCTGTTTTAGTTCAGATGCTACTTGAGAGAGGTTACAAGGTGAAATGCCTCGACAGATTTTTCTTTGGCACAGAAACGCTTTCGCATGTAGCTGAAGACCCAAATTTGGAGATCATAAAGGATGATATAAGATGGTTTGATCCAAACATACTAAGGGATGTTGATGCTGTAATGGATTTAGCAGCTCTATCAAACGATCCAGCTGGCGAATTAGATCCTTCAAAAACTATGGAGATAAACTACAAGGGACGGGTTAGGGTTGCAACATTGGCCAAGAAGTATGGAGCCAAAAGGTATATACTGGCGTCATCTTGCAGTGTTTATGGCTTTCAAGATGAAGTCGTAAACGAAAAGTCGCCAACAAATCCTTTAACGACTTATGCAAAGGCAAACGTATTAGCGGAGCAGGAGACTTTGCCACTTGCAGATAACAATTTCTGTGTGACTGCTTTAAGACAGGCTACTGTCTATGGTTTATCTCCAAGAATGAGATTTGACTTAGCCATAAACGGTATGACTTTGGGATTCTATAAGCATGGCAAAATACCTATAATGAGAGATGGAACTCAATGGAGACCATTTGTTCATGTAAGAGATACATCAAGAGCATTTATCATGGTTTTGGAGGCTGATAAAGATTTAGTTAACAGAGAAATCTTCAATGTCGGTAGTAACGAGCAAAACTATCAGATAAAACCGTTAGCTGAACTTATTGCAGATGCTATCGGACTTCCGTTTAACTTCGAGTGGTATGGTTCCCCCGATAAGAGATCTTACAGAGTAGATTTCAGTAAGATAAGGGATGTATTGGGCTTTAAGCCAAAGTATACGCCAAAAGAGGGTGCAAAAGAGGTATATGACGCTTTAGTTGAAGGAAAGGTAAAAGACGACATAAAGACTAGAACTGTTGAGTGGTACAAGTTCCTGCTTAATGCTCAGAAAATAGTAAAAGAAGTTGAGTTAAATGGGATAATTCTTTAAGGGGGTGGTATTATGCCGTTTGAGTTTGTAAAAACGGAAATCCCGGATGTTATATTAATAAAACCGAGAGTCTTTGGAGATGAAAGAGGATTTTTCATGGAAACGTACAAGAGGCCGGACTTTGAGAAGGCTGGAATAAAGGGGGAGTTTGTTCAGGACAACCATTCAAAATCGAAGTATGGGGTTTTAAGAGGATTACACTTCCAAAGGGAGCCTTACGCACAGGCTAAGATAGTTAGGTGCATTAAAGGTGTTATCTACGATGTCGCAGTTGACCTGAGAAAGAATTCGCCAACCTTCGGAAAATATGTGGGAGTTATACTATCAGAATTCAATAAATACATGCTCTACATTCCTAGGGGTTTTGCCCACGGATTTCTAGTTTTGAGCGACGAAGCAGAAGTCGTTTATAAAGTTGATAACGTGTATGCCCCAGATCACGAAGGTGGTCTAATTTGGAACGATCCAGATGTGAACATTCCATGGCTAATTGACAATCCAATACTTTCGCAAAAGGATCAAGAGTGGCCGACACTGAAGGAGTTGATAAAAAGAGACGAGTTGTTTTGAGGTGATGTTATGAAGGTTGCAGTGATAGGAGCAAGTGGACAGCTTGGTTCAGATTTAGTTAAAGTTTTTGAAGATGTAATTCCTTTGACCCATAAGGACATAGAAGTTACAGATTTGTCGAGTTGTGAGATTCTGAAAGAGTTGAAGCCTGATGTCGTGATAAATACCGCCGCATATCATAAGACAGATGAATGTGAAGAAAACCCAGAAAAAACCTTTCTCGTAAATTCGGTTGGTGCGAGGAATGTAGCACTTGTCTGTAAAGAGATTGATGCGATTGATGTATATATAAGTACGGATTACGTTTTTGACGGAGCTAAGAAGGAGCCGTATACTGAAGATGATACATCGAATCCGATAAACGTGTATGGAGTAAGTAAATACGCTGGAGAAATTCTGACGAGATACATCTGTGATAAACACTACATAATAAGAGTTTCAAGCCTTTTTGGTGTTGCTGGAGCAAGCGGAAAGGGTGGAAATTTTATAGAAACCATGATTAAGAAAGCTAAGGCTGGTAATGAATTAAACGTTGTAAATGATATAACCATGTCTCCGACATACACGAAGGACGCGGCAGTAGTTATTAAAGAAATTATTTACAATAAACTTCCTTATGGTATCTATCACGTTACAAACGATGGATTTTGTACATGGTATGAGTTCGCAAAGGCAATTTTTGAAATTACTGGGATCGATGCAAAGCTGAATCCGATAACATCGGATAAATATCCAACAAAAGCTAAAAGACCTAAAAACTCCGCTTTGAGCATCGAAAAGATAAAGTCTTATGGAATGAATATGAGGAACTGGAAAGAAGCTCTTAGAGACTATTTAAAAGAGAAGGGACATATATGAATCCCTATGACATACTTGCAATGAGAAAAGCTTTTGAGTTAGTTAAGAAGAGACAAAAGGAGAACATACACAAAATTCCCGATTTACAGGAACGATTGGTAAGGTTGAGAAGAGTTAGAGAGGAAAGTATTGGAAATTCCGAGTTAATGGACAAAGCTGTTAAGAATTTGGAAAACAACGGATTTAATGTGAGATTTGCTAAAGATGATAAAGAGGCTGTAAAAATTATTTTAGAAGAAATTGAAGATGAAGAGTTGGTTGTAAAGTCTAAGTCCAATGTATCCAAGGAAATAAAATTAACTGAAAGGTTGGAATCTAGAGGAATAAAGGTTGTAGAGACAGATATAGGAGATAGACTTATTCAGCTTTTAAACGAAGAGCCATCTCATCCAACTGGACCCGCTTCACATTTATCTTTAGATCGCATAATTAAGAATCTTGAAGAGAGGTTTGGTATAAAACTTAGTAGTGCCGATGATGTTGTGAGATTTTTATTAGATGATATAAAAAAGAATGTTGAATTGGCAAATGTAGGTATAACAGGCGCGAATGCTGTAACTGCTGAAGGTTCGATTTTGATCTTGCACAACGAAGGGAACATCTTCGAAGTTTTGAGGAGACCAAGAAAGTGGATAATCCTCGCTGGAATAGACAAGTTTTATCCAAGCTTAGATGACGCACTAAATGCAGCGAAAATTCAAACATTTTTCGCAACTGGACAAATAGTCCCGACGTTTATCGAAATAGTAAGTGGAGTCAGTAAGACCGCTGATATAGAGAAGAAGTTATTTAAGGGAGTGCACAATCCAAAGGAAATAACGTTGATTTTATTGGACAACAAGAGAAGTTATCTAATAAATAACGGTTTTAGAGAGATGTTTTACTGTATAGGTTGTGGAAACTGCGTTATTCATTGCCCAGCACATAACACATTCGGTGATAAGTTTAAAGGTGGTAGATTTGTTCTGTATTCTGCTTTTTACGATGGTAAGTCCGATTTAAGGTTATGTCTAAGCTGTAGGAGATGTAAGAAGAACTGCCCCCTCGGCTTGGATATCCCAAGTATGATTAGCAAAGCGAGAGAGGGTAGTGAAGTTTATAACTTCGTATATTCCCATGCCAAATGGTTAGTTAGAGCGGTATACTTGAAAACCCTTGCGTTTTATTTGTCTTTTAAAGGTGATGTTAAGATATCTATTGATGAAAAGAAGACGGATTATTACTGAAATTATTGAAGATTATAGGCAAGGACAAAAATCTAATCGAGTTCGTTGAAGATTAACCTGGCACAACCCAATTTTACGCTGGTTTGCTATACATGCTTAACCCATACACATACATCAGAATAGTCGTTGGACATTGGCTGATAATGTTTGCATACGCCGTCCTCTCGTTGGCAATCAAATACTTCATAGAGTTATTGGATAAAAAAGATTTAAAAAATATAATAAAATTTACTTTAATAACAACCCTTGTCGCGTTTAACTCTCACACCCTCTTCATGGCCCTTATAATGTTCTCGATTCTGTTTTTATTCAAACTTTACAAAGATGGATCGATCGGCTTAATCAAATCGGTCATATTAGCATCTCTTCTCTTCTTAGCACTAAACACATACTGGCTTCTACCCCTATTTACAGCCAGAAAGATACTCTTCTTTCATACATTTCACTAAGAGATATCGAAGCTTTCTCGCCGAAGGGATCTCTGTTTGGCATAATGGGAATGTATGGATTTTGGAGAGAAGGCTACATCTACGCAAAAGATTTTCTACCATTCTGGCATATTCTATTCTTGGCAATATTTATCCTATCCTTATACGGTTTCGTATCGTTCCGCGGGGATAAGTATGTTCTGGCGTTTGGCTTCGTCTGGCTCGTTGGATTCGCACTTGCATCCGGAATTAAAGGCCCCCTTAACGATACCTTCAAGCTACTGTTTGAGCACACACTACTTAAAGGGATGAGAGACACCCACAAGTTTGTGGCAATGCTGACGTTTTCCTATTCGATCTTAGGAGCTTTAGGCTTGGCAAAGGTAGAGAAAAATTTAGAAAACAAAAAACTACTAATAAAGAAAGCTGTAGTCCTTGCGGTTCTATTAATTCCGCTAATATACTCTTTCACGTTCTTCAACGGCTTTGCTGGTCAGATAAAATCCACTGACTTCCCGAAGGATTGGTATGAGGTAAACGAATTCCTAAACAAGGACAAAGACGATTTTAAGGTTCTGTTTTTCCCTTGGCATCTCTACATGGACTTTCACTGGGTTCCAAACAAGGACAAGCGTATAGCAAATCCCGCTCCCCTCTTCTTCGATAAGGAAGTTATCTCTGGCAAAAACATAGAAGTTCTTGGCATATACAGACAAGTTTATACTCCCTATCAACTTTATATCGATCATCTTTTGAGCAAAAAAGATGAAATAACGAACTTTGGAGAGCTTGTCAGTATCATCGGGGTCAAATATATTCTACTAACCAAAGAGGTTGACTACAAAAAGTATTTCTTCCTCTTTAACCAAAGCGATTTAGAACTTGTCTTAGAAACCGAGAACTTCTACGTGTTCAAAAACAAGGCATTTAAAGGATTGATATTCTCCGTGGATGGAATTTCATACGTTAAGGATTGGGACGAACTAATCAACGTTAGCAAAACTGAGGACATAACCAAAAGGCTGTATTTAATCGGTAGTGGTAAAACGGAGGGAAACGAAATCTGTAAGAAGATAAGTTACGAGAAGGTCAGCCCGGTAAAATACATTATCAAGGATAAACCCCTGAAATACATCATCTTCACTGAAGAATACTCCAAAGACTGGAAACTTGGCGGCGAAGAACCCTTGAAAGCTTACGGCGTCGTTAACGCTTACGTCGTATCTAACGAATCGGTACCAATTGAAATAGTCTATGAGAGATTCTACAAGATCTGTTTACCTTCCTACATTATCTCACTTATTACATTCACAGGTTGCATTGGATATCTATTCTACGATTGGAGAAGGGGGAAAGAGTCTGATAGACCAAGGAGATAGAAAGTTAAAAATCATCTCAAGATTATTGAATTAACGCAAAAAGATCAGCTCGCAACCACTTGACAAGATTTAAAGAAATTACTATCTCCCGCCTTAGAATTTTCAAGGACACTTGAAGCTTTGAACTTGTGCAGTAGGTGGTTTCATCGTAGGCACCGGGAAAGATCTTATTCTACTACCATATAGTTCTTGATGACA
>CBEWZU010000018.1:0-32239 GCA_965561205.1 uncultured Archaeoglobaceae archaeon | reverse complement strand
GATAAATTTTTTAGAGAAAGAAAAGACATCTCTCTGTGGATAAGTGCTGTTATAGTCGCCCTAAACGGTGTTGTCGGTGCTTACATAGCCTTTAAAACACTTAAAAACGTTGAAGTTCCGAGTGGAATGGAGGAATTAATCGAAGTGATGAAGATATCCGTCGCCTTTTCGGCATTCCTTTTCACATTTGTCGGATGGGTGATTTACACCGCACTTATCCACGGGATTTCGAGTCTTTTGGGGGGCGAAGGAGACTTCGTTAGGAGTCTCAAGATAATCTCCCTTGGATACCTTCCACCTCTTATACTGAGTCCGATAAGCTACTACTTTTCCAGCTCGCCGCTCTCGGTGGAGCCCATAATCCTCGGGATTGCGGTAAACCTATGGCAGATAACGATATGGAGTTTTGGAATCCACAGATGGAGAAGCCTCGAACTTAAAATGGCTGTGGCAAGTTGCGGGATTGTCGTTGCCGTTTTCTACGCCGTTTCACTGGTCGGATACCTGATTATCCCGAAAGGTTTATGATTAAAACTTTATCCCCCTTTTTGAATTTCCCGTCAGTTCTTACAGTGACTTCCGAATCGGCAACATCTTCAACGACGCCTTCGGCACCCTTCAGCACAGATTCGAACAGCTTCTCGTATCTTCCGAACATTTCGATCAATCTCAATCCTAAATCCGTGAGATAGGTTTCTCCCCCCTCTACTCCACCCTTCTTACTGATAACTACTTTACCACCGAGAACCTTCTCCATTCTCCTTATGTAATTCCATACAAATCTGTAAGACATTCCGAGCTCCTTAGACGCTTTTGAGATCGATCTGTGCTCTTTAATAGCCTTTAAAATTTCGTATCCACCCTTTCCCATCAAGTGTTTACCATCTTTCTCTATCCAAAACCTTAAGCAGATATTCATAATCTAACTTATAGGAGCTGAAGTTATCTTTTATCATCACAATCCTGCCCTCGGCCATAACACAGATCCTGTCCGCCAATTTAACGGCTTCTCCTATATCATGGGTTACGTGGACGGCAGTAAAACCGATTTCCTCTTTCCATCTCATTAGCTCACTCATGAGCTTTTCCTTCAAAGTTATATCCAAATTCGAGAAAGGTTCGTCTAAAAGCAAAATCTCCGGCTCGATTGCCAAAGCCCTTGCTATCGCCACCCTTTGCTGTTCTCCGCCACTTAGCGTTCTCGGTTTTCTGTGGAGCAGATGCTTAATCCCGAATATATCCGCAAGATCCTCAACCTTTTCCTTTATCTCTTCCTTCTCCAACCCTCTGAACTTTAATCCGTAAGCTATGTTTTCGTAAACGGTAAGATGGGGAAATAAAGCGTAATTCTGGGGGACGTATCCCACGTTTCTCTTCTCTGGAGGAAGATCCGTCACATCCGAACCTTTTAGGAACACCCTACCGCTGTCCGGCTTGTATATCCCCACTATTATTTCGAGCAACAGAGTTTTTCCGGCGCCGCTGTGTCCCAATATAACAAAGTGTTCACCCTTTCTCACTTCGAAGCATATATCCCGCAGTTTAAATTCCTTCCAACTCTTGCAGACCCTTTCAAGCCTTAGCACTTAACCACCTCAGGAATGCGAACACGGTCAGACTAAGGAGTATTAGCAAAACGGCGATCGGCATCGCACTTCCCAGTCCGTAATTTATGAAATACTCTATCACGAGGATCTGTGCCGTTTTCGGATAGTAAGCCACGATGAGGATTGCTCCCACCTCGCTCATAGCTCTCGCCCACGTCATGATCGCACCGCTTAAAATGGACTTCGATGCGAGCGGCAGGCTAACGCTCAAAAAAACCCTCAGTCTACTCGCACCGAGAGTTCTCGCCACGTATTCGATCTTCTCGTCGATCGATAGAAATCCATCCCTCGCGGCGTTTATCATGAAAGGAGAAGAAACAAAAAGCATCGCCGCCACTATTCCCAAGTAGTTATCCAAAATAGCTGATGAGAACGTGACAACGAGCATTATTCCGACGACGGAGTGGGGGATTACTATCGGAAGATCCACGATCCCCTGAATTAAGCTCTTTCCCCAAAAATCCTCCCTTGCGAGAACGTAGCCTAAGGGGATTCCGAAAGCGGCGGCTATTAAAGTTGTTGCGGTCGCCGTTAGAAGGGAATTCTTTACGGATTCAAGAACTAAGGGATCTTTTAGAGTTTCTATAAACGATTCAGCGTCGGACACCTGCATTAAGATTGTGACGGATATCGGAAGGACTATGAATCCCACGATAACTAATCCGATTAAAGTGAAAGAAATAAGAAAGCGATCCTTCATCCTTTTACCAAATCCTTTATCTCCTTAGGAATCTTCCCAAACGCCACCGGGGGATCTAAAAATTCCTGATGGTTTTCTCTGAATATCCTTTTACCATTTTCACTTAAAAGAAATCTTAGAAACTCCATTGCGATGTCTCTGTTCGGAGCGTCTTTGAGGACGGTAACACCATAAACTATGGGCTTAGCTTCTATAATCTTTCCCGTTGATCCCAAATATATTTTTACCTGCCTGTAATAGTTCGCTTTTGTAAAATCCTTCAGGTTTATTTCGTCGGGAAGTTCGACGTATCTCAATCCGTGTTGCTCGGCAACACTTTTGTAGATGAAATAGTAATCTACACTTCCCGATTCGACCAATGCCGTGAGATCTGTTTCTTTTGGTCTTATAACAACTTTATCCGTTTTGCGAATTTCTTTGGGAGCCACGATTTGCGTTCCGTTGAAATATATATCCGTGTTGTTTCCGACGAGCATGCCGAATACATCCTTACCGTAGTAGTAGTCCGCAAGCTTCATCACCATGACTGAGCGGTAACCACAGGGATCCTGATTGGGGTCACTGAAACCGAAAGTTACCCCCTCCCTTGAAAGGATTTCGAACCAGTTGTCTGAGTTTATTTCATCTGAATATTTGCTCTCATTCGTAAAAGCGATAACGATCTCGTTTGTAGCAAACAGCACGTAGAAATCTGTGTAGTTTTGCATTAACTGGGGGATAAGGGTGTAGTCCGCAACAGCCACGACATCGGCTTTTTTCCTAAGGTCGGTGATTTTCCTCACGGCCATTACGCTTCCGCTTGCCTCATCTCTGAATTCAACTATCACTCCTTTTTGTTTCATAAGCTCGGAGAATTCCCTCTCCAACTCCTGAAAGGGGACGCTGAGAGATCCGGCGTGGAATATAATCAACTCGGATTTCTGTTGGGTTTGAGTGCATCCCGCAACGATACTCACGATTAACAAAAATGCTACAAGTCTTTTCATTCCGATCACCGATATGTATGATCAAACATAACGATATAAAAATATTGCTAAACAAGGTCTGATCTTCCGCGATGAGTTGCCAGTTCCGCAACTTCTCCTGCAATCTTTTCGTTTAGCTCCCATTTTAATTTTTTTTTCAGCCGCTTTAAATAATTACGGAGAGACACAAGACACTTGCTTTCGATGTCGACAGTATAATAATCAACATCTTTCCACATTCCTATATTCTCTCAGAGTTCCAAGCTTCCCGTCAGGCCCCTCATAGTCTAATTTATCGGATATAGGATCTCTTAATCTTCAATTTTTACAAAACCCAAGCACATACTGGCTAACGCTTTTCCAACCTCCATGGATGCAAGCTTCTTTCTTTAACAAAGTTCTCAAATTCCTATGCCTACTCATCATCGATATGAAATATTGTAAACCGATAATTTTGTGAAAAAAGCTCGTGAAATCTGTCTAAAAGCTTACTCTTCCTAATCCTTTTAAACAATTCTCCAGCAATGTCAATAACCTGTAAATTACGTCTATGACAGTAACTACATTCAAGATTTTGTCAAACTTCATTATCCACCAGCTACTGGAGGAAAAACAGCCTTCCGTTGATCGTGAAAATTCTGTCATCTCTGAAGTTGCCTTTATCATCAAAAATCTCCTTCAGAAAATCATTTCCCATCTTCTCGGCAGCAGCTAAAAAGGCTCCTCTGAGTGTTCTGTCAAATTCAACCTTTCTCCCCGAGTGTAGCGTAGAGTTCAATTCTTGCCTTTACCTTCAGTCGCTAAGAAGGCTCCGTCCGACGGGGCGGGGGATGAATTAGGGGAGGTGGGTGGGGGCTGGTAGGAGGTAGTTAGTTTATTATACTCCGAAGTTAATGTAAGTTCGAAGTGAGGCCGTGGGTATATCCTGCGGTCAGGGGCTGCTGTGACCCAGCCCGAAGGGGAGTGCCTCACGGCACACTCCCCAACCTCCCCCCCCTAATGGCTTCCGGTGGAAGCCCCTCGCGTAAGCGAGGGGAGGAGGTCACTTAACACCGTCAACGCAACACCTCATCCAATTGCAATAAAGCAATGAACAGCTTACAAAACAGCGAAGAAGTTTTAGAGGATCTGAAGAAAAGATATTTAAGCTTCGATGAGGATCGATAACTATGAAAAAAGTCATACAGATTAAAGTTCCCGAAGAAATTGGAGTTCTGATAGATTCAGACCCTACATTAAGGAGTGTTGTCGAGAAAATTGTAGAGCAAGATGTTATTGAATACATCCTAACAATTCTGACGATGGACAAGCTCACAAGCGATTCAACATTAACAGAAGAGGAAATACTTGAAATTGACAAGAAAATTAAAAAGGTCATCAGAGAGAGAATAGAAAATGAAATTCGTCGCTGATACAAATAAAATCGTTGCGTGCCTTTTGAAGAACGGCAAAGTTAGAAGACTATTCTTTTCTCCTTTTCTTGATCTGTACACTCATCTGTATGCGATAGAAGAAATAAGAAGTTACAAAAATGAATTTTTGAAGAAGGTCTCAAATCAAGCTTTTGATTTTATTTTGAATAAAGCTGCTTCAAAGATCAATTTTGTTAGCTTCTTGCCAGAAGATGAAGAGTGCTTAAAAACTGCTAAAAGCGTCGCAAAAGATTTCGATTTCAACGATTACCCGTTCATAGCTCTTGCTATGAAGTTGGGCATCCCTGTTTGGACTAACGATAAGCAGATGATAATCTACGGGTTGAAAACAAAGAAATATATCGCATTAGACACTCAAGCTGTTGAAGAGCTCGTCAGAGGAGAATCCCTTGAAAAAGTCATAAAAGACTTGGAGAAAAGGTATTTAAGCTTCGATGAGGATCGATAATTATGGGAAAGATTATACAAATTGAGGTTCCAGATTGGGTAGATGAAGAAATGTTGATAGAGATAAAGTCCACGATAAATGAAAAGTTAAAAGATATTCTGCTTTACAGGAGATTTAAAGAGTTGATCGATAAAATCGGATTGTCAGATAACGATCTGAAGGCGTTCGAAGAGACTCGAAAGAGAGTTTGGAGTGAAATTCAAGAAATCTACAAAAAAGAAGGATTAATCCGATGATTAAACTTGTCGTGGATTCAAATGTCTTTTTTAGTTCTCTGATCAAAGGGAAAAAGAGCGAAGTATTAAGAAAGATAATTTTCCTCAGTTCGAAGATTAAGCTCATTGCACCGGAGGAGCTACTATTCGAACTGCATAAACACTTCGAAAAGTTCACTTCAGAGGAAGTAGAAGAAGTCCTTTACATCTTGTTTACGCAGATTAACATAATTCCACGTGGATTTTACAAAAACAAAATTTCCGAAGCTTATAGCGTTGCCAAGCAGTTCGATGAGAAAGATACTCCTTTCGTTGCCTTAGCTTTGAAGCTCAAAGCTCCGATATGGACCGGGGACAAGAAAATGATCATTTACGGTTTAAAGAGAGGTGACCTCCTCCCCTCCCTGTCGGACGGAGCCTTCTTAGCGACTGGAGGTAAAACTCCTGATTCTGGCAGTTTTGAGCAAACAGCACATCTACATTCTCGGCCCTCCTGGTACTGCTAAGTCCGCAATCGCAAGGGCTATAGCTTCTCACTTTGATGCTAAGTATTTCGAATGGCTTGTTACGAGGTTTACTACGCCAGAAGAGCTCTTCGGCCCAATCGATTTGACGGCACTTGAGAAGGAAGTTCAAACGCATCACAGCAAACAAACTTCCGGAGGCTAAAATAGCGTTTATAGATGAGATATTCAAAGCCAACAGTGCAATCCTGAATTCTCTGCTGTCGATAATCAATGAGAGGATTTACCACGATGGTGGAATGGCTGTAAAAGTGCCGCTGAACACTCTCATTGCAGCATCGAACGAGCTGCCAGAGGATGAGAAGGAACTGGCTGCACTCTACGACAGGTTACTCGTCAGGTACGTTGTGGAATACATCAAGAACGATGGGAATTTCGAGGAAATGCTGAAGAGGAGAGATAGTTACATTCCAAAGACAAAGATTGCAAAAGATGAGCTGAAAGTGATGCAGGAGCACGTGGCTAAGGTAGATATAAGCCCTATACTTCCAACCATAGTTGAGCTGAGGAGAAATTTCAGAGAAAATGGAATAATTGTGAGCGATAGGCGTTTCAAGCAGGCGATGGCTGTTGTTAAAGCCCATGCATTCTTCCACGGCAGGAATGCTGCAGCAACCGATGATCTAAGAGTTCTCCAGCACGTAATGTGGGATTCTCCAGAACAGGTGAGAATTGTTAGATCAGTAATCACAGATATCGTTGACCCATTTGCAAGGAAGGTGGTGGGGTGCAGGGATATAATCAACGATTACACAAGTAAACTACAAAGCAAGATCGATCCAGCGGAAGTTCAGGAAATCATGGCAAAGCTGAAAGTTATTGAGAATGAAATCAAAGAGTTGAGCAAGATGGCTTTGAGCAGTGGAAAAGATACTGCTGAGCTGGATGAAATCCTCGATGAAACACAGTCTCTAAAGGTGATCATGCTGGACAAGATGTTTTAGTTTCCCCCATTTTTTGGAGGTGTGCTGCTTGAAGGTTTTTGTTTACTTATTGGATCTATTCATTCCTTTAGATCTATCACCGGAGGAAATTATAAGCTCTTTTGAGAAAGATCCTCTAAGATCGTTTGAACTTGTTAAAGACATTGTGAAGAGAGAATTAGGAGAAATCAAAGAAGTCAGGTTTTACAACAGCTATACTGGTTCCAATGGTTTTCTAATAGAATACTTAGTTGATTTCAGGTGTGGTTAAGCGTCTGTGAAGATAATATGTGCTGAAAATCCCAGAAAAGTTCTTGTTGATTACTACAATGCTGAAAAAGAGAGTTTTCGCTACAGGTGAGTTTATGGCCAAGTTATTGGAATCTCTTCTCAAAATTTATGAGAAGGTTCCATATACGGTAAAGAGAGACAGCCTTGACGATCTCCTATTCAGCAAGCACAAGGACAGGCTAACAGAGAAAGTTAAAGAGAAAGTTGAGGAGTTCATACCGCAACTTCCACCGCTGATAGCCGATACGTTCAGCATTTTTTACAAGCCCAATCCACAATTCTTGGATGATAGCCAGATAGCCCCAGAATTCAGAATAAACAAGCGTGTGCTGGAGAAAGTCATGAATACTGACACTTTTAACGAGTTAAAGGAGACGACGGTTCTTGACGACGTAAATTCCGCGATAGCGACTGTAATTCTTACAGAAAAGCTTTATGAAGAGTTGAAAAGTAAGCTTAAAGAGATCAAAGAGCATACCGAAAAGATTCAACAGCTAAGAAGCCAGTTGCCGAATACAGGCAAGCGTGAGTTTAAGCAGATTGTTCAGCAGATCGAGCAGCACACTGAAGCGTTACAAAGCATTGTAACACAAGGAGCTGTTAGTGTTGCTTTAAGGAAAGCCCAGAAAGAGTTTGAAGAAGTACAGAGTGCTATAGCAGCGTTAGGATTTGGAAGCGAGCCCGGACAGCCCATACAAGTAGATCCTGAGACAGCAATAAAGCTTGCTGTAGAGCTGAAGAACAATCAGCACATCAAGAAGATGGTCGAACTGCTTGGAAGGATGAGGAACTTGCTCAAATCAACGGCAAAGGCTAAACCAAGGGAAAGTAGGCTTGAGCTGCACAACATTGCAATGGGTAGGGAAATCGAAAGATTACTGCCTTCAGAGGTTCTAAAGCTTAGGAAATACAAACTAATTTTCCACAGAGACTATTACGAAGGAAGACTGCTGCATTACGATTTAAAGAGAAGAGAGAAAGAGGCTAAAGGCCCAATAGTAATCGCTTTAGATTTATCGGGCTCGATGGCTGGGGAGAAAGAGCAGTGGGCTAAGGCAGTCTCGCTCGCTACCATAGATCTTGCTGTGAAGGATAAGCGCCCTTGGGCTTTCATAGCATTCGATGCCAAGATAAAGGACGTTAAAGTCTTCAAAAAACCGCCAAAGCCTGAAGAAGTGCTGAGATCATGAAGATAGGAGCAAGCGGTGGAACAAACTACGAACTACCGCTAAGAGAGGTCATGAGGATAATTGAGCAGGAAAAAGATTTCACAAAGGCAGATGTGCTGTTTATTTCGGATGGTGAATGCGATGTTCCACAGGAATTTCTTAAGGAGTTCATAAGTTTCAAGAGAAAGTGTAATGTGAGAACAATAGGCGTGCTTATAGGCGGAGTACCTAATGTAATCGCCAGATTCTCTGACGAAGTCTTCGGATTGAATACTATCGCGGGACTTGATGGCGTTAAAGCTGCTGAAGAAATTTTTCTGAAACTGTTATAGTCGTTAGGCATTCAAATCTTAAACCAAGTTTTGGAGGTGAGACGATGAAAATAGACGAAATAAAAAAGAAGTATAAAGATGAATGGGTGCTTATCAAAGTTCTAAAGGTTGATGAGTTTGGAACACCAGTTGAGGGAGAAGTTATTGCACATAGCAAGTCGAGGGATGAGATATACGAGAAGCAAAGAAAGATGAAGGGGGATTTAGCAATCATCAGGTGAGATACCAAAAGAAGGCTACGTGTTAGCTGAAATTATTAATACCTTAGAATAACATATTAGAGGTGCAAGAAATGAAAGCTGAAGAATTCCTGTTAAAGCACTCTCAAGAACTTTCCAAAAAGTATGCTGGAAAGTATATTGCAGTAGTCGGAGATAAGGTTGTAGCGGTTAGTAGAAGTGCTGTTCAAGCTTATAAAGAGGCTAAGAAAAAGTATCCGAAAGAAGAGATTGGAATATTCTACATGCCGACTGAAGAAGAGACGGTGACCCTTCTGTCAGCTATTCAGCACTAAACAGCTTCTATGTTAGTAGTAGTCATACAAGAAAATTTTTAGAAACTTTATATGTCGTTAATCATTTGCCGATACTTCTTGATGTCATTGGCTAACTCTTGCCACCATTTTATGTCGAAGTATCGTCTTGCTGCTCCAGATGTGGAAGGAGCAACGAAAAGACGAGAGTTACCAATTTGCTCCTTCTGATAGCCGTACTCAACTTTTCTTTTACGCAGGACAATTTTAGCTGCTTTCTTGCCATTGAAGCACACAATTTTCGGGTGGTAACGCTTAATCTTCTGTTTAAATCCGTGAATGTCGAAATCATTTGTGGAAAGGTCTTTATCAGAACCTGCTTTTCGTTTGACTAGATCAACAAGCCCTATTCCGTAGTCAAGTAACTCATGATATCTTTCTGGGCAGAGCTTGATGGGTGTTAATCCAACTTTGTAGAGTATATTCCAGAATTCATTTCTACGATCTGCATAGTAGCATCTATTTTTTGCTGAAGTTTTACCGACTGCAGTACCGCAAATAACGAGTAGTAGATTTTCTTTCAATAGATCTGGAAGCATTTTGCCACCAAATCGTCTATAATTAACCTATATAAAAGTTTTACGAAACCTTATAACTTTATTCTTCGAGATTCTAGAAGTTAGTTTGATTAGGTTTTATTTTTTAACTTAAATTTTAGAACTCAATTTCGATTCTGCTGGAGGGATGATATGTTAACTGTTCTTAAGCAGCTGATGTTAAAACATATGAGTCTCTTCTACCGATCTGGCAACGAGCTGAAGATGGAACTTGCATACACTAAAAGCGGTTGGATTCCAACCTGGTTGCTGTCAAGGGAAACAATTGACAAGATCGACGTTAGAGGATTTGTAGATAAGAAGTTCGTCGTAGACATTCTTGAAGGTAGCTACATCAAAAGAGTAGTTAAGGAAAGAGATGAAACAAGAACGAAAATATACCTCGTTACTCGAAGTGGGTTAGTAGAGATTCCATATGAGTATAAAAACAGAAAATACGTTCTAAACACAGGAATAGTCTTAAACGACTGGGAAAGAGGAAAGAGAGTGGGTGAAATTTATGCAAATTTCAGGAAAAGATATCCTTGAAGGGCTTAAGGAGAGGTTGAGGCAAAATTTTTCCGATGATCTGCTGAGGAGTGTATTCGACAGCTGGCATCAGTTCTCTCTGCTCGAAGCTCATCAGGATTCGCAGTTTATTGAAAAGCTAAAACAACACTATGCGGTTGATGAAGTTGAGGCAAAAATGAGGCTGTTTGAAGACATATTCATCGAGCTCGCTGCACTCGTTTTAACAGATATCGGATTGATGAAGCCGGAAGGTGGCGTAATCCCGCTTACAGTCTTTGTCGGCACCTCACCAGCGACAAAGGAAGTCTTAGTTGTACTGTTCGACAACAATACGGAGAAAGTAGTACACTCTTTCCGCATAAACGAACTTGACAGAAATATCTGGGAGAAGGAGCTTGAGAGAGCTTATGAAGATATTGGAAGCTTCTACTTAGGTGGAAAGAAGTATGAATTGTCTGAATCGCAACTCAAAGCTTTTGCCTACAGAGTTCCTCGACATCACATGAAATACGGAGAAATTAACTGGGAGATTCTTAAAACCGAAATATTTGATCTAAAATCTGATTGATTCTGAATTTTGACAACATGTTGGAACCCTTTTCAGCAGACCGAGTCAAAAGCCTGTAGTTAGATGTATCCCTGCGCCCTAGAGCGCGGAATTTTGACTTAACAGGCGAAAAGGATGGTGGTAGTGTGACAGAAGCACGAGTAGGTGAGTATCCGGTCTGCATTGGAATTGATGTGCACAAAAGGTATTTCTATGTAGCTGTGGTAGACGAATCGGGAAAGATAAAAGAAGAGATAAGAATAGAGAATACCAAGGAATCCCTAGAACAATTCGCCTCGAAATACAAGGGAGCTAGGGCAGTAATAGAGGCAACAGGCAATTACAGGTTCATCTACGATATCCTTGAGAATTACATGGACGTAAAACTTGCTCATCCGTACAAAACAAGAGCAATTGCTGAGGCAAGAATAAAGAACGATCGTTTAGATGCTAAGATGCTTGCTCATCTGTTGAGAGCAAACCTTATAGCAGAATCGTATGTACCGCCTAAGGAAGTGAGAGAATTAAGAGATCTTACGAGAACAAGAAAAGCCCTGATAGAGGATAGAAACAGATTAAAGAATAGAGTACATGCCATCCTTTCCAGAAATGGGATAATAGATTACCCAAATCCCTTCACAAAGAAGGGAAGGGAATTTCTTGATGAGATTGAATTACAGGAAATTGATAGGGAAATTCTGGAATCCTACTTATCAATAATCGACAGAATAAACGAGGAGATTAAGAAAATAGACAGAATAATTGTAGAAAAAGCCAGGCAGAACGATGATGCAATCCTTTTAACGACAATCCCCGGAATAAGTTACTACTCAGCCTTACTAATCAAAGCTGAAATAGGAGACGTAAATCGTTTCCCGAGCAAGTTCAAGCTGATAAGCCGCTGGACTATGTCCCTCAATAAAACAGTCAGGAAATAAAGAAATTAGAGGCCATATAACAAAGCAGGGCTCAAGAATGCTTAGATGGTTTCTCATCCAATGTGCCAACGTAGCAATAAGGCACGATGAATACCTTCGCAACTTTTATCTAAGAATCAAGAGGAGGAGAGGACGCAACATAGCTATTGTAGCTACAGCAAGAAGAATGCTGGTATGCATCTACTACATGCTAAAGAGGAAGGAGGTGTACAACCCAAGGTAAGCTTTATCGATCTGCTGACCAAAAACCCACGAAGGGTTCCACATAGGTGGATATATCTCTAATTAGTTCTGTTTGACCTATCATTGGTTAGTATAGCAGTTTGCTGGTATGCTAAAGCCCGTGGAGAGTTTTTGAGTGAGTGATAATGAACTGCATACCCCGTTAGGGCGACATGGCATCATCATCCTTTTTCATATCGCTCTCTCCAGTTTGGGTATCCAAATTTCTTGTACAACGGACATCTTTCTCGACTCTTTTTAAACCGTTCATCGTGGATTCCATCATATTTTTGATTGATTGCAAGGACGAGATAACATAACCGAAAATTATTATAGTCTAAAGATAGACTCAAGGGATGATAAGGGATCTAGTAAAAGAACTGAGAATATTCGAAAGGAACAAGGTGGGCAGGAAGAAATAAAGATCTTAGGCATAGCAATCTACTTCCAAACGTCATCTTTCAGGAGAACTGCAAGAATTTTATCAGAACTTCACCCCGTTTCATACAACGCTGTCAGAAGATGGATAAAGAAAATAGAGGAGAGATTGCCGATTGCTACGGAGAAGAAGAAAAGAAATCTAATTGCGTTGGATGAAACAGTTGTTAAAGCGAACAAAAAGCGTTATTTCGTTTATTCAGCCGTAGACGTTGAAAGAAACGAGTTAATTCTGATGAGAGTTTATACGACAAGAAATTGGCTTGTAACTATGTCTTTCATCAAAGAAGTTCTGAAATACTGCGAAAACAAGCCGAAATTCGTTATCGATAAAGCTCCTTGGCTGATTGAAGCTCTAAAAAGCTTTAATTTGGAATTCGAGCACGAAGGGTTTCGGGAAGCGTAGCTTGGTTGAATCTGTGTTTTCTTCTTTCAAGCAGAGGGTGAAGATTTTCTTTTGTTCTATTACCGCTAAAAATCCTGTTAGATGTTGGAATCTGTTCTGTAAGCTGTTCATGTGGTACTATAATCATTATTTGAGGAGGTTATGTTAACATGTCTGATTGCAAAATGAGCATAAGCAGCCATTTTAATCCCAAATTCGTCAGCTTCATGATAAGACCATTCCATCAGCATATAGATTACTTCGCCGAAAATAAAATCCATGCATTCTTCTGTTACCTCGTCTGGATGAGGCAATTCTTCCAGTAAATCCAAATACGCTTTACTATATGCATTTTCTCTTTGATATTTTTCTTTTAGTCTCTGTTTTCCAAATTTTTTGTGCCATTCATATATCCTTCGGTAGCAATCTCTCCGAGTAAAATTTCTTGGAACTTTTTCTAAATCTCCTGGGAGTAAACCCATTTTACCACCTTCTTTTATTTCTACTTGCTATTGACATCTAACAAGTATTTCACACTTTCTATTCGCATAACTTTCAAAATAAGACTAAAGCGAACATTTGTAAAATTATTATTATTTTTATTCAAATAAAAATAGATTAACAAAAAAGTGTCCCTATTTTGGATTTTGATTGTTGGAGGCGATTTTATGTCCGAGGTTTTGGTTGTAAATCATTCCGAGCTTGTGGAGATTGTTAAGAAGGTGTATGAGGAGAAGTTGAGCACATTCATTTGGGGTAGGACTGGCGTTGGAAAATCCCAATCCGTTAGAAGAGCTGCTAAGGAAATTGCCGAGGAATATGGATTAAAATACGTAGAGTGGCCGAACTGGAGTGATCCCGAGACGGAATTCGTTCTCATCGATATCAGGCTTTCACACGTTGAGCCGAGCGATCTTATAGGCATGCCGAAGCTCGTTGATGAAGAAGGAGTAACGAAATGGTACGCTCCGAACTGGCTTAAGGCAATAAGCAAGGAAAGGGAGAAAGAACTCGGAATAAAGATAAGAGGAATCCTTTTCCTCGACGAGCTCAATCTTGCTCCTCCTCTCGTCCAAAACGCATCTTACCAGCTTGTTTTAGATAGAAGACTTGGCGAGGTTGAAGTTGCCGATGGTATTGCGATCATAGCTGCTGGCAATCTAACAGAGGATCAAGCGTATACATTTGACATGCCACTCCCATTGAGAACGAGATTTGTTCACGCTACTCTCAGACCGCCAACGATTGATGAATGGGTTGAGTGGGCTAAAGAGAACGGAATTGACTCGAGAATTATTGCGTTTCTTAAAATGCAGCCATCAATGCTATTCAAGGAGATGTCAGAGGATAGAACGTTTCCGACGTCGAGAGACTGAGAGTTTGTACATCGCAATGGCTTGCGGCATTATTGCCGGGACACAGTTCGAAGCCTTCCTGAAGCTCAGCGAGACAATAGACCTTAAAGAACTCCTAGAAAATCCAGAGAGGTTTAATAGCTTGAGCATGGACATAAAGTACTCCGCAGTTGTTAACCTGCCAGAGCTCCTGAGAAGTGATAGAAAGATTGCAAACAAACTGCTCAAGTTTGCTGTGGCGATCCCGCCAGAGTTTGCGGTTCTCTTGCTCATGTCAATGAAGCAGGTGATGGGGGAGGAAGCATTCAAAGATGCTCTTAAGAGGTTCAGAGGAGCAGAGGCAAAGGAGCTTATAAAACTCATTAGATTCCTTTTGTAAATAATTAGCTATTAATATTAGATTTTAAAGTGAGCTACATTTTTAAATAACTCGAAATATTAGGAGTTTAATATGATGGACATTCAAGAATTTATAAGATGCGTAATAATACACTACCGAAAACTTGTAGAATCTTTAGAGGAAGAGTTAAGAAGAGATATAGACTTAAATGAGTCTTTTCTAAAGCCATGCCAAGTTGAAATCGTTAACATACCAGATAGCAAACTTACTCTTTGGTTTGTTGGTCACGACCCTGCTCGCGATGATATGATTATTACCCATACTGAAAAGAAGCTAGATGAAGCCGAAGAATATATTCGAGAAATTTTGAAGTCATGTAGTGATGAGCAAGTGAACAACATTATTAATTCAATTAAAACACATACAGAAAGAGGAGTAAATGACGATTATTACAGTTGGACACTTACTGGAACCTGTACTGGATTACATATGCTTAGTATAAAGATCTATGAAAAAACTCCTGAAGATGTTGCAAGAACATTGTTATACAAGCATCATCTTCCAATTCTTTCTTATCTTCGAAATCGAACTCTCTTTTTGAAAACGAGGTTATTAGCCGAAACATTACTTGAAATTTTTGAGTCTACTCTGTCAAGGCTATCAATAAAAGCTAAGACAGACTTGATAGCGAGACACAAGTTAGAGATGTCCATAGAGCATCCAGAAATTTTGATAAATGATTTACTCTCCAAGAAAGAAAATTTTAAAGAAATTCCAGCTCATATTCTGAGAAATTTCTCTTCTTTATTCAATGAGTGTGTTGAACTCATTTTGAATGATAAAGAAACCGACATAGAACCCAAACAAAGAGAACTCGTAGTTCATACTTTAGTAAAGTTTTTAGAAGAAGTTCTTAGAAAATCAGCAAATTATGCTAAAGTGGGCATACCACGACCATTTGATGCGAGATTTATATTTGAGACTACTGGTATTTATCAGCAACTTGAAGATTTTTTATATAGTAAAAATATTACTATTAGATTTTTCTCTATTCTGCTGAATTTCAAAAGTGAGCAAGAAGTGGTGGAATTGCCTAAAAATATGCGAATCAGAAAACTGGATTATGATGAAATCGGGAAGATAAAAGAAGGATTTAGATTTAGAAATAGGGAGGTCGAAGAACGATTAGAAAAATTATTATTAGGCGATATATTCATTATAGAAAATGATTACACCGCTCCAAGATGGGCAAATTTGGTTGTAAGTTCCGAGGGGGTACGTGTAAGCCCTCCTGTAGTAGGACAAATAACAGTTTTTTCAAATATTAGTATTGATCCAAGCGCAATGGAATTACATAACAATGTTATTACGGCGCTAAGACTACTGAAAGATGGCTATGTGGATATTTTAGCAAGTTTTATTGAACACTCATCACTATTTGATCCTCCATCGCTTTTAAACTTTAAAGAACACTATCTATCTTCCGAATTCTTCTTTAGAAGACAACAACTTATGTATACTCTCAAAAGCGAGGATGTGAATATATTAACTGAATTATTGAATCATCTCGTGAAACGACATGACTTAAGCGAAGAACTAAAGGAACGATTAGAAAGAGCACTGAGAAGATTTAACTTCAGTTACGAAAGGGTGTTTGCGGAGGATAAGATAATAGATTTATTCATATCACTTGAGGTATTATTAACAAAAGGTGAGAGGCAGATAGGATCTACACTTGCTAATCGATGTGCTATGTTACACTATATTGCAGGAGTTATCAAAGAATATCAACAATTAAGAGAGATTCGTAGATTTATTCAAGAAGGTTATAATATAAGACATGATATTGTTCATCATGGGATACCAACAGGTAAGCTAGATTTAAAAAAGGTAGAATGTAAATCTATCGATGAGTTTGTAATAAAGCTGAGAGAGTTCGTGCGTAGAACAATAGTAATTATCTTGAGTGAAGCTCAAAAAGTACAAAGTTATAATGAGTTAATAGATATGATAGAGGAGCAAAAAGGGAAATTAAGCGACAAATCTGACCAATTTTAAGTTAAAGAAGTCTGCTGCAAAGATTTAGATATAATGAGTTCTTAATATTTTTATTGATTTTTATTTAATTTTCCTAATTTTAATTTAATAAATTAAGTTGGAGGTTTTTAGATGTCCTTGTTCGGGAAGCTAACACAATAATCTGAGAGGATTAGCAAGGCTAAGATCAAGCTGATGAGAGAGTATCCGTTCTTCGGCAACATCGCCATGTACCTAACTTTCATCGAGAACGATAAGATACCGACGATGAGTGTCAATCCAAAGGGTGTAATCAGATATAATCCAAAATACATTGAGAAACTATCTGATAATCAGCTTCTCACAGATGTTATCCACGAGGTTAGCCACATTGCATTCAGACACTTTGAGAGGGAGGAAATGCTGGAAATAACGAATCCGATTCACAAGAAAGCTTACGACTATGCAAATGGTATTGTAGTTAATGCAATACTCGTGGCAAACGGATTTGATGTTTACGACACTGGTCTGAATCCGGAGAAGGTAGGAGGGAAGTTTGTAACGCGGTTCAAGTTCAGTATAAGATGTATAGTGAACATAAACGAGATTAAACAGGAAGTAGTTGTTCAGATACCCCATAGAGATCTGAGATCCGGAGCAGAAGTCGTCAGAAGAAGTATATCTTGAGATTCTTGAACAGCTAAGAGGTAATGGTGAAAACGGTAACATCAAGATACTTCCCGGTTGCAGTAATTGCTCAGACCAAAATGGTAATTGCGATTCGAGTAGCTTGTCAGATTTGATTTGCAATATCAGCGACCTGATCAACAGCATGGACATCATAGAAGTCTATCGGACAAGAAACCGTTCGATATACACGAATACGGAAACAATGGAAGAGGAGAAAAAGAAAACAAATCTCACAACTGGGACAAAATCATTGCAGAGGCTTATAACTACGCAAAAATGGTTGGTAAAGTTCCAGCTGGGATTGAGAGGCATGTAGAGGCTGTGCTCAAGCCAAAGATTGATTGGAGAAAAGTTCTCAGGGATTCGATCCTCCCAATGATTCCTCAGGATTACACGTTCCTCAAGCCGAGTAGGAGGAGTTTATCTATAGGAGGAGTTTATCTACAGGAGTGTACCTCCCAAGCATCGCCAAAGACAGATACCTTGAAGCTCTTGTTGCCGTTGATACTAGCGGTTCGATGTCTGGACAGGAGCGTAACCAGTTCCTCTCAGAGATTCAGTGGATTACAAGGAATTTCTCGATTTGGATAACTCTCCTATCAATCGATGCGGACATCCACGATAAAATCGAGTTAAGATGCTTTGCAGATGTCCAGAAAATTACCGGATTGAGAGGTGGAGGCGGAACAGACTTCAGATCTTTGATTACGCTGTTAAGCACAGAAAAAGGCTGATAGTGTTCTTCACAGATGGATTTGGAACATTTCCAGAAAGATCCCCTAATATTAAGACTATCTGGGTCGTTTCACCTAATGGAGCACCGAGCAAGAACTTCCCGTTCGGGAAAGTGATCAGAATGAACTCAGCGTTAAATTTAACAAAAGGTATTTGAAGATTTGAGGTGATTTAAAATTATGGCAAAGGTTATCGAAGCAATATATGAAAAAGGTGTCTTTAAGCCACTTGAGAAAGTTGATCTAAAGGAAGGAGAAAGAGTTAAAATAAAGGTTGAGAGGAGCTTAATAGAGATAATAAAGAGCTATCAAGATAAATTTAAGTTGAAAGAGGAGGACATTGAGGAATTTCTGAGGGAAAGGAGATGATCGTAATAGACACGTCTGTCTGGCTTGATCTATTTTTAGAAGATTCTGACAGAAAAAAGATTGCTGGAGAATTTATGAAAGCTATTGAAGTAACGATTTATGAGCCTGAAGTATTTAAGATAGAGTTGGCGGGAACTTTATCAAGAAGATTTGGGAGGGATGACGTCTTAAGCTTTATCGACGATGTAATGTCTAAAGTTAGATTGATCGAAAATCCAAATGAATTAGCGTTTCAAATAGCTTTAAGTACTGGATGCAGAGCAATTGATTCCTACTTCGTAGCAACAGCAAAGCTGACGAATTCCATACTCGTAACAAACGACAAGATCATGGTTAAGAACGCTAAAAAAGCTGGCATTGAAGCCTATTATCTTATTGAAGAGTTTGATAAGGCAGTAGAACGGTTAAAGGAGATAAAATAACTTTTTTTAGATTAATTTATTGTTATTAATTCATTTGGAAAAGTGGTCAGAGCCGCAAGCTGAAGAGCTTGTCCAGCAATCCAGCAATCTTTAGCATCAGCTGGAGCTTGCAATACCCGTAAAGAGCCAAAAACGATACAAAGAGATGTCCGAACACAGCATCATCGCTCTGTAAATACATTCTGTCAGCATTCAGCAAATTCTTGTAAACATCGAATATTTTCTCAATGCTCCCTCTTTGCTTGTACATCAGGAAGATGTCCTTCGACTCGACATCTCTATCAGAGACGAGTAAAATTTTACCGGCCCTCTCCAGTCTTTTTTTAGCCTCTTCTCTGCCTATCCTTCCTTCGTCCAGCATTCTGTAAATGTTTGTCTCTTCTTCAGCTCTAAGCGTAACGTCCTCAAACAGGTAGAGATTGTATTTCCCCTTTGCTATACCCGCTTTAATCAGCCTGTTGTGGTAGAAGAAGTGTTCATCCAAGCTCATCTTGACGTTGTAAAAACTTGCTGTTCCTTCTTGCAGGAATCACGAAGGAAACGTCTTTATCAAGCAGGAAGTTCATCATATCCTGAGAAAAGAATCCTCTGTCAAGCACCAGTATCAGCTCGGAGTCAAAGTTTGCTCTTATTTCCTCAACCGTTGCATACAGATCTAAAAACTGCAAAGCTGGATGATTTTGAAATTAGGGCAGTGATTAAGGCGATTAGTGGGGCAAACATTCCCCATAAAGACGAGTTGCTTAAATTGATTCTTGCTGAGAAGATCTAAGTTTCTCATTTTAAAATTATGATTCTCGTTAGAATTAGCTACATATTAGATCAAAAATAGCAAAATTTAAGAATTCTTTAAGATAAAGTATTAAAAGAAATTTAAAGAGGTGACAGATTGTGCTAAAAATTGCGAAGGTATTAAACTACCCACCGGTCAATCCAAGCGCGATTTCTGAGTTAGCCCAATCAGTTGAAAAATTCATAGTCCTCGCAACCGCTGTTGAACTAAACCTCTTCGACAGCTTTAAGAAGCCCAAGGGTGCTGAAGAAGTAGCCAAGGAATTAGATCTCGATGAAAGAATAACCAAAAAGGTGTGCAACGCTTTGGTTGCTTCCGGTTTTTTAAGGGAGGTTAACGGGAAATACACCTTAGCTAAGGTGTCGAAGGTATTTCTCCTGAGCGATTCGCCGTTCTATCAGGGAAACCTGATAAAGCTTTACAGGAAGACGAGAGAGGAGAGGTGGAACAAGCTTGGAGAAGCTTTAAGAAAAGGTTCTTTGGGCTTCCGAAGAGATCATTCCGTCTTTGATGAAAGCTTCATACTTGCAATGGCTGAAGGAGCTGTAAGATGGGATTTGCCGAGAACTGCTGAAATTGTTAGAGAACTGCCCGAATTTAAAAAAGCGAGGAAGCTTCTCGATCTGGGAGGGGGGCATGGACTATATGCTTTAGCCTTTAAGAAGCTAAATCCAGAACTTGATGCTTACGTATTTGATTTGCCTCAAGTGATTGAAGTTGCGAAGAAATTCGTTGGAAATAGAGTTAAACTAATAGCGGGAGACTTCACGAAAGATGAAATTGGCTCAGAATATGACATAATCTTCGCATCGGACGTTTTCTACAGACCTCGTGAGGAGTTAATTCGAATTCTCAGAAAAGTCCATGCATCACTCAGCGATGATGGTATGCTGATAACGAAGCACTGGCATATTGATGACCTAAGAGAAGATTCCACAGCAGTTTTCTTCGACCTCATGTTCGCAATACTCGATGAAGTGGATAGAGTTTACTCGACACCAGAGTTTTGTGACATCCTCGAATCGTGCAAATTCGAAATTGTTGACATCGTAGATATTGGCGAATCTTACAGCCCCTCCAAAATTGTAATCGCTGAAAGGAGGTGAGTGCTATGGAGGTCGTGAGGTTTAATAAGATGGAAGAGTTCGACACACCAGAAGGTATAATGAAACCGTTATTTGTTTCGGAAAAAATTGCAATTATTCACCTAAAAATTCCTCCTGGTTTGAAGGCTGAACCGCACTCCCACCCTAAGGACGGGATGATTGTTCTTACAAAAGGAAGAGTGAAATTGAACGATGTTGAATTAAAAGCTTACGACCTTGCTTATATTCCAGCGAGCTTCGAGGTTGGAATGGAATGCGAGGAAGAGGCAGAAGCCATCCTTATCTCAATTAATCCAGATTACAAAAGTTTAGATGAGCTGAAGTCTATTCTAAGGAGGTTTGAAAAATGAGAAGGTTCGCTATATTTTTTATACTAATTACAGTTGCCGCACTCATCGCTGGATGTGTTAAAGAGGAGTCGAAGACGGGATACGTTGAAATAAAGGACATGGCTGGCAGAACTGTCAAAATTCCAGAAAAAGTTGGGAGAGTTGCTACTCTTTTTCCCGCAAACCTAAGAATAATCGTGATGCTCAACGCAATGGATAAAGTCGTTGGAATCAGTAATTATTTTGACAAGTACGGAGACAAGCTTGAGGATGCTCTTGCACATCCAGAACTGCTAAAAGTAGAGAGAATCGGCTCCATCAGAGAACCAGATATGGAGAAGATTGCCGAACTCAAACCAGACGTTATTTTCATTGAATCTGCTTACGCCCAAATAGCTGATACTATAGAGAAGAACACAGGAGTTCCCGTTGTTTGCATAAACACTTCGATTTACTCGGGAAAGCTCGACGACTTCTACAAGACGATCAGACTTGTTGCGAAAATTATTGGAAAAGGAGAAAGAGCCGAGAAAATAATTAAATACATAGATTCTGAAGTGGAAAACGTTACGAAAAGAGTTGAGGATATCCCAAAGGAAGAAACCAAGGTATTTCTGTCGAACTGGGCTTACAGGCATGGAATCGGCTGGACTGTGAAAAACTACGCTTCAATAGATCTGATAGCAAGAAATGTGGCTGAAAACATTCCAGCACACTACATGGAAGTTACGAGGGAGCAAATAATAGAATGGAATCCCGACGCAATCTTCATACACGGTTACAAAGGAAAATCAGCCATTGATGAAATACTGAACGATCCCGCTCTTCAGCAGGTAAAAGCTGTGAAAGAAGGGAAAGTTTACGGATTGTTTGGACCTTACATAGGCTACGATCCAAAGACAATGATAGTAGATCTGTATTGGGCTGCAAAAGTACTCTATCCAGAGAGGTTTAAAGATGTAGATGTCATAAAGAAGGGAGAGAAGATATTTACCTTCTTCTATGGAAAGAAGGGTGCAGAAGTGTTTCATGAGGTCATTGAGAACAGAGGGTTATATCTCTCTCAGGAGCTGACGCCTCAATGATTTCACTGACGGATTACAGAAACTTTATTAGGAAAAGGACAATTCTTGTAGTTTCTCTACTCTTATTTTTAATACTCGCCTTAATTTACTCGTTACTTGTCGGATCTTCACGGCTTGACTGTAAAACCGTCATTGATGCTTTGATAGGGATGGGAAGTGAGAAAGCTGAAACTATAATCTGGAATATAAGGTTGCCGAGAGTTCTGATGGCTATATCTGCCGGAGCTGGGTTAGCCTTGTCCGGACTGATTACTCAAACGGTATTGAGGAATCCCCTTGCGTCACCATTTACACTGGGAATTTCTTCTGCCGCAGCTTTTGGTGCAGCCTTAGCAATAGTTAGCGGAGTAGGAGGCATCATGCTTAAAACAGCTCTTGGTGGTTTTCAGATTACAAACTTTTATATTGTAATCATTAGCGCGTTTGCTTTCTCACTCGTAGCAACATTTGCAATTCTCATAATTTCCAAGATGAAAGGGGCATCTCCAGCGGTCATTGTTTTGGCTGGGCTAGCAATCCTATTCCTCTTTTCAGCAGCTACATCGCTCATACAGTACTTCGGCACAACTGAACAAGTTGCTGCAATAGTATTTTGGTTATTTGGCAGTTTATCGAAGACAACTTGGGTCAGCCTTGAAGTTATGAGCCTCATACTCTCCATAATCTTACTCATATCATACAGATGGTGCTGGAAGTTTAATGCTCTTTACTTAGGGGATGATATCGCGAAAAGCTTAGGTGTTGATGCAAAAAGACTGAGGTTAGTAGGGATGGTTATGGCATCGTTCTTAACAGCTACTGCCGTCTCTTTTCTCGGTGTAATCTCCTTCATTTGCTTGGTTTCACCGCATATAGCCAGACTTGCTTTGGGCAGTGATCATAGATACTTAATCCCTTCATCGTGTTTGGTCGGATCAGGCATATTGCTTGTGGCAGATACGGCTTCAAGAACGCTGTTTCTCCCTTTAACTTTACCAGTAGGAATATTCACGTCGTTTTTGGGTGTTCCATTGTTCATATACTTGATTATAAAAAGAGGTGAAAGGGCATGGTGGTAAGTGTTAAGAATGTTTCATTCAGCTACGGGAGATTACAAGTGCTAAGAGATATAACAATGAATGCGAAAAGGGGAGAGATAGTTTGCCTGCTCGGTCCAAACGGCGCAGGTAAATCAACACTCCTAAAATGCATACTCGGAGCGTTAAGACCTCAGAAGGGGAGGATAATCATAAATGGAGACGATATTTCAAATTTAGATTCGATTGAATTGTCAAAACTAATTGGTTACGTTCCTCAAGTAATTGAACAAACTTTTCCGCTTACGGTTTTTGAAGCGATTCTAATTGGTCGTCTGCCCCACTTAAGCTGGACACCAAGGCAATCTGACCTTGAAGCCGTTAGACGTGCGATGAGGTTGCTGGGAATAGAGAAATTGGCATGGAAGAATTTAAACGAGTTGAGCGGAGGTCAGAGACAGAAAGTTCTTTTAGCTGTGGCTTTGGCTAAAGAACCTTCGATACTCCTTTTAGATGAGCCAACGAGCAATCTCGACTTGAACAGTCAGCTTGAGGTGATGGATGTAATAAGAGACGTAGTAGAGGACGGCAAAACGGCGATCGTAGCTCTGCATGATCTGAATCTTGCTTTGAGATATGCGGATAGAGTTGTGGTCATGAAAGATGGAAGAGTTACAGCCAATGGCAAACCTGCTGAAGTGTTAAAGGAAGATGTGATAGAGAGTGTTTATGGTGTAAGAGCCATTGTTAAAAATGAGAACGGGCTGAGGTATGTTATCCCTTTAAGGAGGTGTGAAAATGCTTGATGAGGAGATGAAAGAGGTTTTGAGGAGAAACATCTGCTACTTTGCAACTTCGACTAAGGACGGAAAGCCGAACGTTATTCCGGTAGGCTTGGTCGAACCAATAGATAATTCACAAATTCTATTAGTGGATGTGAAAATGAATAAGACAAGGAGAAATCTTGAAGAAAATGATGCGGTTGCTCTTGCAGTAACAGACTTTGAAAAGCTTAGAGCTTACCAGTTTAAAGGCAGGGCAAAGATTGTAACAAAGGGCGAATTATTTGAGAAGGCTATAAAACTTGCTGAAGAGAAAATGAAAATTAGAAGGGAAAGAATAGAGAGAAGAATAGAGAGTGAAAGCAATCCAGAAATGCGAAAGAAAGTTAAGGAAATTGCGGAAAGGAAGATGAAACCAAAAGCAGCAATCGTTATTGAAGTTGAGGAAGTTTATCCGTGCATGTAAATTTTATCCACTACATCCCTTATTTCATCCACTTCTGGCAACTCCTTCCCTTCTAAGCAAGCAATGTAAATTTCTTTCTTAAATGGCAGATATGCATCTGCTTTTATCAGCTTCATCGTCTCATCGTCAACCTTATTCGCTAAGATCACAACTTTTTTCCCTATTTTGTTGGCAAGTTCAACAATTTTGTTCGTGAGCTGTATCGATTCGTAACTCGGTTCAACGACTGCAACGATTAGGTCACATCCAGCCTCAACTCCTCTGCCAAAATGCTCTATGCCAGCATCTGTGTCAACAACTATGTATTCGTCATCGTTAAGCTTCAGAGCTTCGAGAAACTCTCTCGCCACAGCACCCATCGGACATGCACATCCTTCTCCGAAATCGTGGATCTTTCCTATTGCCATAATTTTTATGTTGCCCTTGCTTACGACGTAATCCTCTGGGATCTCGTCAATCGTAATCTCTTTGAACATTTTTACTCTCTCGCCACTTCCACTCTGAATTGATTTTATAAGCACATCTCTCACAGCATCTTTGCCGCCCAGATATTCCATAAAATCCTTTGGTTGCACAACTCCGAAATTTCTGTATATGCCGAAGTTTGATTCGTCTGTATCAACTACGAGAACCCTCATACCCTTATTTGCAAGCTCCTTAGCGATTAAAGCAGCGACTACACTCTTTCCACAACCACCTTTGCCGCATACGAGTATTTTCATTCACCATCACCTGAAGTGATAAATCTAACTCCTGAGCCAAATCTGACGAGGGAAGCAACCAGTATGGCTTCAGCAATCTCATCTCTACTTATGCCCTCCTCATAAGCGAGTTTTACGTGGTGATCCACATAGTAATCGCATCCAACAGCCACTGCACTTGCAATTGCGATCAACCTCTTAACTTTCGCAGATATCACTCCATCTTTCATAATCTTCTCGCTGAAGCCTTCGAAATCTATTCTGTAATTTTTTAGAAAATCGTGAACCATAAATTCACCTCCACTCAACGTTCTCAAGATAAGCTTCGCTTCTCGGTGTGAGTATGTAGTATTTCTTTCCGTCCTCGTCGAGAGGCTCGACGAACAAAGCTTGCTCAAGCAAATCTAAGTGCATCTTCGCCTGAGCATCGGTGAGATTAAACCTCTCCTTTATCTCATCAAAGCATTTCTTTTCACCGACGCCGATGAATTTGATGATTTCCCTTCTAATCCTGTTTTGTAAAGCGATTAAACCTATTTTGTGATCCTCAGTCGGATCTCTCAACTTTCCTTCCTTCTTCATCCTTTCAAGCCATTCTTGCTTTCTTCTTAATAACTCATTCATAATCAAATTTAGGCTTGACGAAATATTAAGATTTCGATGTTTCGTCTTATTCGATATTACTAAAACGCTTAAAAATAAAAAATCTGTTAACAGCGGATTGTTTCGAAAACTCACCCCAAAAATAAACGGGTTACGATTTTTTCGATCAGATGTGACGACTTGCCCGCCACCACAACGCCGATCCATATAAACAAGGCTATCAGAACTATTTCGATCCCGTATCTTAGTCTAAAGGTTCCAGTTGCTACGGCGGACAAGATATCGGTCAGAACGGCCGCGGCTATGGCGACACCAACGCCAAACCTTACAGTTAAAAACACCATGAGAGCTACGAGGGGCACCGCCATTAATCCGCCTAATATCGCCACTAAATACGGATTCACGTTCCCCGCTCTCGATATGACGGCACACATTCCTGCCATTCTTGGACACATAACAAAGAATGCAAAAGCTAAGGACAGAACAACGTAATTCCAGTTCATAGCTTTAGTAACCGTAGTATAATTAAAAATTTTTAAGGTGTGTTTTTGGCGACATTATCTTAAGCCTAAATGTTCGGATCATTTCCCTTTTTCATTTTTCTCAATATTCCAACTAGCAAATTTATTCTCGGAACTTTTTTCATGTAATCTCTGTATGCTTCACCAAATTTCTCTATATTTCTTTTTTCTTCTTCTATCATAGCAAAGCATAGCAAAATAATTAGAATTACACCGATAACCAGACTAATCCAGTGCTGTGAAATAATGACTAATGCAAAAATTATTAGCATATGTCCTAAGAATTCAGGGTGACGAACGAAGGCATATATTCCACTCTCAACAAGGGCTTCCTTACTAACTTTCTTTCGTGATTTGCTCGACCATGAAACAAAAACGATCCCTAGTGCTATGGTTATCAATCCCACATACACAAACTTCACCAAATTTGCAGAATTGTAAAACACAATGGTGGATACTATTAACGCACTATATAATGCGACGTAAATTATATGACCAATTAGGTGTTTTTTCTTATGCATTGATTCCATTTCTCTTTGTTTTTTTAAAATTTTAATAAGTTTTTCGACATTTGCATCAGGGTACCCACCACTTTAACGGAGTTTTCTAATGAATTATTGAAGTATTCTCTCCAAATATCTAAAATAATAACTAAAAAAATAAAAATTACTTTTTCTTCTTTAAAGCTCCCTCAACTTTAAAGCCGACAGACACTATCCCATCAACAACCTCATTAAGCGGCTTTTCAACCTTCTCTCCGTATTTTATCAGACTATCAGGAGCTTTAACGTATTCGTACAGAACTTTTATCGCTGAATGAATTAGTGTTTTCATTGTCCGCATTGAAAAGTCCAGACAACACGCTCACCATCAGCATCGTTTCGGGATCCAATATAACTGTCGTTTTCAAACTACCATTGCTCATACATTAGTTGATATAAGTATATATACTCTCTTGAGAAGTTTAGCTTGCTGGAAGAGAAAGTTTAAAAATACTTCTACGTAAATTTGCAAGCTCACCTTTTCAATTTCTACAGTTCCATTCAGTAAATGGTTTATTTTTCCAGCGTTCACAGACTACTCGAAGGGTTCTCATATATCGTGTAATTCTTGCAATACTAACCTCCTCAACAATTAAATCTCGTTTAAATTTAAGAATGAGTTTTTTATTTTCTATAACTAAGTTCGATTTCGCGTTTTAATCGTTCATTAAATTTGTGTAAGTCGTTTTTTCCATGCTAATTGTTGAAAGCTGCTAATTTAAAGATATCTCTACGGCCCTGAACCTTAGATGTATGTGCCCGGTTCGAGCCATAGAAACTTAAACCTCTAAAAGACATCTAACACGAGCTTTGCACACTCATCTATAGGGGAATGCTGTATTCCATAGGTTTCCTAGGATAAGGGTCTTAAGATAACTGTAAGAGCTACAAAGGATTAGATGGCTCTGCTTTTCAACACCAACATTCATCGAACGGGCTTATGCTACTCAGATTCAAAGTTTTTATGTAGAGAATTTAACAAATCTGCCCACTTCAGAGCAATTTTTTCCCATCTGTAATCCTCTGGAGGAAGATAATGTCCTCGATCGTTAGACACTCTCATTAAAGCTCTTTTTATTGAATCTGGGTTGCAGGGCTCTACAAATAATGTGCCGGAATAGGCACCAAGAGACTCTGAAAGTCCTCCCACTTTTGTGGCTATTATTGGTAAGCCAAACGCCATCGCAATATGAGCAACACCACTCTGAGAAGCTCTTGTATACGGCAGAACGACAACATCTGCTGCGGAGAAGTACAGTGGTATTTCGTCATCAGGAATATACCTGTTTACTATCAATATTCTGTCTGAGTGCTTCGAGTTTTTCGCAAGTATTACAGATTCTTTGTCTTCCCAAGTTTCGCCTACTATCAGCAATTGTGAGCGCTTTATGATTTCTTCGGGTAGTGATTCAAAAGCTTTTATGAGATATTTAACACCTTTGTATGGTCTCAAGAGACCAAAAAACAGTATTAGAAACTCATCCTCAATTCCAAGAGCTTTCCTTGCCACCTCTTTTTTAAGTTTAGGATAGTGGTCGTATATACCATGCGGGATAACGGTTATGTCTTCTTCGGGGATTGAATATACTCTTGAAACTAACTCCAAGTCTGCTCTTGAATGGACAACATAATGCACTGCGAGCTTTCTTACCAGCCTACCCATGATTCTTGAGTATAACCTTATTGGTAGTATGGAATTCTCAAGTGGGTCGACAACCTCATGAAATTCTATGATTATAGGTATTTTTGCAGAAACTTTGTTCATTAACTCTATAAAAAGATACATATGCGACACACTTGATGTCCACCACTGTAGAATTATCTCATCACTCTTTTTAGCAATTCTGTATGCTTTAACCCACGTCAATGGATTGTACCAGTCAAGCAATTCATAAACGCGTACATTTTTATTAAAATCAAGGTTTGTTAAATTTTCGCCTACTCTTTTCCATCCCGGAAACAACCTTTTAGGTAACATATTACGGAACAGAATGGCATTAACATGAAATAGCTCGGATAATGCGTTAGAGAGGTGGATAGTATAATAACTCACACCGGAGAGAAATTTCTTTGAAGGTCCGAGTATCGTAATTGTCATCATTTGTGGAATTAACTTTGCTTTATGTATTTAGATTTTAAGATGCACTTTTTTGAATTTAGATTAGGATATCTTTAATAACAAACTCTAAAGATGTTAAAACGTGAAAATAGCTCAGGTCTGCCCGAGATTCTACCCAGATATCGGTGGTGTGGAAACGCACGTTTACGAAATTTCAAAAAGGTTAGCTAAAGAATTCGACGTGGATGTTCTGACAACCGATCCAAGCGGTAAGCTGCCGAAGGTTGAGGAGGTTGAAGGTGTTACCGTCAGGAGGTTCAAATCGCTCGCTCCGGGAGAAGCATACTATTTTTCTTTAGATATTTACAGATATTTGAAAAAACATTCTACTGAGTATGATTTAATCCACGCTCACAACTACCACGCTTTTCCGGCTTTATTTGCTACATTAACTAAGAGTAACAATAAGTTGATATTTACACCGCACTATCACGGCAGAGGACACAGCTTCATTAGAGATTTACTACACAAACCGTATAAGATTTTTGGAAGAATGATTTTCGAAAAGGCCGATGCTGTGATATGTGTCTCCAACTTTGAGAAGGGGTTGATTTTAAAAGATTTTAACGTGAACTCATCTAAGCTTTTTGTAATTCCCAATGGTGTTAATCTCGACGAGTTTAAGGATGTTGAGAAAATTAAGAGACAAAAGGATGAAAATGTAAAGACTATTCTTTACGTTGGAAGAATCGAGAAGTACAAAGGCTTGGATTACATCATCAAAGCTTTGAAACACTTGCCAGAAAAGTATGTGTTAGAGATAGTTGGGAAAGGTAGCTACAAATCGAAAATTGTTAAGCTTGCAAGAGAGATAAGGGTTATCGATAGGGTTAGATTTTATCAGGATTTGAACAGGGAAGAATTAATTGAAAAATATGCTAAGGCTGATATATTGGTTTTGTTATCTAAATACGAAGCTTACGGTTTGGTCGTTGCAGAGGCTTTAGCCTGCAAAACACCTTGCATTGTTGCGAACACATCAGCTTTGAGCGAATGGATTGACAACAGAAACGTTTTTGGGATAGATTATCCGATACACATTGAAGAGCTCGTAAATTTAATAAAAGAAGTGAGCGGAGTTAGTGTAGAGGGCGTTAACATACCAACTTGGGATGTTGCTGTTGAAAAGTTGAAGAGAGTTTATAGAGGTGTTTTGTATGGAATTTCTGAAAAAGAATGCGTTAAAATTCCTAAGCGAAGCTAAAGAAGCTTTCGACAAGGAAGATTACAATTTAACGATGTTTTTTGTCGAACAATTTTTCCAATTGGCCTTGAAGTACATACTCTACAAGAAATACGGGGAATTTCCGAAAACGCATAGTCTTAAGATGTTATTCGAATTAACAAAGGACGAAAATCTAATTAAATACTACCGAGAAAATTTGGACTTGTTTAGGGATATAGAGTTATCGTATATAGCTGCCAGATACTTCGATGTAGATTACAGCGAAAATGTTGCGAAAAAATCCCTAAAATTAGCCGAGGACTTTGTGAGGTGGTTAAAGTGAGAGAATATTATGAATTTCTCGAAAAGAATAGAGAATTTTTCGAAAAAGCATTCAAAATAGCTAAGGATATATCTGAAAAAGCTAAAAAAATGTTCGAAGACTGTGAAGTATTCATCATCGGAAGTTTTGCAAGAGGTGAGCACAAACTTTCATCTGATTTGGATATACTAATCGTTTCGGACAAAATACCAGATAAGATCGATTTCGAATTCTACAGTAGGATAGTAAAAACACTTACGAATGACCCAAGAGTGAATATACACCTTTTAAACAAAAGAAGATTTAAAGAAGTAGATAAAATATACAGTCCCAGAATTAAGGTTTAAATCAATATGAAACGCTATTAAATCAATATGAAATGCTAAATTCTTTAAGATTCTTCCTCTAAAGATTTAGACACAGATTTTGTTCACTCAGTTTTTAATTTTTTTAGCTTTATCAACAATATCACTTCCCTCACTTTAACACATTACAAAACTTATAAATCATTGATTACTATACAACTCTCATGGAATTTCTCAAAGAAAATGCAGAGTACTTTGAGAAGAAAGCAATTGAAGCTCTAAAAGAAAAACCAAGATTTGTATTATTCTTCGCTGAACAGGCAATTCAGCTTTACATAAAGTATATTCTGGCAAAAGAGCTTGATGACTATCCAAAAACACACAAACTCAAAGTTCTTTTCGAAGAACTATCCAAAATCTCAGAAGAGGCAAGAGACTTCTACGAAAGATTTGCAGATTACATAGATCTACTAGAGGAGGCTTACATAACCACAAAGGTGCCGAAAATGCCTTAAAAGTCCTTAAAGAATTTAAAGAGGTGTTCAAAAGATGGTTACTCTGACAGATTTTCAGATCGAAATTGTTAAGAAGTTTAGGGAGTTAAGAAAAAATTATGTAAAAAACGTTGAAAAAATTAGAGATTTGGCAAAGGAAATCTTTGGTGAGAAGTTACTGTCCGTTTACGTCTTCGGTAGCGTAGTTGAAGGTAAAGATTATCCCATGAGTGATGTAGACGTTGCAATAGTCTTATCTGAAAGAGCTAACGAAGAAGAGAGAATGAAGCTGTACAGAAAGGTGAGAGAGGCGTTTGGTTTACATCCATTCGAAATTCACGTTATCACATCTGAGGAATGGGAAAAATGGTATAAGAAGTTCGTAAAAAACTTTATAGAGATTTAGTTGTCTTTAGCTTTTTACGTTTTTTAAGGGCAAATGCCAAAATTAAACGAAATCTTCAAGGAACAGTATTTCGATGTTAAATTTCTTCTTATCCATTTCTTTAACCAATTCTTGATCTCTTCTTGCAAAGAGTGCTTTACATCCAAGCTTTTTTGCCAATGCCAATACAAAACAGTCTGCGAGTGATATACCTCTTTCACACTTGTATTTAGCCGCAAGATCTATGAGCAAGTCGGTTCTATACACACTGAGGTATCCAGAACTCAAAAGCTTCTCAACTCTTTTACAGCTTTCCTTCCATCCGAACTTTCTGCATAAGATGTATTTTACTTCAGTTATTGCTATTTTAGTCGTATGAGCATCGACAATTTCATCGAGTAGAGCATTTCTTATTGCAATTCCAGCCTTCGATTGGAGAAGTAATTCTATGATTACACCAGCGTCAATGGCTAACATCTTTCCCTCCTCATACAGCTCTTTCAGTGCATCTTCAACATCTCCAGATGTGCAAGCTTCGATTAGCAGTCTCGGATTTTTCTTCCTCCTATACATCAGCAAGAACCTTATCGCCTCATCGAAATCTACTCTTCCAAGTTTCATCTGCAGTTCGGATGCAAACTTTAATAATTCCCTCTTTACATCCTCACTAACAGATATAGTTGGCATAAAATTTATAGAAATTGTAAAGTTTACAATCTTTACAAAATGTCGCTAAGATCTTAATCAAATAAAATCTAATACTCAGATAAACAAAATAATCCATCTCCAAAGATTTCAAAGTTTTAGGTTATCCTAATTGCCAACTTTCGGAGCTACTGGATA
>CBEWZU010000017.1:0-32403 GCA_965561205.1 uncultured Archaeoglobaceae archaeon | reverse complement strand
GATATAAACCTTCCCTTTCTCGTGCTCATCGACCCTTCTGGGAGGGAAACAAACTCGAAGAAAACTATCTCAGGGGGCTTCAGTCCCAGTAGCTTTAAGATATCTGACAGCTGATTCGCTATTAGTTTGTGATCTGCACCCAAAACGTTGATAAATCTGTCGTAGTTTTCGTTCTTCCATAGATGGTAGGCGAGGTCTCTCGTGACGTATAATGTCGTCCCGTTTTCTCTTCTCAGAATGACCTCCTTCTCATATCCCGGAAGCTCTATCCAATACGCCCCGTCTTTTTTAAGCAATCCCCTTTCGTCGAGCATTTTGAATATCCTATCGACGTATCCATTCCAGACAAAATCAGATTCCCAGATAAATTCGTCGTGCTCCACGTTTAACGTTTTTAGACTCTCCTTGATCCCCTCTAAAGCTTTCTCGATCACATCCCTGAAAAATTTTACAACATCTTTGTCTCCTCTCTCGTATTTTATCATTAGATCCTCTACATCCCTCTCGATCTCTTCATTCTTTTCGGCTTCTTCGTTAATCCTAATATATGCCTTTGCAACAGCATGATCGGGTTTCTCATCGGTCCAACCGAACTTCTTGATGCCGAGAACCGCCATTGCAGACTGTCTTCCCATGTCGTTAACGTAATATTGTGTCACAACCTTTAGCCCGGCTTTTTTGAATATTCTCGCAAGTGTGTCCCCTATTATTGAGTTTCGGATGTGCCCAACGTGAAGGGGTCCATCGGGGTTTGCTGAGGTGTGTTCGATTAAGACCTCTCCCTTTAGATTTAATTCTCCGTATCGATAATCTTCATCGAGAATTCTTAACACGCAGTCTTCAAAAAATTCTTCAGAGGCAAAGAAGTTTATGTAACCGTTAACAACCTCGATCTTTCCCAAATAATCTGTGAGTCTGAAATTTTCCACCAATTCTTCTGCAATCTCCTGAGGATTTCTTTTCTGCTCCTTTGCGAGTTTAAAAGCTATTGTGGAGCACAAATCCGCGTGTTCGCTCTCCCTTAAATCATCGAGCTTAGTTGCTTTTTTAACATCTTCATAAAATTCTCTGAACATTACCATCCCTCTGGTTTGAACCTGAGGATAGCAGCGATTCCACCGAAAGCGTTTTTTAGCATCGCACCCTCCTCAGAGTCTCCAGAGATGAACTCCACTTTTGCTCCACTCTCTTCGGCGAGCTCTGTAAGTTCGAGGATTATATCCTTCCTTTCGACTTCTTCCATCTTAACATTATCTTTTTCGCAGAAAACATCCCTCTCGGTGTTCTCCTTCACGGTGATTTCTTCTTCCTGACCGCAAACCGGACATCGATATTTAACCCTGTCGAGTCTGAGATCTTCTGAGATGAGTAGGGTGTCAACGGCACCGTATCTCAGATACTTTCTGACCTCATCCTCACCGTATGCTGCGTTTCCATCCTTGACGACCTCTTTCAGGAAACGGTTTATCAAATTCTTTTCCCGAGATATGTCGAGCTCCTGCATGGTCTCGCTTGCCTTCTCAACAAGCTCGTATAATCCGCTCTCGTCTGTGTAGCTTACATCAAACAATCCGACAACTTTCGCCTGAATCTCATGGTGGAGGTAAGATCCTTCGTAAAACTCCTCCTTCGTCGGTGAAGGTCCCCCTATCATCACTCCAACGAGTTTATCCTTGTAAGGCAACAAAACCTCGGTAGCCTTCTCCCCAATCCTCTTGTAGAACTCGTGTATTGCGATCTCTCTGAGCCTCTCGAATCTAACGCTACTCTGTCCACCCTGTCTATGCTTTCCGGGGACGTTAGAAGTCAGATAGGCTAAGGGTTCCACCCTCTTCCCCTTTAATATGCCGATGGTTGCTTCCCTTCGATCGAGGACGATGAGACCGTAAATCTTCTTTTCAACAAGCATCTCCTTTAGTGGCTCTAAGTAGAACGTGGAATCACAGTGATACTTATACAACGGAACAGGCTCCGGCGGCTCTATTATATCCGTGATGTGCTTTTCCTTTCCACCGTCGAGTTCTATAACTCCGCTTATGATAACCATTCCGTTCTTTGGAGGTTTTCTGAAATACTTCAGCCTCTGGAGGATGGCTTCGAGTCCCGCCATTACGTGGGTTCTCGTCTGTTTAGATTTAATGTTCGAAGCCTGACTAAGCTCATTCCTTAGCTGAGACACAACGTCTGCTATATTCTTATCCGGAGGAATATAAAGCGTGATTAGCTCAGTTCCTCTTCCCTTATATCTTTCAAGTTCCTCAAGCTTTCTTCTGAATTCATATTTAAGCTTGTCCATAACTATCACCTCCCTCCTACTGATTAATATATCTTGCTCTGATGTTCTGCCATGTCCTTATAGCCCTTAACAAATCTATTTTTCTAAACGCGGGCCAGTATACATCGACGAAATACGTCAGACTCGATGCCGTCTGCCATGGAAGGAAATTTGATAGCCTAAGCTCTCCACCGGTTCTTATAACAATATCAACGTTTTCGTAGCCGTTATCTGAATAGAGGTAACGTGAAAAAAGATTTTCATCAATTTCATCGACGTCTATCCTACCCGCCTTCACATCTCTCAGGATCGATCGAATTGCATCGACTATTTCCTGACGTCCTCCGTATGCGAGAGCCACGTTAAGGAAGTAGTTGTCATAGTTTTCCGTAACTCTTTCAACCTCTTTCACAACTTCAAGGACATCTGGGGGAAGTAACTCCCTCCTCCCCACGATTTTTACTCTCATCCTGTATTTGTGGGTTCTTTCATCCTTAATTAGTCTTTTAAGCTCCTTTTTCACGAGCTTAAAGATGTTTTTCTTTTCTTCTTCTTTTCTCTTAAAATTCTCAGTCGAGAAAGCGTATATTGTCAGGGTTTTTATTCCGATCTCCCGGCACCATTCCAAAACTCTCTCAGCTTTTTTAGATCCGAAAAAATGACCCATAAATTCTGGGAGACCTCTACTTCTTGCAAATCTCCTGTTCCCATCCATGATTATTGCTATGTGTTTTGGGAGGGGTCTCTTTTTTATCTCCCTAAAGAGTTTTAATTCATAGAGTTTTCTTATCATACTCTTCTAATAACCTCTTTATGAGATCTTCATATTCTTTTTTCATGTAATATTTATTTTTTTCTCCCATTTCGATCTTCAAAATACCGAGTCTTGCACTCATGAGTCCTACCATTGCTGAAACACCCTTTATATTGATGTCGTATCCTTTGCCTTTCAATTTTTTATGAATATCCTCTGTGGTGTATTTTCCTCCCTCAAGTAGGATTTTTATCAAACATTTTCTTATTCCACTTCTATCCCTTTCCAAATACTTTCTGAGCCTTCTTTCAATCTCCTCCATTATCATCTACTCCAACGGGATTTTTTCAACAATTATTCTCCTGCTTGTAGGATATCTCTCAATAATCGAAACATTAAATTCGTTTTTCAGAGATTCCGCGACATCGATCGAAACCTCGAAACCTTCCTCAACCTCCTGAAATTCTACTCCTTTCTGAATTAAGACTTTTCTAATTAATTCTTTGTCACCTTCTATGAGTCCGCACATCACAGTTCCGTCTTTGGTAACTTTATAAAACTCTGGCATGTTAAAAGCCATTCTGATGAGTCTTCTTCTTAACTGTGCAATATCTTTGAACTTAACGCTACAGAAATGGAATTTCCTAACTTTTTCAGCATATTTGTCTGCGATGGCTTTGCTCCCCTTTGCCTCGTATCCTTCTCCGACTTCCCAGCCCCTCTCCATGAGATTTGAGAAATTTGTTGAGGAGAATTCGAGTTCATTCACGTTCAGAAATGCATCGTTTCTGTTAATTATCTCAACAATCTCCTCTTTGTATTCTACAGCTGGGATCTCGAATCCAGCCTCAATACCAAATTTTATTGCTTTTTTTAGGGGTTCCTCGTATTCTTTGATTTTCTTTAGCTCTGGTGGATGAAATCTGATTTCGCGGAGACCCTTTTCGGCAAGCTTTTTAAGAACGTTTTCCTTCGCTTTCACGCCCGTATAGAGATGGACATGCATATCCGCTTTTGAGAACATCTCCACGAACTCCAAGACTCTTTCGAGCTTTAATAAAGGTTCTCCGCCTGTTATCGCAACTCCTTCAGCATCCATGAGCAAAGCTTCATCCACAACATCGTCGATGTCCTTGACCTCTCTTTCATTTGCAAAGATTAAATCCTTCCCCTTTTTCTCATCTGAGATTGGACAGTAATAACACTTCTCCCTACAAAGTCCCGTAACGAATAAAACGAGTTTGGCACCTCTCCTGCACAATCTGCAACCTTCCGTTAAATACGTGTAGTAGCTACCTCCCTCTATTCTTTTCATATCTCCATAAACCTTTTCTTTACCCATGCAACTCCGAGAGATTTCAAAAAATATCCAGCTCTCGGTCCGTGTTTCGTGTCAAGGATCGCCTTGTATATGGCTTGAAAAGCCTTTGCCGGCTTTATATTCACTTTGGCGGAAACTTCATAAACAAGCTTGTGGATTCTTTCGGCATCCATGTCCTCCCTTAATTGGGAGGCAAACTCTTTGAGAAATCTCTTTTCATCCTTAGTGAATTCGGATTTTATCTCATTCCTTTCTTTGACTTTAAATCTTAAGCTTTCGGGAGCGTATTTTTCCAACCAAGCTTTAGCGTATTTGAGCCTTCTTTCAACGTCCTTTTTCAGAGTATCATCAATCTCATGACCGTTTCTTTCAAGAATCTCTAAAACTCTGTTGATATCCCAGTTTGCTATCTGCCCCACGATTATCAGATGCCTGAAAGGAACATCCGAGTATACCACATCTTCAACGAGGGATAACTGAACGGATCTCTCTCCTCTTCTGTAGGTATCTTCAAACTCATCTATGATTTCGAGGAGACCCATTCCGGGATCGAACTCGATGTGCCTCTCTGGTTTCACTCTGATGATTATGTATCTCACTATTTCTGGAGGAAGAGTCTCGACCATCTCGTTTACGGGGACAACGATTCCCTTAGAGCTTTTCATCGCACCCTTTCCCTTTAAATGTATCCACTCGTAGACTATGGGGAATGGAGGATCGTATCCAAAAATCTCCTTTGAGATTCTCTTTCCAGTGTCGTAACTGCCTCCGGCAGCAGCGTGATCCTTTCCAAACGGTTCCACATCTATTTTCAGAAGCCCCCACCTTGCCGGCCAATCAACTCTCCAAACGAGCTTCCCTTCGTTTATTTTGTTTTTTCCCTCGTATCCGCATTCACAGACGTATCCAACTTCCCCTTCGTTGAATTCCGTAACTTTGGTTGAGTTAATCCTCCCGCAATTCTTGCAGAGGGGCATGAAGGGACTCCAGTTTTCGTCCACTTCCCTTCCCGACACTTCAGCGATTATCCTTGCGATCTTGTCCCTGTTTTTTAACGATTGGATAATCCTTTCGTTGTATTCTCCCCCCAAATACATCTCATGAGCTTTTTTAACCTTGACTTTAATTCCAAGAACATCCAATGATCTCAAAAAGGGCTCCAAAAAGTGTTCCGCATAATTATCGTGGCAACCTTCTGGATCGGGAATGTTGCACAGGGGCATTCCGACGAATTCTTCGTATCTTTCAGGAAGGAATGGATATCTCCTTCTTAAAGGATCAAAAGTATCTGCTACGTAGATGATTTCCGCCTTGCCCCCTCTGTCCTCTATGGCTCTTTTGACAGCGTCTGCTGTGAGCATTTCTCTCAAATTCCCAAGATGAATGTGACCACTCGGTGTGATTCCCGTTGCAATTCTGACATTATCTTTTTTCTCCAGTATTTTTTCAGCGATAACATCTGCCCAGTGAATGATCTCGCTCATCGTTTATTGAAGGAAAGGGGGTTTTAAAAAAGTTTCATCCTCCTCTTAAGGTAATTATTCTGGAAGGATAGGCTTGTTAGATAGCTTTCGAAGGATTCGGTTTCTGGAACTTTTTCGTTAAGAAAAACACCTGTTCTACCGATCTCTCTTCTCCTTTCGAGAACTCTGAATCTCTCCTCTACTATCTCTATGCAGACATTCAGGAAATGAGCTAATTCGCTTTTATCTAACTCATTCGTAGGAACCTCGTAGTGTCCATCCTTCAAGGGGACGATGAGAACTAAACGCTTGTCAACGCCCGCAACCCTTCGATTTCTCTTCAATCCCTTTAGATCCAAGTAGCCACCGAATCTGTAGAAGTCCATTTCTTTTTCCCTCATTTTAACGAGAGGGAAGCTAACATTTGCCTCTTCAAGGATTATTTCACCTTTCACAGCGTAATTCGGGGTTGCCTGAATGATTCTTCTCTCAAGAATTCCAAAATCTTGCAGAGCTATCTCCAATTTGTATGAGGGGATTGGCAGGGGGACGAAAATGTCCACGTCGCTTGTCGGCTTTACATCGCCTCTCGCCACAGAACCGTAAACGATTGAAGGATTCCCGTAGTCTTTTAGGGTTTCCATGATTTCCTTAGCTATCCTTCGCTTTTCCTTCAAAATCTCCCAGTGATCTCTGTTGTATCTCACTTTTTTCCGGCTTCCAAATACTGCTGTTTTCATTCTCCCACAATGCTATCAATCCACCTTAAAAATTCGGGATTCCCTTCCTCAACGTTTAAAGCACATATGCAAGGCGTTGTGTAGCTGTGGAGCATCTTGATTTCATCCCTTACCTTGGAGTAGTTTTCAGCTCTCGTTTTTACGATCATCGCTATCTCTGATTCTTCTTGAATCGAGCCTTCCCACCAGAACATCGAATTGATCTTCCAGTAGTTAATGCAAGCCGCAAGCTTCTTTTCAAGCAAGTGTTTTCCGATCCTCTTAGCTTCTTCTTCATTTGGAAACGTCACGTAAATGAAGTAATACATGTTAGTGTTTCATCCCTAACGTATTTAAATCTTTGTCATATCCTTTGAGCAATGAGAATCGGTATAACTCTAATAGCAGCCTTCTTCCTGTTTATGTTCGCACTGTCTTTGTTTACATCCGCTTCGATATTGCTTTTTAAAGATGAATTTATAAAAGAGCTAAAAAGATTTGATATTCCTCCGGATATCGATCTTAACAGCGTGGTCACACTGACATTCCTCATTGGATGTGTTTACTCAGCTTTCTGCTTGGCGGCCGGTGTAGGTCTTTTAATGCTGAAAGAATGGGGAAGAAAACTTGCCCTACTCCTTTCACTGCTACACATTGCGTATGGAATTCTTACAGTTGCTTTAATCCCTCCTTCGGCGATAAATCTGATAATAGGATTTCCCATTTTCATTTACCTGAACAGAAAAAGCGTTAAAGATGAATTTGTAGAGTATTTATCGATTGAAGAAAAAATATTGGGTGAAAAATTTTAGTCGAGATATTTAGGAGCCTTGGGGAACATCTCCCACAGTCTCGGTTCATGACCGATTATTATCTTCGTATTGGATCTTCTTGCGAGTATTTTCAGCTTCCTTATGTTTGTGTAATACTCCTCAGCGTCTCCGAGAAGCCATCCCTTTGATTCAACCTCTAACTCCTCCTGTAGATGGACAAAATCTCCCGTTAGGATGTAGTTGTTACCCTTTTTTGTTGTCACGCTAACCAATATGCTACCGGGGGTATGACCTCCGACAAGAATTAGTTTCACACCTGGAAGAAGTTCAAACTCGTTAGTTTCGAAGGTGAACCAGTCTGCACCCCTCAGGGCGTCGATATCTCCGGGGAAGTATGCTCCCGGTTTGCCTATCCAGGTCATGTAAAGGGCGTGCATTAACTCCTTTTTGTGGGCTATCATAGTAGCGGAATCTTTTAAGGGTTCGGTCTGTCCCGCGTGATCCAAGTGCAAGTGGGTGAACACAACGTATGTTACATCTTCGGGTTTGTAACCCGCCAATTTTATCTGGTTCTCGATTCTGTTTTCTTCTGTAAATTTTGTCATGGGAAAAACGTTCCATAAGGCTTCCGGCCAGACCTTTTCAGCTTCCGGATGGCTTCCCGTATCCACGACAATTATTCCATCATCGTGTTCGATTAACGCTCCCGTAACCGGTATTTCCACCCATTCGGTCACTTTTGCCTCATCCTTTTCAGGATATAGGGATGGATTCGGGATGAACCACCCCATTTCTCCCGCTAACCAACCGTAATCTAAAAGAAAAAGTCTTCTAACACCGCTGTCCATATTTTCACCTGATAAATAATTAAGATTTAAAAAGATTTAAACCTTTCGATGCTCATGTCTTCATTCACTTTTCTACTGAATCTCTCCAAAGATGATCCCTTTTTCCAGTCAAACGAAATTTAATAGAATTCAATTTTTCAACAAGACTTAGCAATTTAGCTAACGCATAATTGAACAAATGAGTGTTTAGTGCATAGCCAAAAGATGTACTATTCCACGATGAATCATGTGTTACCTTGTGAACTACTGGACCACAGTACTTCACAAGGTGGTGATGGATTAGCATAAGTCAAATGATATAATAGCAACAAATAAAATACGAAATGTATAGTTAAGTTACGTTTGGTAGTCTAATAGTCGAACCAATGTTAAACTTCGTTTTGTGAGTAGGATGAGTGATAAGAAAACCAAATACAATTTAACACTACATATAACGACAATTACGAACAAAAGTGCGATTGAACACTTTCGAAAATCTTAAGGGGATGTTATATAACATGGATTAGTAAGGTGACCAAATCGTGAGGGAAAAAACAATCATCGAGAAATTCGTAAGTAAGTTTGAGCCAAGAAAGGGAACAGTACAAGGGCGAATCTACTTGCCTAAAGAGTTCATCGGAAAAGAGGTGATAGTCATTCCAAAAAATGTATTTTCGAGACACGAATTATTACCGCAAGGAACACTGGAAAGATTTAAGCTCTTATTTAAGAGACACAAAAGTCTCTGTAAACTCATAGAACGTGAACATAATACAAAGATGTTCAGCATAGTAACGCAAACTTGGAACCCTATTACTGGTTGTAAACATAATTGTGTATATTGTTGGGCAAGAAGATTTGCAGAAACGAAATTGAAGAATTGCAAGAGGTATAAAGATGGATTCATACCTCGAATAAATAGGGAGGAGTTCAACAAGAAGTTCAAAGGTGGGGTTGTTTTCGTTAGCGATATGGGTGATCTCTTCGGGGAGTTCATACCAGACGAATGGATTAAGAGAGTGCTCGAACATGTGAGGAGGTTTCCGGACACGACCTTTTTATTCCTGACAAAGAATCCAGCAAGGTACAGAGAGTTTGAATTTCCAGAGAATGCTATACTGGGCGTAACCGTGGAAACCGACTTAAATGAGTTCAACACCCCTTTCAGAAGTTATGATCAAATAAGCGATGCTCCCCCACCAAGCGAGAGGATCAAGGAGATGATTAAGCTTGACTGGGATGCGAAGTTTCTGTCGATTGAACCAATACTTGATTTTAGTCCTAAGTTCTGGAAGAAGATTGAAAAGATGAATCCGTTCATGATCTATGTCGGCTACGACAACTACAGATGCAGGCTACCCGAGCCTACACTTGATAGGACATCAACCCTTATTAAGAAGCTCAGAGATAACGGATTCCTAGTTCTTGAGAAAACCATTAGGAGGGCTTGGTATGAGAAAGAAAAAAAAAGTATGAGGAAATTGAAATTGAGGATTTAGATAAGAGGATAAAAATATTGCTATGGGAGCGTTATGGTGATACCCTATCCAACTTGGAGAAAATTGGTAATGGTGTCGTTAATGAGTTTAAGGAATGGACTCCTCTCAAATTGTTGGCACTCTCTTATTTTGTTGGGCCTTATCTGAGAATAATTAAAGGTCTTGAAGAAACTTACGGTTCAACAAAGGTATTTTATATAGATGTATTTGCAGGAAGCGGACTTAATAAAGTGGGAGAAGTCTTGTTCGCTGGATCTCCTTTGGTAGCAATAGACTGTGCTCATCAATGTGAACGTAAATTTGACTTGATAATATTCAACGATTTAAATTACGGGAATGTTCTCAGAGAAAGAATTGGAGCTTTAATTTCATTATTCCCGTGGTTAAGGGATAAATTTATCGTGTATTCTACCGACGCTAATTTAGTCTTAGTAGACGTTGTAAAAAAATACTTGGCTAAAGAGACATACAAGAACTACTTAGCATTTATCGACCCTTACAGATCCGAAATAAAATGGAAAGCTTTAGAGAAGCTTCTTAGAATTAAATATGGAGATGTTTTCATAACTTGCCAAGCTAGATCTATAGCAAGGGAAATCGGAGGTTGTAAAGAAAAACTAAAGCGTGAAGTTTGCAAGCAGTTAACTGAGTACTTCGGCGAAGATCCTAATGTCTGGATGAGTTTAGAGAGTGAAGATGAAGTTAGAGATTTCTATATTGGCAAGATCAATCGATATAAACCATTTGTGGAGTATATAACAATAAGAGGGGGTAAGGTTGGTAAAGGATTTGAGTACGTCTTAATTTTCGCAAGTGGTAGAGATAATCCAGATTGGGCTTCACTTATACGAAATCTCAAACGAAAAGTAGAGCGTTATACAGGTGATTTAGTTAAAGCCTCCATAGAGTGGCTTACTCAAAAGCAACCAAGAATTGACGACTACACAAAACCTGATCTATCAAGATGGGGAATAACTTAAGAATAATTTAATTTTAATTTTAGTTTTAATATTCACTTAGTTAAATTTTAACATTTACAATCACCAAATACTCTTTAACAAATTCGCAATTTTCAACGAAATTTAACAATAAAATCAAATGAATGTTAACGGATTACCAGCCAAAAGATGAATCATTGCGAGTCTTAATCAGTGCTAACTACTACATTCAACTATGTTACTTTGCGAACTACTGCACAAGCAAAAATTTTTTATTTTAAATGGCATTCAAAAATATATCTCTTTCGAAAACTTTATATACCCATACTACTAACAATCTTTTTGTGCTAAAATGGGTGGGTAAAATCCTCCACATTTCAAAAATGGGGAATATCATTGCAAAAGGAGATGCAAAAAACCTACCAAGAATCGGTGAAGAAGTTTATGATAGCCGAATGGAGAAGGTAGGATTCGTTTATGATATAATCGGGCCCGTGAACTCCCCATATATTGTTGTCAAGCCGTTAAAAGAGAAGTTTGTTAAAGATAATCTCTTCACGGTGGTGAAAAATGGTAGAGGTGGAAAGGGTAAGGGAAAAGGAAATAGAAAGAAAGGAAAGGGAGAAAGAAGTAGAAAGAAAGGAAATAGAAAGAGAAGAAACTATTGAAGTTTGCCCAGAATGTGGAAGTCCCCGTCTTATTAGAGATTATAAAAGGGGTGAATTTATCTGTCAGGATTGTGGACTTGTAATCGAAGAAACATACATCGATAGCGGTCCAGAATGGAGAGCTTTTGACAGCGAGCAGAAGGAGAAAAGAGCGAGAGTGGGAGCTCCTATAACCTACACGATCCACGATAAGGGACTATCCACTATAATAGACTGGTGCAACAAAGACTATTACGGTAAATCTATCTCGATCAGAAACAGGGCACAGCTTTTCAGACTAAGGAAATGGCAGCGTAGGATAAGGATAAGCAACGCAACCGAGAGGAATTTAGCCTTCGCTCTTTCGGAGCTCGATCGTCTCGCATCTGCTCTTGGATTACCGAAATCTATCAGAGAAACTGCATCAGTCATTTACAGAAAAGCCGTTGAGAAAAACCTCATAAGAGGTAGGAGCATCGAGGGAGTTGTCGCCGCCGCTCTTTACGCCGCATGCAGACAGGCTGGAGTTCCAAGAACGCTCGACGAGATAGCCACATACTCAAGAGTTGACAGAAAGGAAGTGGGAAGAACCTACAGATTCATTGCGAGGGAACTCGGGCTCAAACTCATGCCTACAAGCCCCACGGATTACATTCCGAGATTTTGCACTGCTCTCGGATTGGACGGAGAAGTTCAGAGAAAGGCTATTGAAATTATCAAGAAAGCTGAAGAGAAAGAACTTACAAGTGGAAGAGGTCCGACTGGGGTTGCAGCAGCCGCCATCTACATTGCATCAATTCTATGTGGTAAGAGAAGAACCCAGAGAGAGGTCGCCGAAGTTGCTGGCGTAACCGAAGTTACGATAAGAAACCGCTACAAAGAGCTTGCAGAAAAGCTCGGAATCGAGATAATTCTATGATTGCATTAAGCAAACTTGTGGGCGGAAAGGCGACGGTATCCAAGCGACTAACATATAAAAGTGAAGAAAAAATTCCGAATACACTTATTGAAGCTAAAAAGAAGCCGATACCTGTCGTAGTTTGGAATATCACATCAAAATGTAATCTCAAATGTGTTCACTGTTACGCCAATGCCAATGGTGTAAGCGAATTCGATGCCGCATCAAGCTTGATCGATGACCTGTCCACAATAAAAATACCTGTTTTGCTGATAAGCGGTGGAGAGCCTCTGATGCATAAAAATATCTACAATATCATAGAGTATGCAAAGTCGAAGGGGATTCAAGTATCCCTATCGACTAATGGCACTTTAATCGATGAAGAAGTCGCTGGAAGGCTAAAAGAGCTCAGAGTTGATTATGTTGGTGTTAGCTTAGACGGGATTAAAGAAACCCACGATTCATTCAGGGGGGTAAAGGGAGCCTTCGAAAAAGCGGTTGAAGGTTTGCTCAATGCAAGGGATGCCGGACTCCTAACGGGAGTTAGGTTCACGATAACAAGATACAACTTAAAGGACGTGAAGTCCATCCTCGACTTTGTTGTCGAAAACGAAATTCCAAGGTTCTGTCTTTATCATCTCGTTCCGAGTGGAAGAGCCGACTTTAGCATGGACATCACACAGAATGAAAGAAGAGAACTAATGGAATGGCTTTTTAACAAGGCTATTGAGCTTAGAGATTCAAAGGAAAAAACCGAGATTCTCACAGTGGATAATCCGGCAGACGGGGTTTTCTTCTATTTAAAACTGAAAGAAATCGATGAAAAACTGGCAGAAGATGCTTTGGAGTTCCTGAAATACAGGGGAGGAGATAACAGCGGCTTCAGACTTGCCTGCATAGACTTTTACGGAGATATTCATCCAAATCAATTCTGGTTCGATTATTCGGTTGGTAACGTATTCAAAGAAAAGTTCAGCGAGCTTTGGCTGAATCCTCGTGACGACTTGCTTATCAAGCTAAGAGAGAAGCAAAAATACCTAAGAGGAAGATGCGGTAAATGCAAATTTAGGGAAGTCTGCGGTGGCTTCAGATTGAGAGCTCTCAGAGCTGGAGATCTGTGGGGAGATGATCCGAGCTGCTACTTAAAAATAAATTTTTAAAGATTTTTACCGAAGGAATGTCATGAGACACGCGGACATCTACCTTGATAAGATAGATCTAACAAAATACAGAGACCTCGAAAAAGATAATAGATGCAAAAAATATTTCGAGCTGATAGAAAAAGCTGAGGAAGTTCTACCAAAAATACCGATACCGGAATTGCCCGTCCCGTCAAGCGTTGGCATTATAAATATAGGAGGGGACGATAATGCTCCCTTTTTGGTAACGAGCAACAGCCTTTACACCCATACGCTCCTTGGGGCAATTCTTGATTTTGCGAATATTTCCGCTAAAATAATCTCAATAGACACAGAAGGCTACACGGTCGATATGGCCGTTTTGCTTGAGAAGTTTAGGGGTCACAAGATTAGAGAAATCCTTGAAAGGGAAGGTATATCCCCCAATATGCTAATCATACCCGGATTTGCTTCAGATCTAAAGGATGAGATTGAAAGGGAGACTCGATGCAAAGTTGTCGTGGGGCCAGTGTGTGCCGTCGAGCTCCCCCTCTTCCTTATCTCGCTAAAAAGTAATCAACTCTGATAACTTCAGCTTCGATGGGTTCGAGCAATCCTCCCCTGTAGATATTGACTATTCTCCCCAAAGATTTCGGCTTTATTCTCAGCCTTATTACGGTCATCTCACATTCTTCAATGTATTCGCTCCTCGCAAATATCGTGGAATGTGAAATAACCTCCTTTCCTATCACTTCGGCGATTATTCCGGTAACACCCCTGTCGATGTCTACGTTTTTTGCGGTTGTTACGAAAATGCACTCTCCCACGTCCGTGTTCAAAGCGGTAGCGACGTTGGTTACATTCCTTAGTTCAAGGGTTTTCAGATTTCCACGCAATATGTCTTCAATAACATTTCGGGATATTCCGGATAAGACGCGACACCTCATTATATCACCCATACATCGGATGGTATTCCTTTGGAGCTTCCTGCATTTTCGTTTGCTCCGCAAGCTTTTGCATCTGAGCTTCTATAAATTCCGCTTCTTTTATCAATTTCTCAACTGAAATATCCCAATCATACATCCTGTTAAGGACATTTATAACTTCCGCTGCCGCCCTCGGATCTGGATTAAAGCCAACGGTCTCTCCGAGGAGGGCAAACGCAGGGAATTTTCTCGCAAAACATTCGTTCATCAGGCTTCCAGCAATACCACTTATCGTTCCTGTTTTGAAGATTTCGACAAACTCCTTTATTTCGTCAAGCACTTCCTTTGAAGTTGCCGCCCCGAAAACTCTCTTTTTGTCTTCAAAGGTAGTTAAACCGGCGATTGAGATTATTCTTGTAGCTTCAATTGATATAGCCCAATCGATGATGGTGCTACTCAAATCGTATGCGATGCCGGGATGAATTGGAACGTCCGAGTGAATGAGGGCGAAATTTCTTTCTGTGCACTGATATATTCTAACGGGTGGTTGAACAATCCCCTCGTAAAGTGTCGCAATCGGCGGGAGAGCCTTAGATTCAATCACTCCGATCGGTTCCAAATTCAATTCGAGGATGAAATGTCCGGTAGCGATTGTTCCAACGAGACCTATTCCCGGGAAGCTTGTAATCAATATTGGCTTTTGGACGTCAATTGTTTCTACAAAAATTTTTGTTTCTTCCATGAAAAGAAATTGGTAAGTTTTTATATTTCTTTGTTTCGCTGTAGATCATGCGGGAGTATAAGTTCAAAAGGGGTTACAAAGCCACCCCAGAAAGGCTTGAGGAATTAATTAAAAGGTTTTTCGGAGAATTTAAAAAAGAGGGTAACGAATACATCGTAAGGTTCAAGGCTATTGAAGAGATGCGTTTAAAGTTGGCTAATAAAAAACTCATCGTGGAAAGTAAAACAAATCCCAACGTTGACGAGGAGACCGCTATAGAGACCATAAAAACCTACAACAGATTCCTTGATGAGCTAACGGGATATACGGCAAAAGAAAGGAAAAAACATCTAATGAAAGAAGCCGAAGGGTTGTAAGCCCGTTTAGCCGCGAGACCTCATGCTTCTCAGTCTCGCCGGGTTCTTCGGGCATGAAATTTTAGGTTTAATGGTATTTATTTTTTACTACAGTTTACTTGCAGATGTATTCGAGCAGAAAAATATTTTTACTCTTCAAAGCTAAGGAGATTTCTCCCTCTGAAAGACCGGTTTGAACTCTTAAAAAGATACTTATTTTAATATAATAGTAAAATTTAAAAAAGCACTTATCAGATCGATAACTATGTTAGAACGCCACGATCTAATTAATGTCGTAAGAGAACATTGCAGGACGAGACTATATTATGTTGCGACAGAAGTTCCTTTAAGAAAAACAAAATTAAAGACAAGAAAAGAGGCAAAAGTTGATGTCGCAGCGTTTCTTCCATCCCAAAAGCAGATAAGAAGTTTCCTATGCATGGAAAATCCAAATGAGTTTAAGGAGAGGGATATATCAGATGACCTCGAGGCTCTAAGAAAAATATCAAAGCTATGCTTATCTCGTAATTCCTTATGAATTTTACAGTATGGATTTAAAGTCAGAATTTTTTGATAAACACAACTTTGGCTTGTTCGCAATTGATGAAAACCGCAAAATTTCCGTTGAATTACATCCAAAGATGATCAACAGGCCGGAAATTACATGGGAATCTCTTCTAAACAGATTGATGCAAGTGTATCCAAAAAATGCAGAAAATATCAAAAATCATTTCGTAAAATCCTGTGAGATACATGACTTGAAACTTTAAAAATCATTTAAACGATAAAACAACGGCAATCAAAATCATAACAGCCCCGATCATCTGAATTCCTGTTAATATTTCATTAAACACCACATAACCCACGAAACCTGCAGTAACTGGCTCCGAAAGTGCGATTATTGGCCCCTTCTCCACCCTGACTCTGCCCATTCCGTAGCTTAAGAGGATGAAGGGGATCGCCGTGGGAATCAAACCGAGACCCAAAATCTGAAGGGGATTTGCGTTTTCAAATCTGAAAAATGGTAAAAGGATTAAAGTCCCGATTAAAAGGTTTGAAAAGGTTATCTGAACGGGAGTGTATTTCTTCCCCAATCTATTGAGCAGAATGAACACAACAGCGTAAACAACTCCCGATGCAAGTCCCGCTAAAATTCCGATGTTGATCTCTTTTTCAGGAGAAAGAAGCAAATACAATCCGAGAATACCGATTAAAAGAGAAAAAACGGTTTTCATACGAACATCACCCATAAGAATTGCGTAGATTAGGACGTAAACAGGTGCCATATACAGCAGAAGAGCCGCCGTAGCCGCACTGAGATACGTTATAGCAGTGATGTAAAGAAAAATGACGGCAGTGTTCGCAACACCGAGAACGAGGAGATCCCACCCCATCCTCGGCTTCAGCCTGAAAACAAGCATGAAAATCGATAGAAAAACAAGCCCCACGGAAAGTCTGTAAAACGTTGTGGTCAACGGTGAAAGTTGCATAGATTTGACAAAATAGGGGAGAGTCCCCATGAGTATAGCCGAGATTAGAACAGATATCTCACCTCTCATTTGGGTAAGTAGGGTAACCGTTTTAAATTTCTTTTTCGAAATATATCCATGAGATGGCTTGTCCTTTTATTGATACCACTAATAATGGGGTGCGTTCAGGAGGAAAATCAAGAGGAAAAAACGATTCAGATCAAGTCGGTGTTCGAAAACAACGGGATGATTCCAAAGAAATACACATGCGACGGAGAGGATGTGTCTCCCCTCTTGTTCATCGAGAACATAAGTAAGGATGCAAAAAGCATAGCTGTTATCGTTGAAGATCCCGATGCGAATTATTTCACCCACTGGGTGATTTACAACATCCCTCCGATCGGCGAAATTCCCGAAAACATCCCGAAGAAAAAAGTAATCGAAAAACCGTTTAAAGCGATGCAAGGTAAAAACGACTTCGGATATTACGGATACGGTGGTCCTTGCCCTCCGTCCGGGACGCACCGGTATTATTTCAAAATCTTCGTTCTCGACACGGTTCTTGAAGAAAAAGAATACACGAAAGATGAGCTTTTAAACGCGATGAAGGGTCACATCCTCCAGAAGGGAACTTTGGTCGGGTTATACGGAAGATAAACCATCGATGCCATCATCAAACCAAACCAGCAGGTAAGCCAAGCGTAAGCAAATTCATTTAACCCCTTTAAACTTGCTCCAGCCAATCCGAGAAAGATGAAGAGGACTGCTCCTTGGGCTGAATATTTGGCAACGCATGCAGTGCAACATCCTTCATATTTGGCTTCTCGTAGACCTTAGCACTCCTCCTTTTAACCTGAACAGCAGACACTACGACAGTAATGAGCAACGGAAATCCAACAACGGTGAAGAAGCTCGCTGGCAGATTGAACTTCGCCAATAAAAAGGAAGTAAAAATTAGAGCAAAGAAAAATACTGCAATGCTCCTCATCAGCTCTTCTTTTACTATTTGGTTCACTTTATCACCTCAATTTTTTTTAAATCCATCGCTATGCATGAAATCAAGTAAGCTATCAAGACGCTTAACGGCCAAAAATAAAAATAAGTAAATTCTCCACATCGCGGAACGACCAAACCTGTTTGAAGCAATAATGCCCAGTAACCTAAGTGAATTTTATATTCAGCTTGGCAAGGTGGCTCTAAGCAACAACTCCAATAAGCAAAGTTTGGTAAGATTAGAACTAATAAAATTGCTAGCAATAACTTCCTGAAGGTTGGTTTGAAAGTTTCTCCCACCTTCATTTTCTCACCTCAATTTTTCTTTTAGTTCCGTTATGAACCTTTTGGGATTTTCTGGGGAAATCAGATACTTTTTGTCTGCTTTTATCAAAACAAAATCATTCCTTCTTCTCGCATAAACCCATACTTCACCGATTCCGGGAACGTGAAACACTCCAAACCACCCAAATAAAAAATTATTCAATATCAATCCCCTTAAGCCAAGGCATCATCTTCCTCAATTCTTTTCCAACCTTTTCAATGGGATGGTTTTTCTCCATCTCAAGAAGCTTTGAATAGCTCGGTCTTCCAGCCATGTTTTCGAGAATCCACTCTCTCGCAAATTCTCCGTTTTGGATCTCTTTCAGGATTTTTTTCATTTCAGCTCTCACGTTTTCATTGATTATTCTCTTCCCTCTTGTCATTCCCCCGTATTTCGCCGTATCGCTCACAGAGAACCACATTGCGTATATGCCGCCTTCGTAGATTAGATCTACGATGAGCTTGAGTTCGTGAAGAGCTTCGAAATAGGCAACCTCAGGCTGGTAACCGGCTTCGACCATGGTTTCGAAGGTCGCCTTTATTAGCTCAGCGACACCACCGCAGAGATCTACCTGCTCTCCGAAAAGATCGGTTTCCGTCTCCTCCTTGAAGGTGGTCTCGATAACTCCGGCTCTCGTGCATCCTATGCCTTTCGCGTAAGCTAATGCAAGTTTTAGGGCGTTTCCTGTGAAATCCTGATGAACTGCAACGAGTGCCGGAACACCCTTCCCCTCAACGAACATCCTCCTGACGAGATGTCCTGGACTTTTGGGGGCAACCATTGTGACGTCAACATAACTCGGTGGAATGATCTGATTGTAGTGGATGTTGAAACCGTGAGCGAACATCAGCATGTCACCCTCATCAAGATTCTCATGAATGAATTTGTTGTAAACTGCGGGCTGAACTGTGTCTGGAATGAGCATTGCGACAATGTCCGCTTTTTTTGCGGCTTCATCAACCGTGTACACTTTCAATCCTTCGCTTTCTGCCTTGCCCCAACTTTTGCTTCCGTGATAAAGCCCGACGATGACTTTAACGCCACTGTCCTTTAGATTAAGGGCGTGGGCGTGTCCCTGACTTCCGTAACCGATTACGGCAACGGTTTTATTCTTCAAAAGATTTAGGTCTGCATCCTTATCGTAATAGATCTTAGCCATGCGGATAGTTAAACGAAAAGTTTAAAACTGTTTCTCCTTTCTGATGACTCTAACATCTCTTATAACCGTGTTGGGATAATTTCCGCTTTCGTCCTTCTCCATTGATTTCACCATATCCCAGATGGTTAGAAGGGCGTTTGTGACACCTACGAGGGCTTCCATCTCAACACCAGTTTTTCCAATCGATTTGACCTCACAAATCACCTTGATCTCGTCTTCTTCAATCTCAAAATCGAATTTTACATTCGTAATCGGTATCGGATGGCACATTGGGATGAGGGAGGGAGTCTTCTTTACCGCAAGGATGCCGGCTACGGTCGCCGTGTTCAGAACATCGCCCTTCGGAACCCTATTCTCTCTGATGGCTTTAACAGTTTCTTTTTTCAGCTTAATCACGCCTTCAGCAACCGCTATCCTCACAACGTCCTCTTTATCACTTATATCGACCATTCCCCCCATTATCTCACCCAAAAAGCGTTTTCGGAATTTTCACATTCTCAGCGGGTTCGTTCACAATCCTCCTTCGGATAGTTTCGCCAAAACTTTTCCATATACTTTCAACATCTCTCATATCCTCACCAAACGCAACGTAACACGGTCCGTTCCCGGATAATCCAGCGGAGACGTTTAGATCCTGAACCGAAATCACTGGCTCTAAGGGAAGTCCGATCTTCCTACAGTAGTGCATGGAATTCAAAAGCATAGCTTCCTTGAACTTCCCCTCCATGGCAAGCTTAAAAGCCCTTTCCACGATCTCCTTGTCTTCTCTTATCTTTTTCAGATTGACTTCCCCCCTCTCAAAATCCGGAAGCAGGATGATCACGTCTCCCTCAAGAATTTCCCTCTTAAAAAGTTTCATCTTCGAATTGTCCGAAAAAACAACACCTCCAAGGAGGGATGCAGACGCGTCATCGAAAGCACCCGTGTAGCTTATGCCCGTCTCAAGACTAATCCTCGCGTTTGCCTTCAAAATCCTTTCGGCATCGATTTCCTCGCCCCTTATCTTTGCTGCGAGGACAAGGAGAACATTCATGAAGGCGCTGCTGCTTCCGAGACCACTTCTCACAGGAATCTCGCTTTCTATTTCTATAACACCTGATAGATTTCTGAAAATTTTGTAAAGAAGGGGCATTTCCACGGCTTTCCCGTTTTCTACTATGCAAAGTCTTTTCGAATCGTCCTCTCTAAATCTTCCCCTTATTTTTAGATCTATTCCGAAGGCTACTCCTTTGAATGTCGCTAATGCGTTTATTATAGTTCCAGCGGCGTAGCTTTCAGCCTTCATATCTGATGATGTTGTATAGGGTATCCCTTTGAGCTGGAATTCTGTTTGCTGCGATAATCAGCCTTCTCATCTCCTCAACTGGTAGGAATTCGCCGCTCGTAGCTCCTGCGGCTTTTGATATATTCTCCTCCATTAAAGTCCCTCCAAGATCGTTTGCACCCGTAAAAAGAGCGGCTTGAGCGAGTTTTTTCCCCATTTTGACCCAAGAAGCCTGTATGTTATTTATTAAAGGATGGAGGTAAATCCTCGAAATTGCTATGACGAGGAGATCTTCAAATCCGTTTGGAGAGCTTGCGATTTCCCCCAGTTTGTTATTCTTGTCCATGAAGGGGAGAGGAATGAACTCAGTAAAGCCGCCGGTCTCTTCCTGAATCGATCTGATTATCTCCAAGTGTTTTATCCTGTCCTCCCAAGTCTCTATATGTCCATACATGATTGTGGCTGTCGTCGGAATCCCCAAATCGTGGGCGGTCTCGATTATCTCGATCCACTCCTCGGTTTTCAGTTTTTGGGGACATATTTTCTTTCTAACATTATCGACAAGGATCTCGGCGGCAGTCCCGGGCATTGAATTCAGACCGTTCCTTTTAAATTCTATCAGGACATCCTCCACGCTCATCCCCTCATTTCTCGCAACGTGCAGAACCTCCATCGGTGAGAACGCGTGGATGTGGATGTCTCGGGAAACCTCCCTAACAGTCCTTAAAATTCTCAGATAATCATCTATCGAGGGATTGGGGAATAACCCGCCCTGTATCGTGACTTCAGTGCATCCGTAATTAACTGCTTCCATAACTTTTTGTTTAATCTGCTCCTCGCTAAGATAGTAACGCTTTCTGTTGCTGAACGAACAGAAAAGACAGGAATTCACGCAGACATCCGTGAAGTTTATATTTCTGTTAACCACATACGTCACGACGTCTCCTTTCGTTTCTTCTCTTAGCTTATTCGCCAGCTCGAAAGCTTTATACGGATTTTTTATCAAATCTTTTACAACATTTAGCATCTGTATCCCTCTTCATCCGAATAAGCTTCGATTAGAGGTGCAATACGCTCACTATACCAACCTTCGACCACATACTTGGGATATATTGGTAGTCTTTCCTTTAATTTGTATCTTCCATTTAAACGACTTTCGATTTTTTTCAAATTAGGCCACGGATGTTCGGGATTGATGTAGTCGGGAGTTACTTCCGAGATCCCACCTAAATCGTTTGCACCGTTCTCTAAGAAGATCGCCACATCATCCACAAGATTTGGAGGAATCTGAACAGCAACATCTTTCGGCAGAATTTTTCTCGCATATCTAACAGCTTCCACGATCTCCACGAGCTCTGGAGGTTTCCAGTTCTCCATAGGTGTCCCCTTCTTCGGACTGAAATTTTGGATAATCACCTCTTGGATGTGCCCGTAGTTATCAGCGATGTCCGCTATCACGTCCAACGAATACTCCCGATCGTATTTGCTTTCACCGATTCCTATGAGGATTCCCGTCGTGAACGGGACTTCAAGCTTTCCTGCATTCACAATCGTTTTTATCCTCACTTTGGGATCCTTTCCCGGACTCTCTCTGTGGCATTCAAGCTCGACAGCCTGCTCAAGCATCAATCCAAGACTCGCATTCCAGTCTCTTAGCTTCTTTATCTCGTTTTTTTCAAGAACACCTGCATTGGTATGGGGTAGAAGTCCAAGCCTCATAGATAAGCGGTTCATCTCGATAACGTAATCCAAAAAGGTTTTGAAACCTCTCTCTTTCAGCCACTTTTTCACCACATCAAAGACGTCCGCCTTTTCTCCGAACGTGAAAAGGGCTTCCGTAGCACTCCAAGCTTTAAGCAGGAGATTTTCAACTTCCTTCGGGCTGAGGATGGATCTATTCTTTTTGAAACCACAGTAGTAACAGCTATTTCTGCAAAAATCTGTAAGGGGGATGAATACATTTCTCGAATACGTGACTATCACGTTAATCTATCTGTCACGATAAGTTATTAAGTCTTATGCTTTTTTTAATATCCGTAGTGAGGTAATCGAAGATCGTCCCCTTTGCATTTAAAAGATCAAGTCTTTCGATAATCTCACGGCATTCTCCCTTAGCCAATCCGTTCGCGATAATCGAAGCCCCCTCTGCCGAGGCTTTACCTCTGCTCTCAAGGATTTCGGCATCAAAATCCCTTTTAACGTATTTAAGAACGTCCTTTGCAAATCTACCCGATAAAATAACTCTATCTGTCCTGACCACAGCTCTTAGAGCGTGAATACCTTTCAGAACCCATTCTGCAAATATTTCAGCATTAAAATCCTCTCCTTTATCGTAGAAATAGCTTTTCAGACCGCCTGAAAAAACCGTTTTCTTCGTGACGTCTAAAAGACATGCAAGCTCCCCATCTATCGCCGAGATAGATGAATATCCCAAGAACCCAGAGCTTCCTCCAATCCCATCGACTATCCTCCCCCGATCAACTGCGATGAAGGCGTTAAATCCGTAACCGAGTTCGGCGAGGATAAAGGATTCATCCAAACCGTATCTGTAAAGAGATAGGGCGACGGAACAGACCTTATCGTAAGTCCCCATGTCTATCCTGTTTATCTTACGATGCTCTGGGACTGTTTGCAGATGGATCACTCCGGGTATCGTGTAGATTTCGAGCTTTCGTTCCTTAACGAGTTTTATAACTTTCCTCAGACCTATCGACGAATCCCTATCAAGATTTAGGGTCATGTAGAAAAAATCTCTTTCATCTATTTCAGAGAGCTTTTTGATCGGTAATCCGTATCCAGATAAACCGGCGGCAATTTCGAAATCGATTTCTTCAAGAAGATGGATGAATTCCTCGGGATTATTTCTCACAATATCTGAGTTAATTTCGTAGCTTTTTCCCTCTTCAAAGATGAAAATACCGTAGCTCTTTGTCCCCGCATCTATTCCAATGCTTACCATAGGTTACCTTTTAGATGATGTCTTATTTTATCTGTTGTGCTTTTCATAACTCTGTCGATTGTGATGATAATATCTTTCCCCTCCTTTTTAAGATCCACGATTTCGTAATTAACACCGCTTCTTTTAAGATGTTCCAAAAACAGATTCATAACGCCAAAATCTTTGAATCTGAGTTTTATTCTTTCAACAACTTTTTTGTTTTGAGCCACTTCTTTTATGCTCTGAACCATAGGTTCGAGAATGGCCATTCCAAGACGAAGACATCTCTCCCTGAATTCTTCTTCACTCTCTTCGAATTCGAAGCTTTGAAATCCCTCTCTCACAATTCGAGAAAACATAAAATCCTTCCCGTAATCGTTGAAATATCTGAATGCGTATCTTAAATCTCCGGCATTAGTTTCCGATGTTGTGTATTTTATTGGTTCCCTTTTCATCTCCGGATCTTTTATCACAACACCCTCCCTCTCTTCTTTGCCAAGTTTTTTTATGATGTCCTTTACAATTTCAGGGGCTTCCTTTATTTCAAATACTCCGAAAATCTCGGCATATTTCAGTCCGAATTCTTCACAGATTTTTTCCTTTTCATTAACGCTGAGAGGCTTGTTGGTTGCTCCGTGCCTTATATCAAAAACATAAAAATCGAATTTTGTTCCGTAAATCTCCTTCGGGACGTATGGAGATTCCTCTCCAACGGCTTCACAGCACAGAATGTAATCAGGATACTCTTTAAAAAAATCTGTATCGATTAGTTCCCTCGCTTTTTCAGTTGTGTAGGGGCAGATGTATCCCCTTCGCGTTATTGCATATAGATTCTTTCCGAATTTGGCGATTCTGACATTATATCCGTTCATTTTTTCTTCAACAGCAACGTGATTACCGAAATGTTTAAGAAGTGTAGGGTAAAGGGTCAGAGCTCTTCTAATCTTTGGAAAACCTCTGACGATTTTCACCCCGTTAATTGTTTTTGCGACAAGAGTTCCCTCTTCAATATCTCCAAACTTCTTATCAAACCTGTATGCCTCTATTACATCCGAAAAAAAACTGTGAGGGATTAGGGCTTCACGTAATATGTTTTTCTCTTCGAGCTTTTTTGCAGCGTATTTCGAGAGGTTGAGGGCATCGGCAACAAACATTTTAACGTTTGTTGTAAAGAACTTTCATCAGATCTCTTTCAGTGATTATTCCCTCAAGTTCTTTCCTGACAATGAGGGCGGCAGCTTGATTTTTCTCAATCATTGCTCGGACAACTTCGCTTATTCTCGTATTCGGATGGAATACGAGGGGTTCTTTATATTTCAGTATCTTTTCGTTTTGCAATAGATTTGATACCGGAAGATCAAGCACGTCCCTAATATCCCCCGTTATCAGCTTTTTGAAAGCTTCTCCGGAGAAGTAGTGAACGAGAGAAGTGGATGTTATGACTCCCAAGAGAATTCCATCTTTGACTATCGGTAGTCTTCTGAATTTCTTTTTTATCATTAATTTCATTACACTTTCTATGCTCGCATCGGGTTCTGCGGTGATAACCCCGCGAGTCATGTATTCGGAGACGTAATCATCGTATAAATGCCTCGATGCCAAAAAGATCATCAGATCTCTTTCGGTTATTATTCCTTTAACAATTTCATCCTCGTTGATAATGGGGACACCACCAACATTTTTCTTGATCATAACTTCAAGGGCATCCTCCCATGAGTCTTCTGTCGAAACCGTTATCACATTCTTCTCCATTATCTCTCTGATTTCCTCGTTTACTGCAGCTATCAAATTACCGTTGTATCTCTCTTTAACGAGTCTGTTTTTCTCACCACCACCCAAAAAGTTGAGAATATCCGTAGCTGTTACGATTCCTTCGAGTCTCTTAGTTCCCGCATCGGCTATGGGAAGTCTTCTAAAGCTGTATCTAATCATAGTCTTCATGGATGTCATTATAGTGGACGTTGGTGGGATCGTTATAACGTTAGTAGAAGCTAAATCCATAACGGTTCCCGTTTTCACCATCCAATCACCTTAATAGGTTTCGTAACAATCTTCACAAATGTTCATTCCATCAACATTTCTGAGTTCGGCAAATTTGCCACATTTTTCACACTTCCCAAATACAACTTCTTCACTCATTTCTGTGTAATCTTCCCTTAAAAACTTGATGTATTCTCCAAGATCAATTGAATAGGATAATAAATCCGTATCGGTCACTATTCCGACAAGTTTTCCCTCATTATTTACAACGGGCAATCTTCTAATACCCTTTTTGAGCATTATCCTTCCGGCTTCTCTTGCACTCGTCTCGGGTTTTATCGTTATAAGCGGTGCTGTCATTACTTCTTCAACTTTGACTTCGGCAGGCACTTTGTTTCTTGAGACAACCTTTGCGATGATATCTCTCTCTGTAACTATACCAACAGGGATTTCACCTTTAACGACGACGACAGTTCCTACACCGAATTCAAGCATTCTTCTTGCGGCATTGAGGGTATTTTCCTCTTTGGGAACGGTGCAAACTTCCCTTGTCATTATCTCCTTGACTGGAATATCGGCGGTCATGTTTATTCACCACTTAGCAGCATTAGAGATTATCTGTTTTAAAGTTTTTTGCAGATGCAAAACACTTAAATCGAATTAACTAACAAAGTTGATGATTGTTGCCGTAGCCAGAGCAAAAAAAGACGCAAAAGCCCTTAATCACGCTCTAAATTGTAAAGTAATGAGTTTAGGAGGCATAAGATCCGTAGATGATGTAGATTTATCCGTTCTAAAGGATAGCATCCCCATATTCTTCTTTGGTAGATCCGAAGTGGAGTTGGCTAAGGATATTGAAAATGAAATTCGCAGGATAACTGAAGTATATAATGTCGTTGTCCTGAACAAAAAATCCGTTCGAAATGCAAGACTTGAGGAGATAAGAAGAGCGTTTGAAATGGCAAAAGCGGAGATAAGATTGGGATTGGATTTGGATGACGTGTTTAGATTTTCGGTGAGCAATGGGTTTGGAGTGGAAATCCATCCAGATTACGATGAATACTTCATCATAGGACGAGAATTCGTTAATAATCTGCTAAAGTTAGGTGTGAGTGTGGAGGAAGGAAATTTGGTTTTAAGGAAGCTCTACAATGAGGAACATATATTCGTTCCAGAACTTAAAGCTATAATACACAAAAGAATCGGCGATGAGGTTTCAGCTGAGGTTATCACCCAAGCCAAACCGAAAAGGTTTGAGATTAAGAGGCTGATTGAAAAGAATAGGGATTTCCTGAAAAGTCTCGAAAGAACTTCTATCAAATTTATACAACAACATGAAGAAAATGCGGTAGTTCCTTTTAGCGGTGGAAAAGACAGTTTAGCCTGTTTAATCTTAGCTAAGAAGGCTTTAGGTTCTGTAAAAGCGGTATACATAAAAACAAATTATGATATGCCTCTAACTGAAGAGTATGTAAATTATGTGTGCGATAAACTCGATGTTGAGCTGATAACTGAAAAGATCCACTTTGATATCGGGAAATACGGGATGCCAACCCATGAGAATAGGTGGTGCACTAATTTGAAGATAAAAGCTCTGCACAAAGCGATTAAAAAGGCAAAAACAATAATAGTTGGAGATAGAGATGCTGAAAGCAGACTCAGAAGATTAAGACCCGAAGTCCTTGAGAACACGATTAAGGAGATTTTTCCGATAAAGTATTGGAGCGGTGCCATGGTTCAGTTGTATATCCCTATGAATGGGTTGGAATTGCATCCCCTTTATCTCAAAGGCTTCTACAGATTGGGATGCACAATTTGTCCCTCTTTAAGCGAGTGGGAGAAATGGCTACTTAGCTAAACCGCAATTTTTATTAATCTATGCAACCCTCCTACTTAGAGGGTCCGTGGTCTAGGGGTTATGACGTCGCCTTGACGAGGCGAAGGTCCCCGGTTCGAATCCGGGCGGACCCACTCTTTTTCCGAAAACTATTATCTCAAAAGGTTGCTCAGTCCTAAGAGAGTTCAGAAGTTTGTTAATAGTCTCTGAAAATCTCTCCTACAACACTGGAGCCTATAGAGCTATGAAGGTATTCTGGGAAACTATCTCCAGATCACTAAAGATGACATGCTTAATGCAGTAAAGTTGTGCTGATAAAATTTAGTTTATGAATAGCCTAGCAGAGTTTTCATGCAAAAAGATATATTTAATGGAAATTTAACCAAATTTAGTAAGGTGATATAATGAATCAAAAGACAGAGTCCTCAAAACTATATGCTGTTTACTTTGGGTACTTAGACTGCTTTGTCGAACAAATATCCGAAGATATAGTTACTAACCTCTCTTAAAAGGATTAGAGCTGTGAGAACCATTCTTTTTCATCATGAGATTGGAGCAACCATATGTCTCTTTTCAGCGTTTTAACGTTTTTATGTGTGATTTTTGAAAATTGTTCGACAAAGCAACTTAGACATAATTGAACCAACATTAAACGAATATTTTGACGATGAAGTTATAGATATAACGAAGATAAGTCAAGTGAACCGAGACATTAGGGAAAAAATAATAAGCAGGCTTAATAAATATGGGGAATCTTAGAGATTTGCGACCTTCTAGATAAGTCATCAGCTAATTTACAATTGGACTTGGGACTAATATTATTTTCTGTCCGGCTGCCGCCTTCTTTACACAAAGAGATTTACCGATGGGAAGAACCTGAGATAAGGCCCGATAAGTTTTGGGTGGTCTATGATGGAAAACTCGTAATGATTGCTGCCGAGGGTAGCAGGCTCACCAAAACAAAACGTAAATTCCGTAGCTCTTTAGTAAGTGGTGTTTGTGACGTAAGAGATTTTTTGTTAGACTTTTTAAAAGAGGCAGGTTATACACCAACTGTTGTTCCACCCACTATAACTCATGAGGCGATAGTTTTCGTAGAAGGGCAGAAACCGGGCATTCAACACAATGGAGACCTAATTATAACTTTGACAGAACTGCCACATATCAAAGAAATATTAAGGTTGGTTTATGAGAGTCTAAACCTCGATATGAAACTGTTCTACGGTGCATCATCATTATCTCGTAAACTTCGTGACCTAATATCACAATTACAACGGGAGAATGAAATAATGTTAAATTATTTAAGGGAATTCCTCGAAATAAGTCGAATTAATCTCTGGAAAAAACAAAAGTTGATAAAATCAATCAAAAGTTCAACTTTAAATGTTTTTAAAATTTTGGCCGAATATAACTCAGCTTACTCCGAATTCCAAAGGTATCTCAGAGATATTAAAGAGTGTACGAATGGCCATCAACTTTTCAAAGATTTTTTAGATGCAATAAGGTGGAAAGAATACGTAGAAATCGAAAATATAGATCCAGAACAAATACTAAAGAGTTCCGAATTTGCAAGAAAAGAAATCGAAACATTTTCTTTAACTTCAACCACAGTAATTGCAGCTCTAGTTGCCGCGATTGTTAGCTCGATTATTAACTTGCTTTTCAAGTTTCTCTAAAATAAAATTTGAAATTCAGAGAAGATAATCAAGAAAGATAGTACGACATTAATCAAAATGGAAAATCCAATCTAAACCCTAAAGGGAATTATTTAAGGATGATTTTACTCTGCTTATGGCAGTATTACCAAACTATATCGAGTATTTGAGCCACAAGCTTGGCTTAACTTTCTACGATCTTGTTAATCATCACTCCGTTGAAATTCGGAAAAGTTTATTTTATTGGATCAAATTAAGTAGAGAGGTGATAATCTGAGATTGAGGTATCAGCCCGATGATATTCCGCCGCCGCTTGATCTATTCCTTTTAGGATTTCAATGGCTCATGATAATTTTGCCGATAGTCATAATAACCGGAAAAGTCGTGGCAGTCCTTCACTTTACGGATTTCGCTAAACAGGTAGAATACATCCAAAAAATATTTTTCATAACCGGTGTTGCGATGCTGATTCAACTCTGCTTTGGACACCGTCTTCCGTTGGTAAGCGGACCCTCCATGATTTTGCTGATTGGTATTGCGGCAAGTAGAGGAAGCGATCTCAACAGCATATATTCCGCAATCCTCTTTGGAGGCATATTTCTGACTCTGCTTGCAATAACGGGCATGCTCTCACGTTTAAATAAAATATTCACACAAAAAGTTGTTGCAACGATTCTACTTATGGTTGCTTTTACAATCACGCCCACGATCTTAAATCTGATCGTGAAACCTTATCCCTTAGCTTTCATGAATTTTTGCTTTGCTTTGATATTTCTTTCTCTAATGTTTGTCGTAAATAGATTTCTCTCAGGAATATGGGAAGCTACCCTCATTTTATGGGCGACCATTATCGGCTCCCTCGTCTATCTGGCAATAAATCCCCCACAAACATTTCCAGAGGTAAATCTCGTATCGTTACCCTTATCTAAACCAATTGACATTGTTTTTGATCCGGCACTCATATTTTCTTTTGTTGTTTGTTTTTTTGCACTTTTAATCAATGATATTGGATCTCTTCAGTCTGTTGGCCCGATAATAAATCCAGACAAAATGGGAGTGAGAATGACAAGAGGCGTTACGGTTACGGGCATAAGTAACATATTAGCAGGTTTCATAGGTGTAATAGGAGTCGTCAACTACACTCTCAGTCCGGGCGTTATCGTCGCAACTAAAAACGCCTCAAGATACACACTTATTTTTGCAGCTCTGATATTAGTAGTTCTTTCATTTCTGCCCATCTTCTTAGCCATAATAAGTCTAATTCCATCGGTAGTAGTTGCTGTCGTCTTAACTTACGTTATGTGTTCCCAAATTTCCGCAGGTCTCTCAATTGTTTTCGAACATGGCTTCAAATTTGAAGATGGTCTCATAATCTCTCTACCGATAATGCTAAGCATTTTGGTATCCTTTATACCGAAGGAAGCTTTAAAAACATTTCCTCCAGTCCTCCTACCGATTTTGGGGAACGGATTCGTTGTGGGAGTTTTAGCAGTTCTTTTTATGGAACAGGTAGTCTTTCGGGAGAAGAAGTACAGGAATTCCTAGCTGCTGTGGATATCTCGAATTTAAGTATCAATAATACATCAACCCCAGAATTTTTAGAGTTCTTTAGCAAATATCTAGTCAATACTTCAGAGGTTTCATCTTACTCTAGCAAAAAAGGAGTTTCCCAACTCACCGGAGCCATGGATGGTAAAAGATGGATGCTTCTGTGATTGCAAACTCGTTCACATCAACCAAGTTAAAGCCCTTCGATTAACCTCATACTTTACACCTTTCTAAGATTTTTTAAGACCCGCGTAGATTTTACCTTATTTAGAATATTTTTCAACAAATTTTGATGGACTGAAAGAGCTGATTGGAGGGGGAGGACACCGATTGAGATCAGGCTTCTCGGGATAGCTACATATATTCAGACTTCTTCGACGAGGAGGACAGCAAAGATTTGCTCTTTCGGAAAACGTAGCTTAGTTGAATCCGTTTTTAGCTCAATCACTGCTAAAAAGCCCTATTGTGAACTGGAACCTCTTCTGCAAGTTGTTCATGCTTTACCACAACCACACTTGAGGTGTTAAGTTGACAGGGCTGTTGAAAAATAGAAAAAGAAAAGTATTTAAATGGTTAATAATTCTTTTAAAAAAGTAGTGCAACTCGATGTAAGGTGATGCCATGCGCATCGCTTTGGCTGTGCTGATGGTTGTTCTGCTTATTGGTGTGGCTATGGGGAGTGAGTGGGTTAAGAGTATTGGTGTGGAAACTCTGCAGAGACATAATATACGTTCCAGACCAATTGCCAACCATAGAGGATGCAATAAACGCTGCAAGTGATGGCCACATAATCGTAGTTAGGGATGGGGAATATGTTGGGAATATAGTTGTTAATAAGAGTTTGACGATAATGTCGGAAAATGGTAGCGATTTATGTATTTTAAAGGCTAACAACTCGAATCCAGTTATAAAGATTGCTTCAGATTATGTAAAAGTGCAGGGTTTTAAGATTGTGGGTGGCAGTCCTGGGATTGAATTGTCAGGTGTAAAACATTGCGAAATTTCCAGTAACATAGTAGAGATACGGTATAAGATTAAGTGGATCAAAGTCTAACTTAATCTCCAATAACAGCATAAGAGGTGGAATAGGGATTAGTGGTGGATCAGATTCTAATTTAATCGTCAATAACAGTATTTTTGGTGCCTATCGTTGTATAGACATAGGAGGGTCATATGGTAACGAAATTAGAGGTAACGAAATCTACCAATTGTACGGCTTCGGGAATTAGTACAGATGAGTGGAGTGGAGGAAACATCTTTAGGAATAACGTGATATATAACAGTGGATGGGGTGAAGAGTGGACAGGAGGAATCAGTCTATGGTTTTCTTCTAATTCTGTTGTGGAAGATAATGTTATACATAATAACAAGGGACATGGAATTTATATAGGTGGAGTAGGCAAGTACAGTGTTACTAACAACAAAGTGAGAAACAACACAGTGTTTGAGAATTATATCGGAATTATGTTAGAAGCTACAAGTAACAATCCTGTTTATAACAACACAATATATGATAATACTATAGGAGTATATATAAAAGATTCCGATAATAATAAAATTGCAGATAATGCAATCTACAATAATAATGAAGGGTTTCTTCTTAAGAGCTTCGAAGGTATGAGGTGGTATCATTCAAAGGCAAATGTAATCTCAAATAATATTTAATATATGGCATAGGTGTCCATATACTGGAATATAGGGTAATGTCACAGTAATGTTTATATTTGATTAGGTGTATAATAGACAATGATCTGTCCACATTGTAAATCGATGGAAGTAGTTAAGATGGGGGGGTATTATTTCACTAAAACGGGAGAGAAGAGACAGAGGTATAAATGCAAGGTATGTGGTAGGACGTTTGTTATAAATCCGATAAAGCCGAGGAATTACCCAGAAGGATTTAAGGAGATGGTAGTTAGAGCTGTAGTAAAGGAAGGAGTAGGAGTTAGGCAAGCTAGTAGAATTTTTAGACTTTCTCCTAAAACTGTGATTGCTTGGAT
>CBEWZU010000016.1:0-35547 GCA_965561205.1 uncultured Archaeoglobaceae archaeon | reverse complement strand
TCGCCGTCGTTGCAGACGAGGTCAGAAAACTCGCCGAAGAATCAAGAAAAAGCACCGAGGAAATCGCCGAAATCGTGACGAAGATCCTATCGGAAACGCAGAAGGTTACCGATGCAACAATGAGAGCTCATGAACAGGCAGAAATGGGATCAAAGGAGGTTTTATCGGCGTTAGAAAGAAGTGTGAGCATCGGAAAGATGGTGAGAGAAATTGGAGGAAGAATAGAAAAAATCGTTGAAGAAGCTGATAAAGGATACAGAAGTGTTGAAAACATTGCAAGAAATATAGAGGAAGTTGCATCAACCGCTGAAGAGTCCGCAGCATCAGCCGAAGAGACTTCAGCCGCAATAGAAGAACAGACGGCGGCAGTCCAGCAGATCACGGCAAGCGTTGAACAAACTGCAAGCTTCGCAGATAAAACGATCAAAATCATTGATGAGAACTTCAAGATATAAAACTCTATACAATTACCCTTTTTTACCTTCAGTCGCTAAGAAGGCTCCGTCCGACACAGTAGATGCTAAAGTGAAATATTTGGCAATCAGATAAAAATCGTAGTGGATTTTTTAGGGAAAATAACCTCATAAGCCAACCTAATTGCCAACTTTGTCATCTACTAGACAGGGCGGGGAGGAGGTCACCACTCATAGCAGAGGCAGTAGTGTATGTAGGACAAAAACCGATAATGAACTATGTTTTGGCAACCCTGACCCAGTTCAATGAGGGAGCGAAAGTCTTATAAACATACATGTAAATGTATGTTTATGGCAACGAAAACGATAACAATAACAATTGAAGCGTATGAAAGACTAAAAAGGGAAAAGATGGAGGGAGAGAGTTTCAGCGATGTGATAATAAGGCTCACAGAGAGAAAAGAGGGTGATATCGGAGAGTTTGCCGGAGCATGGAAAGAGGCTGACGAGATTGAGGAAGTCATTAGAAAAGGTAGAGAAGAGCTCAAGAAATATGCCAAGATATTGCCTTGAAACATCATTCTTAATAGATTTCCTAAGAGGAAAAGAGTCGGCAATAAACAAATACAAGGAAATTAAAGGAGAAAAACTTGAAACCACATCAATTGTCGCATGGGAAGTGTTAAGAGGACCAAGGCTTGTTAACAGATTGAAAGAGTATAAAGAAGCTGTTAGATTACTAAACAGACTTAGAGTAATCCCTTTTACATTCACATCAGCGAGGATTGCCAGCGAGATAGAACAAGATTTAAGAAAAGAGGGTATGGAAATAAACCCACTCGATGTTCTCATTGCCGCTGTGGTCATTGAGAATGGTTCGATTTTGGTAACAAGAGATGAAGATTACAAACACATTAAAGGTTTGAAAGTTGAGTTTTACTGAGTGTATCTGATCCTGAAAAGAGTTTCTGTTAGATTCTTCATTTATTCAGGGCAACGAAAGATTTCCAGTTCAACACATCCAAACCAATTTCATCTTTATGCTTATGAATTACATTATCTTCAGTTAGAAGAACTCCGACATCCTTTGCCTGCGACACTATAATCAGATCTATTATATTCAAATCGTTTAACAAGTTCAGCATGCTGTTCAAGGCTCGATCGTGTCTCTCGTTGAACCCGTGTATCCTAACCCTTCTATCCGATCTCAGAATTGACAGTCCCTTGTTAAACTTCTCCAACACTTCTTTGCTTTTAATCTGGAGGGATTTAACCTTAGCCTCAAAGATTGAGATCTCACTCAAATGTATTTTATCGAATTTTCGAATTAATTCAGCATACTTTTTCCTTGAAAAGCCTTTAACGTCTATATCCATGTAAAAAAACGGCATTACGTAAGTTGTATCGAGAAAAATCTCCCTCATATTTCCAGCAATTTGCGAACCTTCTCTCTTATAGACCTCATCTCATCAACTGAAACCTTTGCAATTGCCTCGTCCATTAACACATCCACAATGTTTTCTTTCTTCTTGATTATTAGTTCTCTGCCTTTCACTTCTACCAACACTTCATCTCCGGGATTCAGATTTACCCGTTCCCTAATTTTCTTCGGAACGTATATTTCACCCTTCTTTCCGACTTTACCAATCATCGGAATTACCTAATTTTTCGGATATATATATCTATTTCGGAATTCTATTGAGAAACCAGTTATAAAATGAGACTTTACCTTCAGTCGCTAAGAAGGCTCCGTCCGACAGGGCGGGGAGAGGGGGGAAGGAGGTCACTAATGTTAGACAACCAACGCTCAATTATAGAAACTCTAACTGTAAAAATTGATGACGAGAAAAATACAGAAAATCGGAGGGAAATTATTGTTGTTGTCTTAGCATTAATGTGGGAGCTGTTTAATGTTAAAAGCTGCAAGCTTTTTTATTAGAGTATTTGCGCAAATATAGCTTAAAAGAAAGAATCAAGCGTCATCTGGGTCTCACCCTTTATGCTCAGCTCGTTGTATCCGAATTGCTCCAATATTCTGAGAACGCTCGGAATTACTTGATGGTTTATGTAGTAGTTTTTATCGATCTTCCTTCTTTCCACACCACTTTTCGTCCTTATTTTAACGAACTCCCCGTCAAAGTCTTCGATCAGATCTATTGGATAAGCTCGGTCTCCTATATTCCCCAAACCCTCCAAGACGATATAGCCGACTTTTGATCCGGGAGTAAACTGAATCCCCATCTCCATCGCCCTCAAAGCCGCCTTCACATGTGCCTGCATACTTTCGTATTTCGACGGCTTCTTCGTCAGTCCCTTGTAGATTACAAACTTCTCCAAGGGATACCCTCCCTTTTTGATCTTTTCTATAACCTTCCTGACGTGCTTTAATGCCTTTTCGGGATTTCTCTCCTTCAGTATTATTTCTATCACATCTTTCTGAACCTCTTTAGCAAGTTCGCACCAGTCTCCCCTTCTGACTTCAAGACCTTTCACAATTATCCTACCGTCTACCGTCAGTCCGGCGTATCTCTTTTTTTCAACGAAGAATATTGTTTTGTATATCTCATCGATATCGATGTCTATCGGCATCTCCTTTGAAATTGTTTTTATTAGCTCTTTCACTTCGCTTTCAATTCCCTCTTTATCCTTTTTCACAAAAAGTGAATCAGTATCACTGTATAGGACTTCAAAGCCCATATCTCTTGCGATCTTGATAGCTCTTTTGATGAGATGCCTCCCCCATGCCGTAGTGGCTTCGGCACAGGGTCTGCAATACCATCTCGCCCCGCTCCAACCCGTATACCCATAGAACGAATTGTGAGCGTAGAGTAATCCAAAGCCTACTAAGAAGTTTTCGTTATCCTGAACACTTAAATCGTAAACCCAACCGCTGTATTTCTCCACTTCTACGTTTTTTACCCTATCTAAGACTAAGTCTCCTTCAATTAGCCACTCTATCATCTTAGCGTTTTCATCGAGCAGTCCTTCGCGTAATAGCTTCTTAAACCTTCCAAAACTCACGTTCTTTTGGAACTTTTTACCACTAAGTTCCTCCAAAATTTCCTTTGGAACTATATTCGAGTAATAGCAGTTTCTCTCACGCACTAAATTTAAGAACTTTAAATCTTCGTTGATGTAAATCCTGTAAACTCCGCTGTCAAATCCAAGCTTGATAGCAGATACACCAAGAGAGTTCAGTAAGAAAACGAGCTGGTTTGCCAAAAGTTCGCTTTTTGTTGAAAGTCTAAGCCTTTTAGAGGAATGGACATCTCCATCACCTGTGAAGTAACCCTCCAAAAATGCCCATCTGACGTTTTCGGGACTTACGAATATCTCATTTGGAATTCGCTTGTTATCGGCTTTAGAACCGCAGAGCGTCCGAAATATATGGTAAACAATCTTTTTCGGAATTTCGACATACGTTTTTCCCTTTCTTACCTTACCAAAAAACTTCTCAGCAAGTCTTTGCACATCATCTAAAACTGCTTGGCTGTGATTGTATATTCTAACGGTGTAACTCCCTTTTCTCTTGTTTCTCTGGACTCTTGAATACCCCTCGCTCACGTAGTATCCTAAAAGCTTACCGAAGTCCTCATCAACGTGAATAACAGTCTGCATTTTGAATCCTTTGATCGTCCCGATCTTCCAAGCTTCAAGTTCTACATCGGGGACTTTATCGATAACATCTCTCAAATCGTTAAAACGGATGACGTATTCACGTTTGTTGTGGTCGTATTTTGCATTTTCAACCAACCTTTCGCAAAACGTTTTGTAAGCCTTTAGAACACTCCAATCTACGACTTCGAATGAATTCAACTTAACTAAGCCAAGCTTTTCAAGATGAGTGACGTATCTATTAAAGGTTCGGATTTTTTGCTTATCTTCGCCAAAAATCCACTTCAAAGCTCTTAGCATCCTCTTGAAGAAATTTTTCCTACCTTCAACTGGAATTATCAAAACGATGTTTTCGGTTTCGCTATGCGGAAGCCTACAAAGAAGTTTTGGAATGTTAAGTTTAACTACTCTCTCATCTACACGGATTATCTTTGGAACCACTATTAAATCGTCCCTCTTAATTTCACCACCAGAAATTTCGGTTATCTCACCGTTTCTTACCGTAAACAAGCTGTGTCCTTCTGTTATTTTGATACATCTACCTGATTCAAGCTCAATTTTGTAAACGTTTCCTTCATACCTATGTCTGATCAAAGCTTTAACTGGCTTGATCTGGGCTTTTTTATCCTCCCTGTTGAAGGAAAACGCTTTTATCCCATCCACTTCGAGAACTTCGCTATCTTCGATCTTTTTAACGTTATCTCTGTATTTTTCCATGAGTCCGTCGATAAAATCTCCGATTTTCACGAACTTTATCTCTTCACCCTCGATGATAGGAAGCCATTCATCGGGTAAGATACTATTTGCAAGCACCTTTAGGGTCTGCTGTCTGATGTTGAGAAGCTTATACTCCAAGGAATTTCTGTCAATTTTCTTCATTCTTTCTTTTATCTCCCTCCTCTTCCTGATTAAGTCCACCAAAATTCTTTTGAAGAATCCGTCTGGATGTTTTTTGAACTTGTAACCCACCTCTGGAGCCGTATGGCAATCGTCGCACCCATTTATAACGAGGGTATCGGGACTTATATTGAACGCAATCATTATTGAGGGATACATCGACGCAAAATCTAGGCAATAGACGTTTTCGTGCAATCCCCTGACGGGCTCCAATACAAAAGCCCCTTCGTAGCTCTCTTCTATCTCTGAGGGATTGGGAGCTATCTCGTTTAATCTATACGCTTCGCTAAAAAGCAACCAGTCCACCTGCTTCCCCCTTCCGATCCTCGTTACGTCATCGAGGGGGATTCTTATCATCTTTGAGAGGTCGTAATGGAGGGGGAGAAGCTCCTCGGCGATGAAGTATGTGTTAAGGACATCTTGCTTAGCGTATCTTAGAACGCTCTCCTTATCCCCTTCAAGCCATTTCTTTCTGATATCTTTCGCCTCTATGTCTGCTATTTCCACCTTCCTTCCGAGGAATTCCGCAACTCTATCGAGCGTTTTTACCTTCACATCAAGCCTCATTGCTATGTCGTATAGATCTACGTTCAGTCTTCCTACTATCTTTGGTCTTCCTCCCCTAAAGGTGAGTTCGCTCCCATCCCTTCCGATGCTAAGTTTAACTGAAAGCTTTTCAGCCCTCTTTTTCATGTAAGGCCAATCGAAGTTGTCCTGATTGTATCCCGCAATCACATCTGGATCCAAATCTCTTACAATCTTGACGAATTTGGTTAGAATTTCCCTCTCGTTTCCGTGAATTAGCTCCTCGAAATCCCCCGATTTTACTCCGATTATGATAATAGGATCCCTCTCTGGATCTGGCATTCCGAAAGACGGTAACATCTCGCAGTCAAAAACCATGACTGATAGCTCAGGAAATCCATTCAATCTTTTTCTCTTAACTTTTTCAACTTCGATAACTCTCAGACCTTTCTCTTTCCGAATTTCCCCCTCAACAACTATCCCATCCATGCATGCGAGATCCCTGTCAATCAGATATCTGTAGGCGAAGAGAATGTCAGCCTCCCTTACTTCACCGAATTTTTTCATCTCTTCCCTTAGTTTGGGAACATCCTGAGGATGCTTTGCAACTATTTTCAGAACGTCTATTTCCTTTCCGAATACTTTCTTTTTAATCCATTCAACTCTTTCGGGTTTTATCACTCTGCTTTTTCCCTGAACGACGACTCTTTCGACGTCGGGTAAATCCACATTATCCTGGGGGATCAAATAGAAGTAAGGCTCGAAATTCCTGTCGTAAACTACAAAAATCCCCTCATCATCTTTACACCATAATCTTATCACAGCTCTGTCGTTCTCCGTAATGTAGTCCGCATCGATTAGCCAACCTTCCATCTTTTAACAATTCTTTGAAATAGTATTAAACTGTTGCCACACTCAATAACACTTTCCTTAAAATAACCGTAGGATTCGTATTACTGCGAATCGATAGTCTTATTAATAATGACTTCCAAAAATGCGATAATGAATACTACGCTTATTCTGATTGAATCACAGGAGGTGATCACGTGAAAATCCTCGTTTGCGGCAAAGGAAGTTGTGGAAAAAGTGTTGTAGCAACTCTAATCGCAAAGAAACTCACAAATAGGGGTAAGAAAGTTCTTGTAGTTGATATTGATGAGTCAAACTTTGGAATTTACAGAAACTTCGGTGTCGAACAGCCAAAGGATTTGATAGATTATTTAGGAGGAAAGGATAAGGTCAGATCTGAGCTTCTTAAATTTCTTGAGGGAGGAGAGGAAAGAGTTAAACTGTTCGATGAATTGGGATTCGATGATCTCCCCGAAGACTACGTAATGACCAAAGATGGAACTAAGATAATTGCGATAGGAAAGATCCATGATTTCGGTGAAGGATGCGCGTGTCCGATGGGAGCTGTTGCAGAACCGAGCTACGAATCCATAATGTTCGCAGAAAAGATTGTCGAGTTGAGCAGGAAGATCGGTAAAAGACCATCGTCGTGGCGAACAAGGTTGACGAAAAAACGTCGGGATTTATCAAGGCTGACGCTTTCTCCCCTTTAAGGAGATATTTAACGCTTGCCTGAAGGTGAGGCGATAGTTGATGCAATTCTATATTAAGCCGATAGGAGTGATTAGATCCCCTTACAAGGATATGGATCAGGCTCCCTATCAGGGGAGTTTTTCAAAAGAGATTTGCGAGATCGAAATCTTTTCAGAGTTCGAGGAAGGTCTGAAGGATATTGAAACATGCACCCACCTAATCGTTCTATACTGGCTTGACAGAGCAAGGAGAGACAAGTTACTGGCGAGACCGCCGCATGACAACAGAATTCACGGAGTTTTTGCAACCCGATCCCCTCATAGACCCAATCCAATTGGATTTGCGGTTGTGGAACTTTTGGAAAGGGATGGAAGGTTCCTAAAGGTCAGGGGACTCGACGCCATCGACGGAACTCCCGTGGTAGATATAAAGCCGTATTTCTCCAAGATTGATTGCGTTAAGAACGCCAAGATTGGATGGTTTGAGGAGGTGAAAAAATGAGAGTTCTTGCTTTTTTACTCATTGCGGCGATATTGCTCTCAGGATGTGCTCAGAAAATTGCGGAAAAAGAAACAATTCAGATAACAGATCTGTCAGGAAGGAGTGTCGAAGTGCCTGAGAAAGTTGAAAGGATTATTGCGATAGGTCCCGGAGCTCTGAGACTCGTGGTTTATCTAAATGCAACCGATAAAGTTGTGGGAGTAGAGGATTCCGAAACTTTATGGGATCCGATGGGAAGACCCTACAGGATGGCTCATCCGGAGCTTGCCGAGAAACCCGTAATTGGTAAAGGGGGTCCGAGTCCCACCCCGGATGCAGAGAAGATCGCCGAATTAAAGCCTGATGTCATATTTATCTCGGCGAATCCGCAGATCGCAGACGCCCTTCAAAGACAAACGGGAATCCCAACGGTTGTTATAAGCTACGGGACACTGGGAAAGTTCGACGATGAAGTCCTTTTCAAATCGATAAGGCTGATGGGAAAGATTTTGGGTAAAGAGGAGAGAGCCGAAGAAATCATCAAATTCATTGAAGATACTACAAAAGACCTCGAAAACAGAACGACGAGTAGCGATCTGAAGGTCTACGTCGGCGCCCTAAGCTACAAGGGTGGACATGGAATCGAATCGACGCAGTGCGATTTTCCGCCATTGGTTGTTTTAAAAGCAAACAACGTTGCGTGTGAGGGTAACGTTAGCGGAGCCATCTTCATCGACAAGGAAAAACTTGCGGTATGGGATCCCGACATCATCTTCATCGATGAAAGTAATCTCGCTCTCGTCAAAACGGATTACGATAAGAATCCCAAATTCTATGAATCGTTAAGTGCATTCAGGAACTGTCAGGTTTACGGAATTCTGCCGTTCAACTACTACTGGACTAACATAGAGATCGCTTTAGCAGACGCCTACTACATGGGGAAGGTAATTTACCCAGATAACTTTAAAGATATAGATCCAGAAAAGAAAGCAGATGAAATAATCGAGTTTTTCGTCGGTAAACCGCTATACGACGATCTGAAAGAATACTACGGAGGTTTCAAAAATATATGTTCCGAATTTCAATGAATTATTACGAACTCGATAGAAAAAGAAATGTCTTTGGGAGTTTACTCTTTATTGTTTTAATACTCACCGTAGCGACTTCCCTTTCGATCGGTTCCTATAATCTATCAATCAATGACGTTTTCAGCGGAAACACAATATTTTGGAACATAAGGCTTCCCCGCGTTTTGACGGCGATGCTCGTCGGTGCAAGCTTAGCTGTAAGCGGTGCTGTTATGCAGTGCGTTCTGAGAAATCCTCTCGCCTCTTCGTTCACCCTCGGAATATCTCACGGTGCAGCTTTCGGAGCTGCATTCGCCATAATCGTTTTGGGTGCAGGTATCGTTCACAGAACGGGTGAGGGTTTGACTATCGTAAATCCCTACGTGATCTCGCTGTTCGCCTTTTTAGGATCCCTCGGAAGCGTTGCCGTCATCCTCCTCCTCGCAAAAATCCGAAATTTAAGTCCAGAAGCGATGGTATTGGCGGGTATTGCCATGGCTTCCCTTTTTTCTGCGGGAACTATGCTCATTCAATATTTCGCTCAGAATGATGTTCTCGTATCTTATGTTGTCTTCTGGACGTTCGGTGATGTTGGTAGAACCGCTTGGAAGGAGGTTTTCTTAATTACTGTTTCATTTGCACTCATCTTCCCCTACTTTATCTTAAGGAGGTGGGATTACAACGCCCTTCTAATGGATGATGAGACGGCAAAGTCGCTCGGCGTAAATCCTCAGAGGGTAAGATTGGAGAGCATGCTACTTTCAGCGTTTCTTACATCAGTTTGCGTCTCATTCACCGGAATCATAGGATTTATCGGTCTCGTTTCACCACACATGATAAGGATTGTTTTGGGAGAGGATCACAGATATCTTCTTCCGTTCAGCTCGTTATTGGGATCTTTACTCCTCCTTCTCTCAGATACTTTCGGTAGAATAGCCTATTCCGTTATCATTCCGGTTGGGATAATCACATCCTTCATAGGAGCACCCGTGTTTATATATCTCCTTTTGAGGGGTGGTGGAAGATGATCGAAGTGAAAAATTTGAGCTATTCCTACGGAAGAGGAGATGTCCTGTCCGACATAAACTTATTCGTGTCCAAGGGCGAGATCATATTCATTCTCGGTCCAAACGGTTCTGGAAAGAGCACACTGCTCAAATGTCTGAACAGAATTCTAAAACCTAAGGGGTGTGTTTTAATAGAGGGTAAAGATTTGTCCGAGCTTTCACCCATGGAAATAGCAAAGATCATCGGCTATGTTCCGCAAAAAAGCGAAATAGCAAATCTGACAGTTTTTGATACAATTCTTCTCGGAAGAAAACCTTACATGAAGTGGAAACCTACAGAGGAGGATTACAAAATTGTCGAGAAAATAATAAAAGATTTGGGACTTGAGGAGCTCTCCGTCAGAAAGCTTACCGAACTTAGTGGAGGTGAGCTTCAGAAAGTCATCATCGCAAGGGCTTTAGCTCAACAGCCGAAGATTTTACTTTTAGACGAGCCCACGAACAATCTCGATCTGAAAAATCAAATAGAGATCCTGAAACTCGTGAAGGGAATAGTTAGGGAAAGGGGGATTTCCGCCGTTATAACAACCCATGATCTGAACGTAGCAACAAGCTTTGCTGACAGGGTTATTTTAATGAAAAACGGAAGAATACTCGCCTGTGGCGGTGTTGAGATAATCAACGAGAAGAACGTTAAAGAAATCTACGGTGTGGATGTAAGCGTTGTGAGGGTAAACGGAACATCGTTGATCGTTCCCTTAACGTAGAAGCTCGGCGACATCCTTTGCGTGGTATGTGATGATTAAATCGGCACCCGCCCTCTTAATCGAGACGAGGATTTCGTATATCACATCCTTCTCATCAAGCCAACCCATTTTCGACGCCGCCTTAACCATGCTGTATTCTCCGCTGACGTTGTAAGCCGCTGTTGGAACCCTGAAAGTCTCCTTCACCCTTCTCAAAACATCCAAATAGCAAAGGGCTGGCTTCACCATCACGATGTCCGCCCCCTCCTTCAGATCGAGTTCGACCTCCCTCAAAGCCTCATCGCTGTTGTGGATATCCATCTGGTAGCTCTTTCTGTCTCCAAACTTGTAACCACTCTCAGCCGCATCCCTGAATGGTGAGTAAAATGATGAAGCGTATTTAGCCGCATAACTCATTATCAAAACGTTTTCAAATCCGTTTTCGTCCAGACTATCTCTGATCGCCTTTACCATCCCATCCATCATCCCGGATGGAGCTACGATGTCCGCTCCAGCCTTTGCATGACTTACGGCAATTTTTCCAAGAATGGGGAGTGTTGCATCGTTTAGAATCTCTCCGTTCTTCACGATCCCACAGTGACCGTGAGTTGTGTATTCGCACAGACAGACATCGGTTATAAGGATGGCATCCTCGTGGTTTTTCTTGATCTCCCTTAGAGCCTTCTGGATCACACCGTTGTCATCGTAGGCGGGACTACCCAAATCGTCTTTGTGGGACGGAATGCCGAAGAGAATAAAAGCTCTTATTCCAAGTTCCATAGCTTTCCCGACTTCATCAGCCGTCATCTCTATGGGAATCCGATAGTAATCGGGCATTGATGGGATTTCTTTGGGCGATTTGATGTTTTCGTCCACGAATATGGGCATGATTAGATCTTCTTTGCTCAATTTGGTTTCTCTAAATAGATCTCGCAATTTCTCCCTTCTCAGTCTTCTCATTCTCACCTTTGGGAACATCATGGGCACCTCCGAACAGAAATTCCACAACCTCAAGGATATTGGAATTACCGTTTCTTGCGGCTTCCTTAATCCTGACGGTGGGAATTCTCAAGAATTTTTTAATAAAGGATTCGGCAAAACTCTCTAAAATCGGGAGCACTTCCTCCCCAACGCCGTATTTCGCCTTTAACTTGTTGAAAAGTTCTCTGATCTCCTCTTCCTTTACATTCTGGGCGAGAGTATACATCTGCCTTACGGCTTTTCTCGCCCTCAGTTCCTTTATCTGTTCCACCAAAATCTTAACTTCTTCTTTTACGATCTTTTCAGCTTTTTTGGCTTCGTTTAATCTTTTTCTCAGATTATCATCACTGATCTCTCTCAGATCGTCTATAGTGCAAAGCGTGACTCCTTCGATTTCTCCAACTTGCGGCTCGACGTCTCTTGGGAGAGCTATGTCAATGATGAGGAGGGGGCTCTCCCGTTTCTTCATTATATTCTCAATAAAATCTTTTTTTATGATGTAATGGGGAGCGGAAGTAGCTGTTATAACAACATCGCATTCTGGCAGGTATTCCTTCACATCGCTGAAGGGTATTGGGGTTCCGTCAATCTCCTTAGCGAGAGCGAATCCCTTCTCAGCGGTTCTGTTCGCCACGTAAACCTTTTCGAGAGATTTGGTTCTAATAGCCTTCCCAACGAGCCTTCCCATTTTCCCAGCACCTATGATGATTGCTTTCTTCCCCTTAAGACTTCCGAGCCTTCTTTCGGCAAGTTCGACAGCGGCACTTCCGATAGAGACTGCACCCTTATTAATGTTCGTCAGCCTCCTGACTTTTTTACCAACCTGAATCGCTTTTTTGAAAACGAGATCGAGGATTTCGCCCACTGTTCCCAACTCTTTACATAAATGGTAGTATTCTTTGATCTGACCTAAAATCTGGTCTTCACCCACCATCATTGATTCCAATCCTGAGGCAACTCTTAAAATGTGTTCGAGAGCTTTCTCATTCGTATTTATCTCAACAATCCTTTTTGGAACCCCCATTTCTTTCATAAATTCTTTTAAAGTTTCTATTGTGTTAGAACCACACACGTAGACCTCCACCCTGTTACAGGTGTGAAGCATAACACATTCCGTGATGTTAGGATGACTGAGAACACGATCAATTAGGGATTTAAGATCGCCATGCCAAGCTTTTTGTAACTCCTCAATTGTAGCTTTTTTGTGAGAAACGACGAGGTTTGCTATTTCCATTAGCGAGAGGGTAACAAAAATGAATATAACGTTTACGATTTGGCTCCCGCAATACTTTTCGGACTTCTTTTAATTCGTCTTCTCCTCTTTCCATCCGACGTGTATTTCTGATTTGGACCCGGTTTTTTATAATACTGATACTTTGAGGGGACGAGTCTTGTCTGGCCTTTTCTTCCCTTTATTTTGATCCATTGAGTTGTTCCAGTTTTACCCATGTTTTCAGTGGGGTGGGTGGAATTTAAAAAAATTTTGGTGTCCTTAGCTTAAACATATTTCCTCGATCAGTTTTACTACACTAATTTTGCTCACGATGTTGATCACGGTGTCAGTGGCGATAACTTCGTCTATTCCCGCTTTCAGAATTTCGGCGTAAACGTTCTTTCCAAAAAGAGCATGGGTGGCGGCTGCAATAACCCTTTTAGGATTTAATGTCCTGAGCTTTTTCGCCGATTGGATTACAGTTTCACCGGTTGCGATTATATCATCCAAGATAATCACATCTCGATTCTCAACATCGGTGGGAATACTCGAGACTATGATGTTTTCCGAGTCGATTCTTATTTTTTTGATAATATCGTAATCAGCGTTCAAAATCTTTGCCACATCTTTTATCCATCTTAGAGAAATTTCATCAGGTCCAAGGATTATCGGATCCTTAAGATCCAACTTGCTAAGATACTCTCCTATGAGAGGCATTGCTGAGACGTTTTTAACACGATCGCTTTCTCCGTAAAAATCTATTGCGTAGATATCATCGAAGACGTCTAATATCTCCAAAGCAACGTCTAATATCTTGGCTTCTCCGTATATAATGCTTTTACTCCTTCGAGAGTATGCCATATACGGGAATATTCCTACTATCTTTTCGGCACCCCTTTCCTTCAGGGTTTCCGCAATTAATCTCGATTCAAAAAGAATCTCATCGGGATTCGGATAGAATGAATTTATGAAAAAGACCTTTCCGCTAACTTCTGATGGAATTCTTATGTATTTCTCACCATAAGATAATTTTTCTATTTGGATGGAACTTATTTCATCTATTTGTCGCAACTTATAAGCGATCTCACCGTTGCTTCCAGCTACAATCATCAAGAGTAAGCTTATGTGTATTATATTAAACACTTACGTTTGAAGGGGTCAAAAAACTTAAAAATTGGGCATCATAAATTGTTTATGAAACATAAAATTTTATCAAAACCAAGCTACAGTTTGCTTGAAATAGAAATGGAACCCGGTGAGGAGATTCTTGCCGAAGCCGGTGCGATGGTTTACATGAAAGGTGTGGAATTAAAAACCGAAGTTAAAGGCGGTCTTTTTGGTGGGCTTAAAAGAATGATCGCAGGGGAATCCTTCTTCATAAACAGATATCGGGCTGTAGAGAGAGATGCAGTCGTGGGCTTGGCACCCTCATATCAGGGGGACGTGATCCACCTCGAAATAGACGGAAGGATATATGCCCAAAGCGGAGCTTTTTTGGCGTCTTCTCCCGGGATAGACATAGATTCAAAATGGGGTGGAGCCAAAAGCTTTTTTGCCGGAGAAGGTTTGATTCTGCTGAGGATAGAGGGGGCGGGCGACGTCTTTCTGTCCTCATTCGGAGGAATAATCGAAAGGGAGGTTAAAGGCAAGTTCGTCATCGATACGGGACACATAGTCGCATTCGACGATTCGCTTGATTTCAAAGTTCGCAGAGCTGGTGGATTGAAATCCACAATTTTCAGCGGTGAAGGGCTTGTGGTTGAATTTAAAGGAAGCGGAAGGGTGTGGATTCAAACGAGGTCGATATCTGATTACATCGGATGGCTATCATCGTTGCTACCAAAAAGGGATTAACTCAGGTCACCGCATGAACAAAAAGCCTCGTTTATCGCATTTAGCAGTTCGTCAAATCCCTCGAAATTTTTCGCCGAAATCCTAAGGGGTCTGTAAATTACGCTCGTCCCCTCTATAAATCTCAAAAGATGATCGAAGAACTCTCCCAAAACACCCTCCTTTTCGAGTTCTCTTTTGTAGAAATCGAAATCCCTTACCTTGTGCAGATCGGATTTATTAAACACAGTCAAAACGGGTATTTGAAGAAGAAGCGTTATCACAGCAGACTGCGAGATCATGGCGGCGTATTGATTGGGATTTTTTACTCTTGAGGAATCCACTAAGAAAATCCCCAAAGAGAAGCTCCCAAGCCTTTTAACGAGTTCTACACCGAAGTTTGTGAAGATGAACAATTCGAGCTGTCCCGGGGTGTCATATATGACGTAATCGTCATCTAAAATAATCTCGCTGAGATGTTTGATCGACAATTCGGCGGATCTGATGAGGGCACCGTTGATTCCAAGTTTCTCACGCTCCATAACTTCTTCAGTTCTTATAAATTCTCTTATGTCTCTATCTGCTTCGTATCTCGGTCTTGATGCTGGATCGAGATTGATTCTGCGGACGGAAAATCCCAAGTCGGATAGGTATCTACCAAAGTTTTTTGTAAAGAGAGTTTTACCGCTTCCAGCGGCTCCTAAAATGATCAGATTCATAAAAATTATGGAGTGATTAAAAAATTAACAGCTGTGTTCTGAGCCGACGCTCACCGAAGGTTCTGGGTCAGCGTACTTCCTTACCCTAACCCAGTCGTAGCTCGTGTCTTGTATATTATAAAATGAATTTCTGTGGGAACTTCCGAGTTTTATGTATTTCAGATCTTTTTTCCACTTAATCCCCTCAATTTTTTTCACAACTTGGTAATCCTTCCAGAATTTCACTTCACCGTTTAACACGCTGACGCCTGTCACATACCATTTATTATTCTTAGAATTCCACACGTATCCGTAATAGTCGTAACCTCTCCCACGACCGTCACCGATCCAGTAGTAAACTTCCGTCTGGTGATACTCTCTCATGTAAAGGATTGTCGCATCTTTGTTGCGATTGTCGCTTGCCGTATACGGGGAGGAGGCAACTTCGGGGATAACACCGCTGTAACCACCAAACCACCGATCAATGAACTTAACTCTCGTCTCTGTGATGTAACCGTCTTGGAATCTGAATGAAAACGGCTCGGTTCTTTCAATACCTCCATATCTTATCGTGAGAACACCGTTCGATACGCTGTAATCTACAGAATACGCTTTCCACTTAACCGTGTCAAACGTTTCAAAATCGTCAAAGAAATCGAAAGTAGCCTCTCCATTACTCTCGCTTTCCGCCGATAGATTTCCGTAGAACATGTAGATTTTTTTACCTCCAGATGGGATCGAGGGAACCTTAACCCATATCACGGCGTGATCGTCGTCCCACTCTTCAATCCAGTAGCTTAGAGGTGTGACACCATCGGAGTCGTAGAATCTGATGTCCGATCCATCGCTTTTTGCATGGCTGAAATCGAAGTTGCTACCGTCAAGCTCTATCCTTATCTGGTAATCGGTGAGGTCGCCACCGGGATTCGTTATCGTAATCTCCCTCCAATAGCTCCAACCGATTGGACAGAATCCGCCGACAACTCCACTTATACTCAGCTCGAGTATATCGGCAACGCCTCCTACGGTTGCGAATAAGTGGGTAGTTCCGTTATCCAAAGCCGTCAAATCTACGATAGCCTCCCCGTTCTCATTAGTTGTAACGGATTCTGGATACCCAACAATCGGGTTGTCTGTGGAGATATCCACAATCGCACCTTCTACTGGATTTGAACTATACAAAACCTTAACCTTAAAAGATTTTATGGGGCCTTCCTCGGAAACGTTCCAGTCGTAACTCGAAACGTTCCACGATACGTCAAAGACTCCGCCTCCTCCACTTACAACCGAGATATTATAAGTCACGGAAAGATCATTAACACTGAACGTGACAACCTCATCACTTAAAGCTGTAAATGTGACATAAAACTCACCCTTGCTATCTGTATATCCCGATCCCTTGTTTGATGTTACGTAAACACCTCTTAGCGGGTTATTAAATCGGTCGAGAACTCTAACACCGAGTGTTACGCTCTGACCCTCACTAACGCTGATCTCTTTTAGCTGTGGATACGTGACCTTCACGATTCTGCTCGGTTTCAGATTCGAAGCGTAAATCTCCTGAGCTTGTTCAATCGAAACTCCTAAGCCCGCTGTTATGTAAACGTAGTTAATGCTCAGAGTTACGTTTTCGGCTTCGATTCTGACTTTTTTCCCATCCACTTTTACGGTGTATCCTCGATTCTCAAGAGATTCCCAGTGTTGGGGATTAACGCTTTCGAATTCTATCGTGACGTTCTTAGCCAAAACCTCTCCGCCGTAGGATACGGGAACTACCGCAAGATCTAAGGGATAGTTAGCCGACAACGATCCGATGCTTGAGTTGATGAGAATCAGCGTGATCCTCCCCCTCTGGAATACGCTCTGCTCAGCTACAGTTATATTACCGGGCTTTTTGAAAATAGCGGTGTTCTCGTAGATGAATATCGTTCTCGGATTTACGTAGTAATTCAACGTCACGAGAATTCTCTGCGTTTGAAATTTCGTTGAGTTATAACGTTGCTCTGGATAAGTCTCGTTGTATTCCAAGCTGATGTTGAAATTCTCGGCTGAGATCGTGCCACTCCCTGTCGAAGGTGTCATGAGAAAGAGATACTTCGGATACTCTACACCCAAATTCAGTTCGATTACATTTGGCCGCTCTTTCGTGAGAGCACTTGTGAGATCAATCAGACTGCTAAGAATCTCGTCGTTGTGCTTGAGCTCTCTATCCTTCAGAATAGAAGGAACGTAATACGTTTGGACTACGGAGAGGAACGTTATCGAGATCATCATTAAGAGAATGAATCCTAAGAGGACTGTGACTCCCCTATCGTTCACACAACATCTTTTTGATGAAAGTTTAAAAATCTTAACGTCTCACTACTGTCATGAAAATAATGTTTACGAAAATGCACGGAAACGGGAATGATTTCATTCTGATAGATGAGTTCAACTCGGTTATCATCAGTGAAGAAGATAAACCAAAATTTGTTAGGGCGATATGCAATAGAAACTTCGGATTGGGAGCCGACGGTGTTCTGTTCGTCCAAAAATCCGAAAAAGCTCATGCAAAGTTCAGATATTTCAATTCAGATGGAAGCGAGGCGGAAATGTGCGGAAACGGTATAAGATGTTTTTCCCGCTATCTTGTAGAAGAGGGTTACGCAAAAAGCCCGTTGAAAGTTGAGACGCTTGCAGGAATTAAAGAACTTGAAGTGTTCAAGGATGACGAAGGATGGTGGGTTAAAGTAGATATGGGTGTGCCGAAGTTCGATAAAAAAGACATCCCGGCAAGGGAAGACGTATGGGGGACTGAATTCGAATTTGATGGAAGAAAATTCGAAGTCTATGCAGTGAACACCGGAGTCCCCCATGCTGTTATTTTTGTTGAAAATCTCGACTTTGATATCACGAGTGTGGCGAGATTCATACGATATCACGAGGTATTTCCCAAGGGAACCAACGTCAACTTTGCAAAAATCGAAGGAAACAACAGAATCAGAATAAGGACTTACGAGAGAGGTGTCGAAGCTGAGACGCTGAGCTGTGGAACTGGAAGCGTTGCCGTTGCCGCCGTTGCCCGCAAATTAGGTTTCGTGGGAGATAGTGTCGAAATCATAACAAAGGGTGGAAAGCTCCTGATAGATGTGGGAGAGAAAGCCTTCATGACCGGGCAAGCTTCAAGAGTGGCAGACGGTTTCATAAATTCTGAGGAGTTAAGATATGATATTCCCCAATAGGCTCGTCCTATCCGCAATGGCTGGGATAAACAATGCAGATTTTGCAAAAAAACACAGAGTGGGCTTTGCAATCCTCGGAGGATTCAACGCTGACAGAGCAACTAACGAAGCCGCTCTCAAAGCTCTGAAAAGGGGTAGAAAAGAATTCGTGTTTAAAGAACCTTTAAAGGGAATCGAATTTGAACTAAAAAAGATGGAAGACTTCAAAGGTGTTGTTGGCGTGAATATTCGATCGTCTACAATTGAAGGCTATTTGGCGGCGGCAAAGCTTGCCGGAGATTTTGGTGCCGTAATAGAGGTAAACGCCCATTGCAGACAGGAGGAATTCATCAAAATAGGATGCGGTCAGGCTCTTATATTTTCCGAAAAGCTCTCAAAGATTGTTGAAAAAACATCTAAATTCACAGAAGTATCCGTTAAAATTAGGGGGAGCCTTGATGTCGATTACGAAAAGATCGCTCGAAGATTATTTGATTCGGGCGCCCTACTTCTCCACGTCGATGCCATGATCCCCGGTGGAGGTGCCGATTACAACCTGATAGAAAGGTTATCAAGAATCGGAAATGTTATCGGGAATAATTCCGTTACCGATGTAAAGTCAGCTAAAAAAATGATTGAATGTGGAGCTAAACTCGTATCGGCGGCGAGAGCCGTTTTAAAAGATCCTTTGTTTTTCGAGAAACTCCTGAAAGATGACGTCCTATCAACGAAAGTAGAGGTGATTTAATGGAGATCGTTAAGGACATTAGTGAGGAGTTGAAATCCTCTTACATCGATTATGCAATGAGCGTAATCGTTGGAAGAGCTCTTCCAGACGTCAGGGATGGTCTGAAGCCCGTTCAGAGGAGAATACTCTACTCAATGTTTGAAATGGGATTGCTCAGCAACAAGCCCTACAAGAAATCTGCGAGGGTTGTCGGAGAGGTTTTAGGAAAATACCATCCTCATGGAGATCAGGCGGTTTACGATGCCCTCGTTAGAATGGCTCAGGACTTCAACATGCGTTATCCTCTAATCGACGGTCAGGGGAATTTCGGTAGCGTGGACGGGGATGAGCCAGCCGCAATGAGATACACCGAAGTGAGATTAACGAGAATTGCCGAGGAAATGCTTGTGGATATCGATAAAAAAACGATAGATCTCGTTCCAAATTTTGATGCGACGTTGAAAGAGCCGTCCGTCCTACCGTCGAAGATACCGAATCTACTTATTAACGGATCGAGCGGGATAGCAGTTGGAATGGCTACCAACATCCCACCCCACAATCTCAGAGAGGTGTGCGATGCCATAATAGCTTACATAAACGACGAGGATATCGAGATAGAGGAGCTGATGAAATACATTAAGGGGCCCGATTTTCCGACCGGAGGAATAATCGTAGGGATTGCTGGAATAAAGGAAGCATATAAAACTGGTAGAGGGAAGATCACCGTAAGGGGTCGTGCTATTGTTGAGGATAGGGCAATCATCATCAAGGAAATACCATATCAGGTTAATAAAGCCAATCTTGTTGAAAAGATTGCGGAGCTCGTTAGAGAGGGAAAAATAGAAGATGTAAAAGCTGTAAGAGACGAATCAGATCGAGAAGGAATCAGGATAGTTTTAGAGCTTAGGGCAAATGCGAACTCTGATGTAATTCTGAAGAAGCTCTACAAGTTCACGCCACTTCAAATAACCTTTGGTGTGATCAACCTCGCCCTCGTTGACGGAGAACCAAGGATTTTAAATCTGAAAGAGCTTATCGCAGAATTCGTAAAACACAGAAGAGAGGTAATCAGAAGGAAAACTGTTTACGAATTGAAAAAGTCCGAAGAGAGACTCCACATCGTTAAGGGACTGAAAATTGCCGTTGAAAACATTGATGAGACTATTTCGTTGATAAAAGAGTCGGAAAACGCATCCTTAGCAAAAGAAAAACTAAAGGAAAGATTCAATCTCGATGACAGGCAAGTGGATGCTATACTGCAGATGCGACTGCAAAAATTGACAACGCTTGAAATAGAATCATTGAACAGAGAGTTTGAAGAACTCGAAAGAAAGATACGCAAGCTGAAGGATATTCTTGAAATCAGAAGAAGAATCGATGAGATAATTATCAAAGAGCTTGAAGAATTGAGAGACAAATACGGAGACGAAAGAAGAACAACCATACTTGAAGAGGATGAAAAGATTCTGGAAGAAGATCTGATAGTGGAAGAGGAGAATCTCCTTATCATTACGAAAGGGGGATACGTAAAGCGTCTCGATATAAATGCCTTCAGAACGCAAGCAAGGGGTGGCGTTGGAGTAATAGGTGCCGTTCTTAAAAACGACGATAAGATTTCGTGCCTCTCAGTTGTGAGATCGACGGATAAATTGCTGCTCTTCACGAATAAGGGAAGATGCTATTGGGTAAATGCATTCGAAATTCCCAAACTTGACAGAACCTCGAAAGGGGAAAACGTCCGGAAATTTATCCATCTCAGCGAAGGGGAGTTTATCGTGTCTGCGATCCCCTTCAACGGGAAGGATTTGATTGTTCTGACAAAAAACGGGTTCATAAAAAGGATCAAATCAAGCGAATTCGAGAATGCAAAAAGAGCCGGAATCGCAGCCTCGCCCGAGGAAATTCTTTTGGTAAAACCCGTTGAAGGAAAAGATGTTATTATCTCAACAAGGGGCGGGATGCTTCTGAGATTCGGTATCGCTGAGATTCCGATATACGGAAGAACGGCGAGAGGTGTCAAAGCCATAAAGTTAAGAGAAAATGATGAAATAGCTTGGATGGATTGTGGCAGCGGTGATGAAATCGTCATCCTTTCGGAAAACGGTTACGGAAAACGATGTCGTGTGGAGAACTTCAGAAAGATATCAAGAGGTAACCAAGGGGTAATATGCATGAAAACGGATGAAAAAAGGGGAGGCGTTATCTTCTCAGAGTTCGTGAAAGCCGACAGACTATTCGCAATAAGTAAGGATGGTCAGGCGATAATGGTCAACATCAATCAGATTTCGTTGCAGGGCAGGAACGCCGCAGGCGTTATCGTGAGCAGGAGCGGTATTCACAGGGCTGTTCAGGTCTTATCGTGAACCCATACTTCTCCGTCGATGTAAACTTCTTTTTTCCATATCGGTAGTTTCTTCTTCATTAGCTCAACCGCAAGCTGTAGTGGTTTCCAAAGAGCCTTGCGATTTTCTGCCATAACAACGATGTAAACTATATCCTCGGGAGGTGTCAGAACTCCCACTCTATGATAGATTTTCACCCCCCTAACTCCCTCAAACTTGAGGATTTCGTCTTCTATTTCTTTAAGGATTTTTGGATATATTTCATCGTATCTCTCGTATTCGAGTCGGACTACTTCCTTTCCGTCGGAAATTTTTCTGACAAATCCTATGAAAGCGCCGAGGGCTCCGCAAAATTCGCTTCCTTTCGTTCTCTTTAATTTTCTTATAAGACTCTTTAAAGTCTCGCATTCCTCCGCCCTTTCCAAATCATCCACCGAAGTAACTTCGGGGATAACCATCCCAAGATTTTCGACTTCTTCCTTTGTGAAACCATCAAGTGCCGCAAAATCGTATCCAAGATCGGCTAAAATTTCAAGAATCTCTCTCAAATTTCTGCATTCTATCGAGAACGTTACGGTATCTCTGCCGACTGTAACACCCTCCTCTGCCCCTTCACCCTTTTTTATCAAGATGGGTTTGCCTTTCTTTTTTATTTCATCCTCGATTTCTTTCCAATCTGTCTTCAGAATGAAGACCTTCATTAGATTTTTTTAGGGCTTTAAAGTTATATTTGTGTCGGCATTTTTGCGGGAATGTGAGTGTAATCGAAGGTCTTAATAACGTTTTAAAAGGGGATCAAGGTCTTAAAGGAACTCTCTCAAAAAATCGATGTTTTGCTTCTCTCATACACATCCCGATCATATCAGTGGAGCTTGGCTCCGAAAGGCTTTAAAACTGACATAGACAGTTTAGCACTGAGATTTGTAGGAGAAAGGCTTGCAGAAACTTGGAAGTCTTTTGCAGCCAAGATAGGGTTGAGATCATTTGCCTGGGACATTCAGCCGATCATTATAATAGATCGGAAAATCCTCTTCGTTCCCTCCCATTCCAAACCCGTTTTTGGTAGGGAAGAAGCTTTTGAAAAGATTCGTAAATTTATCGAGAAGTTTGATGAAAGAGAGCGGAAAATCCTTGAGCTTCTTGAAGAACCAAAGACGATAGATGAACTCATGGAAGTCTCTCCCATCTACGGAAAGAAACCGTATGCCAAAGATATGCTTGAACACATAGATAAGCTTTTAAGAGAGGGGAAAATCAAAAAGGAAGGAAATTTCTATATAAAGATTTAGGAGATCTCAATCTTTTTGATTTTCTTTTTCTCCTTACTTTCGAGCCGCTTTATCCTCTCATCAATTAAGCTTTTAACTGCGAGTAGAATCTCCCTATACGCCTGCATCATGTGGTGTTTAAATTCTTCTGGGATAACATCCTCAGCCGTCGGAACCCTAATCTTAACCTCCCTCATTTTATCCCTCGAAAATAATTTTCAGCTCATCTTTATTAAACTTTGCTCCCCTGATCTCCTTTAAAGCTAAGGACTGCGGTAGCGTTATAACCCTCTTCCATTGACCAGCAATGATTATGAGTTCGTCACCCCTCTTGAATAGCTTCAGATCCTCCTTTGAAACGAATGGAGTCTTGACAATCATTATGGTGGTATCCTCTTTCACGATCCTGATCGGTTTGTCCCTGTGAAAGATTTCTGTGGGATCTCGGTCACCGTAAATCTCATCTGCAAGTTTGAAGAGCTGTTCCCCCACAATTTCCTTGGATTTGAATTCTACTCTAAAGATGGGAACGGGAAATCTCTCCTTTATTTCTTTTATATACTTCTCTTGAAGTTCCCTCCACTTCGATAGGAATCCATCTCCCTTCGGGAATATCTTGTTAACTATAACGCAGTCCACATTGTAACCGAAAAGATTGAGATAAGTGAATGCCCTCTCCGACTCCCTTATCACGATCTTCTCGGGATTCATCACAATTCTAACGCTCGAAAAATCGCTTTCGAGGATTTCTTTAAGCTCTCCCATCTCGGCGTAAAGTTCCCTTATCTTTTCGAGAACCTCATCCGATGGCAACGGGACATTGATAAGCGGCTCCGCAACGGGCTTAACTATTTTCAAAACCTTTTTCTCGATTCCGAAGAATCTCCTCATATACCATTTCGCAACCTCTGGAACGCTCAGTAGCCTCAGAGTCTCGCCAGTCGGTGCACAATCAAGAATTATAACATCGAAATCTCCGCTTTTGTAAGACTTCAGGAGATTTAACAGACTTGCGAATTCATCGAATCCCGGGAATATCGCCAACTCCTCGGCGATAATGTCATCGATCCCCTGCGATTTGAAAAAGACTTCTAAATACTTTTTTACCAAATTCCAGTGTCTCTCAAGTTCGAACTCCACGTTCACCTCCATTGCGTAGAGATTCTCCATAACTTCTGTTGGATAGGGGTTCAGACTTTTCTGGAATGAATCCGAGAGACTGTGAGCTGGATCCGTAGATATTACGAGGGTTTTGTAACCTAATTGGGCCGTTTTTATCCCAGTGGCCGCCGCTATCGTCGTCTTTCCGACTCCACCCTTTCCGGTGAACAGCAGTATTCTCATGATTGAAGTTGTTTTAAGCGGTATAATTATTTTAGCACAACATCCATTCCGCAAAAGATGTTGTCGACGATTTCGAGCCTCACATTCACCTTTGATCCCTTTATGTCGATGACAGCACAGCTTGCCACCGATTGTCGGGGCTTTGTGGGGCTACCGGGGCTGAGAACGATAACATCTCCAAAATTTTCAAGAACGAACCGATGGATATGTCCGAAGATTAGGAGTTGGACGCCGAGCTCCTTTGCCTTATATCCGAGATCATCGAAGTTGTTTAAGTAGTTCCCCCTGTGGACAACGCCTATCCACACATCCTCCACTTTGATTTTTTCGGTTTGTTTAAGCCTTCTTTTCACATCCTCATCGTCTGAATTCCCGTAGACCGCCAAGAGGTTGTATCTTTTTTCCATCTCCTTAAGAAGTTCGTTTGATACGAAGTCTCCGGCGTGGATGACTAAATCCGCTTCATCCATAAGTTCGATAAGTCTATTGGGTAGCTCCTCAATTTTCGTGACATGGGTGTCTGCCGTCGCAACGATCCTCATCAAGCAAATTTGTGAGCCACCCCACTTAAAGCGGAGCTTCTCCCCGTTCCACCCGTCTTCACGGCAGACGGCTTCATATGGGAGTTCAGGGCTGGCTCACGACAGCCCCATCCCGCCTCTCTCGTTAAGGAGCGGGCTAAGTTAATTGCAGAGTTCAAATCTCGATTGTAGATTAAACCACACTTAGGACATCTAAATTCTCTACCTTCAACCTTTTGGGCAACATGCCCACATCTATGACAAGTCTTAGATGAGTTCTTAGGATTAACATACACAACGAGGATTCCTTCTAAATTAGCTTTATACTTAATGTAAGTTTGAAGTTTTCTGAACTCCAAGCGTGCAACCTTCTGTTTAGCTTAGCAGAACCATTCATATTTTTATATTCTTTAACCTCTTTTTATATTCTTTAACCTCTCCATGACGATTATCGGTTTTGGAAATTGTTTAGCATACTCGACAACCTCTTTCGCAATTGTATGGAGTATTTGATTCACGGATCAAAGGAGGTTCTGTCGGCGTTAGAAAGAAGTGTGAGCATTGGAGAGATGGTGAGAGAAATTGGAGAAAGAATTCTTCCTTCTTTGCTTCCAATTCTTCTAACTAAGTCAATTCTTTTCTTCCTCTGCAAATTCCTTCGAATGTGAGCATACTTTCCTCTTATATATCTAATCTTAGCACCGCCCCAGAACTGTCCTTTCATCGGTTTTGACGGGTTATGCTTTGATATCGCCACTGCAACCGCTACATTCCGCTCTCCTAAGTCCACACCGATGAATGTTTCTGGTTCGTCTATCAGTTCAACCTCTCTCTTAAGCACGAAATGAGCGAACCATTCTCTGTTTCGCTTTATCATTTCTATCGTGCAGAACTGCCATTCCCCTTGCAAAGCTTCCTTAATTAACTTCTGTTGTCTATTTCCAAATTTGATTGGTAGTGTAATCCTTGTTTTTCTGTTTAAGCTTAGAGTTAACCAATACGGCGTTAGAACATTGGTTGTCTTAGCAAAAGAGTAACATCTTTTGTCGAATCTGATTGAAATTCTCTTTAGCTTTGGTCTTTCTGACTTGACTTTGCCTTCTTTCTTCTTCTCGTTGAAGCTTCTTAGAATTTCTACAGCTCTATCTCTCGCTATCTGTATTAATGCTGTGTTAAGGTTAAACAATTGTTTGGCTTTCTCGTAACTATTCTTGTGCAGAAAAGTCTTTGACGTTGAGTTAAAGCTTAAGAAAAACTTAACTGCTTTGAAATAGTCGTCTAAGCACTTATTTAAGGCTAAAATCTTACCCTTGTTTGCGTTCCAAATTTTTCCAACTACTGTGATTTGAACTTCCTTCTTCATGGGGAACATCCCCCTTGAAAATTTGGACGAGTTTCGGGTATTTAAAACTACTCCAACGACCTCTTCCCGTCTTGAAAGGCGAGGTTTTGCAAGCAACAAATTTATAAAATGCTTATAAAATCGTTTATGAGATCGATATTCTGGGAGGGGAGCGTCGTAAAACTGATCGACCAGACAAAGCTCCCGGACAGATTCGAAATCTTGGAATGCCGCAACATCCAAGAGCTTGCGGATGCCATCAAAAGGCTTGCAGTTCGGGGTGCCCCCGCTTTGGAAGCCGCAGGAGCTTACGGAATCGCATTAGCCGCTCACGAAAGGGATTTTAGAGACGCTGAAGAAGCTAAAAACTATCTGAAGAAAGTTGCTGACTTCTTGGCTTCCACGAGACCTACTGCGGTAAATCTCTTCGTTGGTATTGAAAGGGTTTTGAAGTCCGCTCTCAAAGGAGAAACTATCGAAGATATTAGAAAACTCGCTTTGAAGGAAGCTGAAAAGATCGCAGACGAAGACGTCGAAAGAAACAAGGTGATGGGAAAATGGGGAGCCTCTTTAATCGATGACGGGGACACCGTTCTGACGATATGTAACGCTGGAAGGCTCGCCACAGTGGACTGGGGAACGGCTTTGGGTGTTGTGAGGAGTGCCGTTGAAGAAGGTAAGAGGGTCAGGGTAATCGCATGTGAGACAAGACCTTTAAATCAGGGTTCCCGTCTAACGACGTGGGAGCTTATGGAGGACGGCATCGATGTCACCCTGATAACGGATGGAGCGGCCGGAATCGTAATGCGAAGGGGGATGGTTGATAAAGTCATCGTAGGAGCGGATAGAATAGTCAGAGACGCCGTCTTCAACAAAATCGGAACTTACACACTCTCTGTTCTCGCGAAAGAGCACTCGATCCCGTTCTACGTTGCGGCACCTCTAACGACATTCGATTGGAGCCGCAGAGCGGAGGACGTCGTAATCGAAGAGAGAAATAAAGAGGAGCTTATACACTGCCACGTGAAGTGCAAAAAGAGCTTTATAGCTCCGAAGAATGTTAAAGTCTTCAATCCGGCATTCGATTTCACACCTCTAAAGAACGTTACAGCGATAATTACTGAGAAGGGGATAATCTGGCCACCATACGAGGAGAACGTGCCTAAATTTCTATGGGATACTTAGCCGTGAGGCAGGCTAAGCAAAGATCTTCTCTGTTCAGTCCTACAGCCTCTATAAGTCCTTCGAGACTTAAGTAGGCGAGGCTGTCCGCATTGATTTCCCTCCTTATTTCTTCGATGGTTCTATTCGATGCTATGAGCTCTTCCTTCGTTGACATATCTATTCCGAAGTAGCATGGGGAGATTATCGGCGGACTTCCGACCCTGAAGTGGATTTCCCTCGCTCCAGCCATTCTGACCATGTCAACGATTCTACGGCTTGTCGTCCCCCTGACGATGCTGTCGTCGACCAAAACAACCCTCTTCCCCCGAACGTTGCTTTTCACAACATTTATTTTTATCTGGACGGAAAGCTCTCTCGCATTTTGCTCTGGGAGAATGAACGTTCTGCCGACGTATCTGTTTTTTATAAGAGCCTCAAGGTATTCTATCCCAGAGGCTTTCGAGAAACCGATTGCGGAAGTCGTCCCGCTGTCCGGGATCGGGGATACAATGTCAGCATCTGCTGGAGATTCCCTTGCGAGGATCTCCCCTATCTTATGTCTGACATCGTAGACGCATCTTCCGTCAATCACTGAATCGGGTCTCGCAAAGTAGATGTATTCGAAAACGCAGTGAGCTCTTTTTTTCGATTCCGCTATCCTTACGAAATCGATTTCTCCCTCCCGAATTATGACAGCTTCCCCCGGTCTGACATCTCTGAGGATACGGGCGCCTAAGGCATCAATGGCACAACTTTCGCTTGCGATAACGTAGCCGAAGTCTCCCTTTCCGACGATCAGGGATTTGAAGCCCAAGGGATCTCGGAATCCAATCAGCGTATCGTTTAAAGCCATTGCGAGGGTGTAGCTACCTCTTAGAACCTCGGTTAAATTCCTCAGAGAATCCGTTATATCGTTTTTTAGTAGCTCTTTCGAGAGAAGCTTCGCTATAACCTCCGTATCCGAATCTGTGATGAAGACAGCTCCATCGTTCTCCAATTTGCTCCTAAGCTCTTGATAATTCACAAGATTTCCGTTGTGGGCTATGGCGAGAGCACCTTTTTTCGTTTTCGCTAAAAGAGGTTGTGCATTCTCTATCTTGCTCTCCCCCGTGGTTGAATACCTCACGTGGCCGACCGCAACCTTTCCGTGCATCTCGTTTAGTTTTTTTTCGTTAAATACCTCATTAACGAGACCCATCCCCTTATGGATATGGATGTAGTCTCCAAAAACTGAGATGCCGGCGGACTCCTGTCCACGATGTTGCAGAGAATAAAGTGCGTAAAAAGTTAGTTTAGAAGTAATAAGCTCGTCGTGGGAGTATACTCCAACAACACCGCACATTTCAGTATCTGTTTTTCTTTTTGTTTACCCAATTATAGCTCCGGATTCTCTTGCTTCTTCCAAATCCGCATGCCGCACAATATCCTTTTCTCTTGTGGAATGAGACTCTACCGCATCTTCTACACTTCACATGGACGATTTTCCTACCTCTTTTGCCCATTGCAGCAGTTCCATCTGACATTATACCACCTCACTGAGAGGGTGAAACAAAAACTACTGTGTCCCCTCTAATTACGACGCTTCCAAGCTTTTTTATTACTTCCCCTTCTTGAATTTCCTCTGCATTGATCAATACAAGATTCATGTGGATATCGTAGCCATTCAGTATTCCTCTAAATTCCCTACCACCCTTTAATCTGACAATCACTGGCGTGTTTAACGCTCTGTTCAGAACATCAAGCGGTCTTGCCATTTCAAATCCTCCTTTTTTATGAGCTTTGATTTGAGTGTATTTAAAAATATCGTTACCCTCTCATCTCTCGAATTTTTTCCGCCAGCAATATCATTAGTTTTCCCTTTTTCATTTTCTTTTCAACTCTAACTCTCCCACTCTCTTCCCACCAGCATTTTGGATACTTTTTTCTTTCAATTACGTATTTCAGTCCTAAAGCTTCACAAGCTTTTGCGAGTTCCTCTAATTTCACGTTGGGAATGGCAAATCTTTTCGGGATTCTTCTACCCTCTTTCCTGCTCTTCTTTCTGTCGAGGTTGACAGTCCATATAACGTAGCTATTTTCTCCTTCTTCTAAGCTCGTCATAAACATCATCAAGTTTTATTTCAAGCTTTGAGAGCAAAACTAAGAGATGGTAAAGGAGATCGGCAACCTCGTAGATGATTTCCTCCCTTTTTCCATCTTTTGCGGCTAATATAACCTCAACGGCTTCTTCACCGAATTTTTCGAGTATACCGTTTAATCCCTTTTCTCCATAAAGCAATCTCGCCGTATACGATTCCTTTGGAGGATTTCTTTTCCTCTCTTCTATCACTTGATAGAGCTCTTCCAACATACTAATACCTCTTGAATGTTATTTCAACAAGGGGATGTGGAACGTCCTCAATTACTTCGATATCCTTAATCGATTTAATATTTTTCTTTTTAACGAGCTTTTCGATTCCAAGCTCCACATTCTCTGGAACCTCAAGTATGTAAGCTTTCAACTTTCGGACCCCCAACTTTTTAACGGCAACAACCCTGTGATGCCCGTCAATGAGATAGAATTTTTTACCTTTCTTTATAACGACGATTGGCTCAGCTAATCCCCTTTTGATTTCATAAATTCTTCCCCTCAGCTCATCTGCGTAAACTTTCGTCTGCGTCGGTATGAGCTTGTCCACATCCACGAAGTCTATGTAACTATTCACTTTGGTGTTGTGAACTTTCTCTATTGTCTCTTTTAATTTTGAGACCTTAGAGGGGTCCGCTCTTTCAATTTGACTTCTAATTACATCGGTGTTTGTTAGAATTCCCTTTAGCCTTCCCTCTTCATCAACGACGGGTAGTTTAGAATGTCCTGTTCTGAACATCACTCTTGCGGCGTCTCTTAAATCCATGTATTCTCTTGCCACGTAGATAGATTTAGACATTATATCTCTGATTTTTGTGTTAAGATCCTTTTTCAGAAGATCTCTTGAGGAAACGTATCCAACAACCCTATTATTTTCATCTACAACGGGAAATCCATCGTGTCCCGTCTTTTCTATGAGCTCAATAGCATCGGCTACGGTATTATCCGGTTTCAGCGTTATCACATTTCTCGTCATGTAATCGATAACTCTTTTCTTATTATTTTTCACGATATTTATGCGATGGCTACGATATTTATAGTTTAGCGACGATTCCTCATCAAATTATTGTTATTGTGTCTCCTTTTACATAGGTTTATAAGCTACACACTCCAGTTTCTCTTGATAATCTCTATAGACGAGGCAAAGATCTTCATCGAAAGAGTTACCCAAATCCTTCACGTATAAAGATGTTGCTCTGTTGAAAATATGATACAAAAACAACCGAGTTCACCTGGTGTGGTTGTCCAAAGCAATAATTTATATAATGTTGCTTTTGTTCTAACATAATCTTTACGGGTGGTTAAAAATGAAAAGGATAATGGCGCTTATAGTCATCCCAATCGCTGTATATTCTGGGTATGTCACCTTTGAGTGGATAGCTGAAAAAGAGAAAATTGACGTTATAGAAGACTACGCCACGAGTCTTTCTGATCTTCCATTATTAGAGATTGCAGATGCAGGTTCTGTATTGGAATACCTAATAGAAAACAACGCCTCAGACGAAATTTTGCGAGAGAAACTTCACCAATATTTTACTAATACAAGAACTTTAGAGTATTCCTCGCTCATACTGTACGAAGCAACTGGAGACAAAAAGTATTGGTCCTTCAGAACTGCTATGGCGAACCTTAAAGGATTCTTTATGAGTGTAAGAAACAGACCCGATCCTAAGACCGTACTGAAAGAAAATCTCGATATTATAAAAGACATCGAAAAAGAACTCTCAGTAAAGAGAATTACCGATTTTACCGAGAAAGAAGTGGAAAGGATATTCGATCTTTCTGCTAAATTAGAATATTGAAGATTAGACCTTCGTGTCTTTATGGATTAAATCATAGTTCTGTGCAAAAATATTCCTCAGTATATCACAAAGTCTGGAAAAAATTCGGATTAAAGCAATAATCTAACATTATTGAGCATATTGTTGATATTATTGTAATTTTTTCCATTCCTCTCGGATTAAGTACTTCAAGCTTAATTACTTCTGTGAGAACTGAAATACCTGCCGAAGAAGCTGTTTTAGAGGAAAGAAATAGGAATTGGGGTAAAATAGCAAAACTCTAGAGGAAGATGAGCAAAAGATATATCAAGCGATAATTGAGTCAGACGGGACTATAACTCAGAGTGAACTCGTTGAAAAGACAGGTTGTCAAAAGCAAGTGTAGTAAGCAGGGCTTTGGATTTGCTTGAAAGCAAGGGTTTAGTTGAGAGGAGAAGGAGGGGGATGGGAAATGTTGTTTTACTTAAATAAATAAAAACGAACAAAAACAAAAATTAAATTAAAAAATTTAAGATAAGGAGGGGATACGCCAAGAAAGATATTGCTGTTGTTAATAACTGTGCTGTGTGCTGCTGTTGGATTTTTTGCAACAATAGGGTACTTCGCTTATCAGGAATACATTGACAAGTATGTGCATGTAGAAATTGCAAACTGTTCCAATGCAAAACTACTCACAGATGATGAGCTGAAAGAGCTACCAACACTTAAAAAAGCTCTTAAAATTGCTGAAAGAGAAGGAGAAGCTATGCTAAAGATTTTGGTTGAGGAATTTAACAGAATGAGGAGCTTAAGCGGTTGGTGCGTTGAATATAAAGGCAAAACTTATAGAATCTATCTTGTTACTGCTTAAAGAAATAAAGTAGACAATTGGTTCAATGGAGCTGAGAATGGTGAGCAAAAAATTGCTCTTTGGGGATTTTTGCAATTGCAGCAGTCATCCAAATTGTTAAAGCCGATTCTGCACATCTTGCGCACCACTGGAGATGATGGAGTTTCAGATGCTTACTGTAGTCTCTGCATTCAACTTAGCAGTGAATTCCGCAATCCTAACAGCGGTTCTGAAAGCTATGAGACTCAAACTTGGAGTGAAGTTCATTCCCGTAGCTTTAGCACTCACGTTCGGCGGTCTTCTGCTCGATTCTGTTGCTGCTCGTATAGCGTTTGGCAACGCTTTAACGTTTTATTTCGTTATCCTCGCATTGATAGCACCGTATGCAGCCATTCTCGTGAAGCTCGCCTACCGTATTGACTCGAAAAAGGCTGTTGCAGCAGGAATCGCAGTTGGTTTGATCTCGAATCTCGGAATCTTTGCGTTGCTGACATGAGTACAAACTCGAAAATTTTACGATTTTAATCGATAAAAAATGGAAAGAAAATTAAAATTTCCGTCGAACTTTATTTGTGGAGTTAAGTAAGAAAGAACTGAAAACCCTTATCTGCGATTCGAGGATAAAAATACTCAAATCGCTAAAGGAGAGGAGAAAAACAGTAGCAGAACTCAGCAGAGAACTCAACCTGTCCAAATCAACTATTCACGAGCATCTGACGAAGCTTGTGGAGATAGGTTTCGTTGAAAGGAAAACAAATCCAAATCGAAAGTGGGTTTACTACGAACTGACTGAGAAGGGTCACAGCTTTTTGAGATCTGAACTCTGGAAACTGATAATGCTGTCGGTGGCGATGATAACAATCGTTGGTGGAGTATGGGAGATCCTGACATTTACTCCGAGACATGCAGAATACAAAATTGCGAGAGGTTTTGGTGCTGACTACATGCACTTCGTAGCTGGTATGATCCTTATCAGCGTTGGAATCCTCTTAATCCTTTACGTTCTCAAGCATTCGGTCTTCACCGAACGTTTTCGTTAGATATATATGAGAATTAAACTAATAATCTGTAATGAAAAACAAAAAATGGACTCCAAAATCCATAGTTTTAGCTATCGTTTGTTTCTTGGTCGGTGTAGGCATTGGTTTGCTTGGTTATCACTCTTTTCTCAAACCACAATTGGCAGTTTATGAAGGTCTTACCCAAGGCAACACTTCAACCAACTGGCAAATTACGAAAATAGAGCCAACTAAGGAAATGGTTGAAAAGATTGTGTCTTATGAAAATTGTAAACAAGAGGTTATAGACCCAAAATCCGAAGAAGGGAAAGGAATAGCAAGTTTGCTTACTCGCAAACTTCATGAACTTAATTTACAAGCAAGATGTGTTTTTAGTGAAGAAGATATTCAGAAAATAAAACAAAAAGACAGAGTTGTAGAGTTAATTTTCAAGAAACCAATAGATATTACAATTTCACAGTGGGTTGAGCCAGAAGAAAGATACCATATTCCAACAGATGAAAAAGGATATAGAATTTTGGAAAATGTTAAAAATGCTTTATTTATTTTGAAAGATAATCAAGAAAGAGGATTAGAAGGTCATATTTTAGTGGGTCATGAAGTTGAAGGAAGAATTGGCTACAGTTGCTGGGCAATCTCAAAAGATGGTGAGATAGACAAGAGTTGGATAAAGGAGGTTGAAAAATGAGAAAAAAGCTAATAGCTCTCAGCATTCTTTGCATTCTCACAGGATTTGTCGTCGGTATAACCGTTAATCACTTAAATTCTGACCAGAATTACGCCTGTATTCAACCGAGCGCTTACGGCTTGCCCTTATCCAGCTTGTGGAAAACTGTTTTGGAAAATGCTGGGGTGGAAAACGAGACAGCCGTTTTACAGTGGCTTTACGTTAAGATAGATAGAGATGGGAGAGTTGAGCACATAATTCTACAGTTCACTGGAACTTTCGATGGAGAGCCGAGGTGGTATCAGGTTGAAGTATTTTCTGGAAAGGTGAGGTGGTACTTGTGGAAAGCTGAGAAAGTTGGCGAAGGCTTGCACCCCTTAACCCTATTCAAGGAGATAGAGAAGCTCAATCTTAGAGAAATACCTTCTGGCGAGAATGGCATTACCATCGACACAGCTCCGATATCGGGAAGCGTTGGATACGAAGACAAGTATTCGGACATCTATCTCCTAAAAAATGGTGTGCTAATCCGATTGAAGAGGATAATCTTTGATAGCAACATACCTTGGTATCCAATAGGGATTTGCAAGAGGGAAAAATACAACGCATCTGTAGTCAAAGCCAACAGAATTGAGGTTAGCAAGAATGTTGTCATCAACTTAACCAAGGGAAATAAGGAAAACCAGTGTATCGTAGTTTTCATACCTCAAGACCTGAGCAAAGCTAAAGTCGTTGAGTATAGAGAAGGTTTGATGACACCACCACTCCAGAAGCTTAAGGAGGTATCGAGACAACATCCAATAGTTAAAAAATACCTTGAAATGCATCCAAGTGCAACATATTACGTTGAAATGGTATATCTTACATCTGAGGGCTTAGTTTACCAAGTTGACGAACAATGGAAGATAAAAGATTTTGAAAATGTCAGTAGTGTTGGTAAACCCGCAGATGGTAAAAATCATTACTGCTGGGTTGTTCACTGGTATGATCCCACATCAGAGGTTGGCATACCTCATATTGTTGATGTTTACATTAACAGAGATAGCTACGAAGTCGTGTTCGTTCAGGAGGCTTGGTAAAGGTATTGAAAATGAAAAAGGAAAACGATCTGCAGGGATTGGACTCAAATTGCTTCTATGTGACTACTTACAAAGCCCAAATTTGCTTACGGCAAACTTCACATATCTCCAGAACGTTAAGTGAAATGCCCACCGTCGCTTTGAAAAGATTTAAAACCGAAAATAAAATAAAATAACAGGTGGCAAGGAATGAAAAAATCACTTGATGAGATAAAGAAAATCCTTAAAAAGCACGAAAAAGAGCTAAAAGAAAAGTATGGTGTCAAAGAAATCGGTATTTTTGGATCTCTTGTGAGAGGAGAAGCTAAAAAAGAAAGCGATCTTGATATTTTAGTGGAATTTAAGCCTGATGCGAAGATTAGTCTTTTAGACTTTGTTGAATTAGAAAATTATCTCAGCGATTTGCTTGGGGTAAAGGTTGATTTGGTTGAAAAATCTGCATTGAAACCAAGGATTGGCAAACGCATCTTAAACGAGGTTGTATACATATGAAAAGGGAAATTGGCGACTATATTGAAGACATTCTGGAAGCTATGACTAACGCTATGGAATTCACAAAAGATATGTCATATGATGAGTTTGTTAAAGATACTAAAACCGTATATGCAGTTATCAGAGCCATAGAAATTATTGGAGAGGCCGTCAAAAATATACCAGAGGAAACGAGAGAGAAATATCCTGATATTCCTTGGAGAAGTATGGCTGGAATAAGAGATAAAGTCATACATGCGTATTTCGGTGTCAAGCTTGAAAGAGTTTGGGAAGTTGTAAAAAGAGACATTCCAAATCTCAAGCCTAAATTTGAGGAAATGTTAAGAGAGGTGGTAAAAGAATGATGGGACATTGGGCACTCAGCGTTGCTTTACACGTAGCCCTTCAGGTCACTTAACAGATGGATATATGTCTCTTTACAGAGCCCAAATTTGCTCCGCCCACGCTCAGCAAACTTCACGTGTCTCCAGAACGTTCTCTCAAACTACTCAAGCTTTTCTATAAGATTTCCCATCTCCAGCTTCATCAAAATTATTGCTTTGGAATATATGGGGTAAAGTTTGCGGGTCTGTTTAGTAGACCTGTCCACATTGCATAGAACTATAAATACTTAAAATCCATGCATTATAA
>CBEWZU010000015.1:0-36240 GCA_965561205.1 uncultured Archaeoglobaceae archaeon | reverse complement strand
AATATTTGGACTGTATATCTCGGTTCCATACTTATCAAAAACCTTCTTCAAACAGGAAAAGTTGCACTGATAACGTTCTTTTTCATAGCTTCCGCACACAACATAACTGATGTTGTATTTTTCGGCGATCTCCAAAACATCATCACAGGATCCTTCGTATAGCTTTTTAACATCGTTAATCCTCTCGATGACTTCCTTTGTGTTGTTTCTCCAATGAATCTCATGACCGGGCCATGCTATTACGGTGGGATTCCCCGAAAAGACAGCTATCCTACCACTGTAGGAGTAACTACCGTCAACTCCTTCGACAATCACAACGTTTTTCCCGTAAAGCCATTTTATTGCGTAATAATCCCCCGGATTTTGCTCTTGCATGAAGTTCAATCCATCTAAGGTCATTTCAGCTTTGTAATGCCTTATGGGTGTAGCAATTACGGGATAAGTAAGCATTAGAGTGATAAGCAGAAGGGCAACGGGCTTTCTCTTCTTATAGATGATTTCGAGAGATTTTGCGGTGGGATGGAGAAAGAGAACCCATGCGAGTAGATAAAATTTGAAATACGTATTTATTCTCCAGTCTATCGTTACGAATTCGCAGATGATGATGAAGAGGGCGCCAATAGCTACGAGAAGATCTTCAAACTCCCGCCTCCTGACTGCGAAGAGTATTAAGGGTAGGAAGATGAATGCAGGGGAAACAAAAAACAGGACGGCGGATAGGATTAGGAGAGGATTTCTTTTAATCTCTTCGAGGTAGTTGTAATATAGCAAAACCAAAAACAATCCCCAGAAAGACAGGAACGACAGATGCCTGCTGAATTCGTTGCTGAAAAAGATGGGTGCTTGGGTATTCAATTCAAGCTTGAAGATTGCAATAAACAGAGCTGAGAGTATGAGAAGATCAAATCTTCTCCCCTTTAAAAGGATTAGGGAGGATAAAAGAAAGAATGCTGGAGCATCCCATGAGTTTGTTGCAAATAGAACGAAATTTAGTAGAGGAATCGCAAATCCAAGCTTTTTTTCTTTATAAAACCTGTAAAGGACGGCAATGAAAAGGATCTTTATTGGTATGGCGACGACGTGGGCGTGCAAATCCGCATGAATAAAACTGAAATAAGGAAATTCGGTTATCACATATTTAAATTTACTGTCGGGGATTATCCTTGTCGAGTTCCAGTAAAAGAGAAATCCCGGTAATTTTCCAGAAGATAGACTCTTTAAAAGATCGTAAAAAGAGTAAAGAGGCCCTGAAATCAGGGGGATGAGGCCGATCTTCCCGATACCGAAATCTCGAAGAAAGCCGTGGAGAATCGAAAAGCTTATAGCAGAGACAAAAGCCATTGCGATGTTATATCCGTATTCCGGCGGAACGAAACACATCTTCGTGATAACGGCTGCCATAACGTGTCCGAAATAATAGTAGAAGTTGATTTTCTCTCCAGCAAAAAAGGGATCGTTTGGTGGTAATCTATCGGCATTCAGAACCGAATTCATAAAAGCCATATCCATGAATTTTTCTGCATCAAGGATGTCTGGGAGTAGTGATCTTAGGAAGAGAAAGTAGGCGAAGGATATTAAAAAGACTGACTCGTTATCTCGATCAATCTCGAAACTCCTTTTCAATATCCTGTGTAACGTTAGGGCGGAAACCGTTAAGAGAGATATATAAAAAGCCCATTCGAATCTCATGAAATGTCCCAAAAAGAAGGCTATCGTTGATATCAGGATAACGGAGAGAAATTTCGAGATATAATAGGGTTTTAACATGTTTGAAAGGAAAATAAGAATAAAAACAAAGAGAAAAATTCTCTCCATCATACTCTCACATCCTTGAAACTTATTCCAAGCTTTAAAGAAGACACAAGCCCCATAACGAGAGTTGAAACATTTTTTATAGTATGATCAACGAAGCTCACTACCAGAGCTTGATCCTTTGGAAGCTTCGTCGAGAGGATGAGGGTGACTGTAGCCTCGTAGGTTCCGATGCCACCGGGAGTTATGGGTAGGGTCTTCGCTATGTTTCCGGCGGCAACTGCGAAAGCTGGCAGCGGTAGGGATACGGCCGCAAAAGATTGGACAATTATGTAGCACGTTAATACATCCATTAACCAGATACAAAGGGAAATCGGAAGGAGTTTCAGGGTATTTCCGCTGAAAACTACGCTTTTTGTGTCGATCATAATCCTTGCGACGTATCCCCTCGTCCTTGAGAGGACTGCTACCGCGATCAAAACGAGAAGAAGAAAAGCCGCCGCATATATCAGAATGTCGAGGAATTCCAAACTAACAAATACGATACTAAAAAGGGCAATTAGGATAATCGCTATAACATCGTAGATTCTTTCTGCAGCAAGACAGCTAAGGCTTGATTGATATGGGATTTCTCTTCTTTTGTAAATGTAAGCTCTTCCTAAATCCCCAACTCTCACGGGTGTTATCACGTTGAGGGTTTGGCTTATCGCCACCGCCATAACTGCGAACCCGTATCCCGCTCGATATCCTATCTCCTTCATTATAATTTCGAATCTCATGCCTCTTAAAATAAAAGATAAAGGATATATCAGGAAAGCTATCAAAACAAGATCCGGTCGGAGATTTTGGATCGCGTTCAGAATCTTAAAAGGCTGGACGGCATAGATGAGGGCAACGAAAATCACAACAGTGATTAAGAGAGAGAAATAAAAGAACGTCTTAGATCTCATGATTTCGGGTCGCTCAAAGGTTTTTTAAAATTATGGAATGTTTTCCATATGTAACGAAACCCTTACCATACCCCTTGTAAAACATAACCCTTCTCTTGGGTTTTATCTCAACATCCCGGCCCATCATAAAATTCCATACCATGTCCGCATAACTCATTCCGTAAACGTGTTCGAATACGATCACTGGAGTCGTCAACCTCGCGTTAATCTCGATCACGAACGGCTGATCCGCCAGAATCACGTCAACACCCACGTATCCCCTCAAACCATCGATCGATTCGACAGAGGAAATGGCCGCATCAACAACATCCCTGTTGTATTCGGCTGGCACTATCCCTCCTTTATATGAAAAATTTTCAAGGATCTGTTCGTTGATACTCAGAACCTTTATCTCTTCATCCACATAAAGACTCACACTGAGGGGCTTCCCCCTTATCAACTCCTGAGCCAAGAATCCTTCGGGGACTTCTCCTCCGATTCTTATCCCGCTTCCGCCGCACGACACCCGCGGCTTCACAACGTATTCACAATCTAAGGGTTTCAGAGATGTTTTGGGTGTTGCAACCTTATCCTTTATTTTTTTGAACGTTTTCCACTTGTCTGATGTTATCTCAATAGCCTTACTTGAGGATCCAAGGTTTTCCACATCGGCTCTTTCAATCTCCTTCGTTAGGTTCAGGAGGGTAAAGTCATCCTCGGGAGCGACTACAATCGCCTTATCGCAAATCTCCAAACATTCCTTAAAAGAACCCCTTTCAAAAGGAAATACGGATGAAAAATCTTCTCTAACAAAGGATACCAGATCGAAATATCTACCAAAGGAGAGAAGCGATTTGAACATCGCCACTCCTTCTATCGCAATCTCATCGGGGATTTTTTCTCCGCAAACTCCGTGTTCGTAGATAAAGAGTTTACTCCTCGTCATCTTCGTTCAGAACTATCGCAATATCGGCTGAATTCTTTAGAGCCGCCGAAAATCCCGGTTCTGCACCTATGATTATAGTTTCCTTTCCCAATTCCATTGCCTTTTTCAAAACCGCCTTGAAGTCGGCATCCCTCGTTACGAGAGCTAAAACATCAATGTGGTCATTGTAGATGATCTCCATTGCCTCAACAGCCATTCTGACGTCAACATCTCCCGATGTTATCACGGGTTCAAATCCCTGATTCTCTATGGCTTCAACAAGCTTATCCCCCGCATATTGGTTTAAAAAAACTTTTGCAATTTTCACGTCACCGTATTCACTTAAAATCTCCCTTATTTCTTTTAAGTTAAGATTAAATTCTTTTCTAAGCATGTTTGGGCCATCAACAAGAACTCCTATCCTCTTTTTGCTTTCCTTCCTTGATGATAGAATTTTTTTGAATTTTTGAATTCTTGAAACGTTTATTGAAGGTTTCAGAACCATTAGATCTCACCTATATGTAGTTTTATGCATATGTATTAAAAACCCTTTCCACGTTCTTCATAATAACTTTCGCCAGATCCTCCTGATTGGATTCCTTCAAGGTGGCAACCTCTTTAAGAGCGTATATTACGTTTGCGGGCTCGTTCCTACCCTTAAAAGGAGACAGAAACGGACTGTCGGTCTCAAGTAGCATGTTCTCGATTTCTATCCTTTCAGCTACCTTCCTGACATTATCCGAGATGCACACGAGGGTGGATATGGAGATGTAAAATCCCTCATCCACAATTTTCTCAGCTAAGTTTGGACTTCCAGTGTAGCAATGAAAAACTACGGTGATGTCTCTACCTTTTACCATGTCAAAAGCTTTGTCTTCCGCTTTTCTTGCATGGATGATAAGGGGTAGCTCCAATTCCTCCGATAGAGTAATGAATTTTGAAAATATCTCTTTCTGCTTTCTTAGAGGGATGGGGCACTTCTTCAGATCGAGACCCACTTCTCCGATCCCCACAATTCTGTGGACGTTCTCCTCGATCTGGCTGATCACGAATCTGTAGTCGGACTTTCCTATCCTGTTTGGGGACAGTCCCAAGGTTGATCGAATGTTCTCGTATCTTTCGGAGATCTTTAAAGAAGCCTCGTTAGAAATGTGATCGAATCCGGAGTCGATGATCTCTACCACACCGGCGATCAGGGCTCTCCTGACGACTTCGTCCCTGTCCTTCTTAAATCTATCAAAGTTCAGATGACAGTGGACATCCGCTATCATTTTCTTCTCATCTTCATTAGATAGTTGACAGCATTTATAACCGCATTTACGCTTGCCATTACTATGTCTTCACCGGCACCCCTCGCCGTAAAGCTCCTCCCCTCCTCATCTTCGACCGTTACGTAAACTTCAGCGAGAGCATCGCTTCCTCCACTTATCGCATCCATTCTGAATTCCGTTATCTTTATAGACTTTCCCACGAGCTCTGCCACCGCTTTCAGAGCGGCATCCACGGGGCCTACACCTATTGCAGAAGTGACCTTTTTCTTACCCTCTACAATGGCGTTTATGACGGCGGTCGGCGTAATCTTATTCCCCGTTATCACAGTGGCTTCGTTGAGCAGTATCGATCTCTCCTCCCTCTTGATCTCTCCCATAAGCACTTCGGCAATCGTTATCACATCAAGATCGGTCACTTTCTTCCCCTTATCTCCGAGCTCTTTGACCTTCTCCGTAATTTTCGTTAGGGTTTGCTCGTCTACAAAGTATCCGGCGTCTTCGAGGAGTTTCTTGATCTGATGTCTTCCAGCGTGCTTTCCTATGACGATTCTCCTTTTGTGACCCACCATCTCTGGAGTGACAACACCCGGCTCGAAGGTGGAGGCTTCGCTCAGGACGCCGTGAGCGTGAATTCCGCTCTCATGGCTGAATGCGTTCTCTCCAACTATCGGAGTGTTTGGCGGTAGCTTGATCCCGGAAAGCCTTTCTACGAGTTTTGCAGTTTCCACAAGATACTCTGTCCTTATGTTTGTTTTGTAGCCTTCCAATGCCATAATAGCCATGACCGTTTCCGCAAGACTTGCATTTCCCGCCCTCTCTCCGATACCGTTAACGGTAACCTGAACGCCGTCTGCTCCCGCTTTTACAGCGGCAAGAGAATTCGCCACTGCAAGACCAAAATCGTTGTGACAGTGAACATCCATCGGAACGCTTACGATTTCTTTGAGGGATTTTATTAGCTCGTAAAACCTGAAAGGAGTTGCCACACCCACTGTATCGGGAACGTTAACAACATCGACGCCCGCATCCTCAACAGCTTTGTAAATTCTCTTTAGATAATCCACATCTGACCTTGTTGCATCCATCGCAGAGAACATGCATTCGGCTCCATGATCCTTTATGTATTCGACACCTTCTACGGCGAGTTGTATTATCTCCTCCCGACTTTTCTTTATCGTGTGTTTTATTTGGATTTCAGATGTTGAGATGAATATGTGAACCATATCAACATCAGCCTGAATAGCTTTATCTATATCTTCTCTAACAAGTCTCGCAAGACCGCATATTTTTGAATTCAATCCCAAATTTGCTATTTCTTTAACGGCTTCAAATTCTCCTTTCGATGCAGATGGAAATCCCGCCTCTATCACGTCCACTCCGAGTTTGTCGAGTTGTCTTGCGATTTGAATCTTGTATTTCAGGGGAAAAGAGACTCCCGGGGTCTGTTCGCCGTCCCTGAGTGTCGTGTCGAATACTCTTACATGCATGGCGTTGATTTGGATTGCCTTGATAATAAATTTTGCTCCGTAGCAGGATATGTCGTGTCTAAAAATCTTGATTTTTTAAAAATTTAAAGAATTAAGAAAATTTAGACTACTGGGCAGGAATTTTAATAAAACCTACTGGTTCAAACATGATCTCATAAGCGAGCAAAGCCTCCTTGTTCTTTGGCACTATGAAAGCTAACCACCCCTCTGTTTGTCCACCCGGCAGTAATTCTTTAAACAAGTCAAGATCTTTCATCCCTTCAGGCCAAACAATTAATTCGGGATCGAAACCCTCTCTATCTACGTAAACTTTAAAGGATCCCATATATTGCGAATCTTTTCCTTCGGCATACTTTACTCTGACTTTGACAAGTAAGTATTCATATCCATTTTCGGGCTTAGTATTGAACATATTTGCACTGAGAACCTTTTTTGTCGCCGTATCACCTCTTTCATATTCCAAAACAGTTATTTCCCACTTGCCTGTTATAGATTCTATTACTAGAGTTTCAGTAATACTAGCAGGATTCTCAAGAGAGCCTCTTGGGGCTATCGTAGTTTGGGTTAGTTCTGGTGTTTTCTTTACCTCAGTCTCAGATGGTTTCGTAGATGTCTCTGTGCTTGAACATCCTAATATAACAGATGCAATCAACAACACTAATATAAAACTCAAATACTGTTTTGAACCCATTATATCACCGCCCTATTTTTTGGGCATTAGATTTTTAATATTTAAAGTTTGCGTTTTAAGTTGATACATCTATTGCAAAGCTTGAGAGGTTGAACCTTCTGCATATGATATTATCGGCATCACTGAAGTATCAGGAATTTCTGGGTATAGCCGCTCATAGCAAAAGATTTAATAAATGAGCTAATGTTAGGGAATCGTTATGAGGAGGAATCTGCTCGATATTTTGGCGTGTCCCTTATGCAAATCCGATCTCGATGTCATTGTTGAAGAGGAAAACGAGGAGGAGATCATCACCGGAAAGCTGATTTGCAAGAAATGCGGTGTTGAGTATCCGATCGAAGACGGGATTCCTAACATGCTTCCCCCAGATGTGAGGGATTGAAATGAAGTTTATCGTTGTAACCGGAGGTGTAATGAGCGGCTTGGGTAAAGGGATTACAGCGGCGAGCATAGGAAGAATCCTCGTCGACATGGGATATAAGGTTGTCCCGATAAAGATAGATCCCTACATCAACATCGATGCCGGGACGATGAATCCCTTCCAGCACGGTGAGGTCTTTGTTCTAAAGGACGGGACCGAAGTAGATCTCGATCTGGGACATTACGAGAGATTCTTGGGCGTTGAAGTTGCGGGAGACCACAACATCACCACCGGAAAGATATACAGAGAAGTGATAGAAAAGGAGAGAAGGGGGGACTACTTGGGCCAGACCGTCCAGATAATCCCCCACGTAACCGACGAGATAAAAAACTGGATCCGAAAGGTGGCGAAAAAGAACGAATGCGACATATGCCTGATAGAGGTCGGAGGGACTGTGGGAGACATCGAGGGGATGCCCTTTCTTGAAGCAATCAGGCAAATGCACAACGAAGAGAGAGAGGAGGATTTCCTTCTCGTCCACGTTACGCTTATCCCCCTCGATAAGGGAGGTGAACAGAAAACGAAACCAACACAGCACAGCGTCAAGGAGCTAAGGAGCTTGGGTCTCCATCCCGACGTGATCGTGGGGAGATGCGTCGAAGATCTCACGGATGCAACGAAGAGTAAGATATCACTCTTCTGCGATGTGCCAAAGGAGGCCGTGATAAGTGCAAGGGATGCGGACGACATATACGAGGTTCCCCTTTTGTTTAAAAAAGAGAAGCTCGACGAATACATTCTAAACAAGCTTAAACTCGATAAAAGGGAGAGTCAAAGAAGCTGGGAGGAATTTGTCAAGAAGCTAAAAAATCTAAAGGAGTTCGTGGATATCGCAATCGTCGGAAAATACATTGACGTCAGGGATGCCTACATCAGCATAAGAGAGGCTCTTAAGATCGCTGGAGTTTACAACTCTGTTAGGGTAAACCCGATATGGATCGACAGCGAGAAGCTCGAAAAGGGGGAGGTGGAAATAGAAGCCGACGGTATTCTCGTCCCGGGAGGCTTCGGTCACAGGGGTGTTGAGGGAAAGATTAGGGCGATAACTTATGCGAGAGAGAACGACATTCCGTTCCTTGGGATATGCTTGGGATTCCAGCTATCCGTCGTGGAATTTGCGAGAAACATTTTGGGATACGAAGACGCAAACAGCACGGAATTCGGCGAGACAAAGCATCCGGTTATAGATCTCCTTCCAGAACAGAGAGGGGTTGATAAGAAGGGAGGGACGATGAGATTGGGGGATATCGAGGTAACGATAAAGAGGGGGACGATCGCATACTCCCTCTACAAGAGGGATAGGGTTGTCGAAAGGCACAGACACAGATACGAAGTGAATCCCGAATACATCCCAGAATTTGAAGAAAAGGGCTTGGTTTTCTCAGGATACTCTGACAACGGAAGGAGAATGGAAATTATCGAACTGCCGGATAAAAGATTTTTCTTCGCCACCCAGTTCCACCCAGAGTTCAAGGCGAAACCCTTTTCACCATCACCACCGTTTATGGGATTCGTGAGGGCGGCTCTAAACTATCGGAGGGAAGAGAATGGATGTTGAAAAGTTCGTTGAAAATGCGATAAGAGAGATAAGGGATAAGGTGGGTGATGGAAAAGCGATAATAGCTCTCTCAGGAGGCGTTGACAGCTCCGTGTGCACAGTCCTCGCCTACAAAGCCATCGGAGATCGACTAATCCCCGTTTTTGTTGACACTGGACTGATGAGGGAAGGAGAGCCTGAAAGGGTGAGGGAGATCTTCGGTAAGATGAATCTGAGATTCATCGATGCGAAAGAGGAATTCTTTAAAGCACTTAAGGGAGTAACGGATCCAGAGGAGAAAAGAAAGATAATCGGAGAACTTTTCGTCAGGATATTCGAAAGGGTTGCGGAGGAGGAGAAAGCCGATTACCTAATTCAGGGGACTATCTATCCCGATATAATCGAGAGTCAGGGGGGGATTAAGAGTCACCACAATGTGGGAGGTTTTCCAACAAAATACAAGTTCAAGGGAGTTATAGAGCCTTTAAGGGAACTCTACAAAGATGAAGTTCGAGAAGTAGCCCGCTATTTGGGTCTTCCCGAGGAGATCTCCGAAAGAATGCCGTTTCCCGGCCCGGGATTGGCTGTGAGAGTTGTGGGAGAGGTGACTCCAGAGAAGGTGGAGGTCGTCAGAAAGGCTACGAAGATCGTGGAGGAGGAACTTAAAGACATCCCGAAATGGCAGGCGTTCGCGGCTCTGATAGGAAAGGCTACGGGAGTAAAGGGAGACGTAAGGGTTTACGGATATGTTATCTCAGTGAGAGCCGTGGAGAGTAGGGACGGGATGACGGCAGATCCTCTGAGATTGGACTACGACAAATTGAGGAAAATAGCTCTGAGGATAACAGGAGAGATAGACGAGGTCGTTAGGGTAGTGTATGATATAACTCCGAAACCTCCAGCAACGATCGAGTATGAATGAGTGGATAAATCGGGAAAGCCAAGTTTTTATCCAGTTCTTTAACAGAACACGGATCGTCATTGAGAGAGGGGAAGGTTGCTGGGTTTACGACACCGAAGGCAGGAGATACTTGGATCTCGTGGCGGGGATAGCCTGCGTAGTGGCTGGACACTCTAACGAATTCATAATAGAGAAGATGAAAGAGCAAGCCGAAAAGCTTATTCATATCTCGAATCTCTATTACACAAAGCCGCAGATAGAGCTCGCAGAAAAGCTGAGGGAGATCACGGAATTGGATAGATTTTTCTTCACGAACAGCGGAACTGAAAGCGTGGAAGCCGCTTTAAAAATTGCGAGGAGATGCACGGGCAAGAAGAAATTCGTCTCTTTCGTCAACGATTTTCATGGGAGAACTATGGGAGCCCTGTCAGTCACGTGGAAGGAGAAATTCAGAAAGCCTTTCGAACCCCTTATCCAGCCCGTGGAGTTCGCCGATTTCAACTCCGTAGAGAGCTTAGAGAGAACAGTGGATGGAGAGACTGCCGCCGTCATTTTGGAGCTAATTCAGGGGGAGTCGGGGGTTTATCCGGCGGATAAAGAATTCGTGAAGAGGATTTTTGAGTTAAAAGAAAAGTTCGATTTCCTGATAATCTTTGACGAGGTTCAGACAGGCTTCGGGAGAACGGGCGAGTGGTTTGCTAAAGACATTTACGGATTCCAGCCCGATATCATCACAATGGCGAAGGCTATGGGTAACGGATTTCCGATCGGCGGCGTTGGAATAACCGACGAAATCCACGAAAAGATAGAGAAGGGGGATCACGGATCAACCTTCGGCGGGAATCCTTTAGCTTGTGCGGTTTCGTTGGCGACGATAGAATTCATTGAGAAAAATAATCTTGTTGAGAATTCCAAAAAAATGGGGGATTATTTCAGGAAAAGGTTGTCGGAACTCGATTTCGAAAATATCAGGGGTTACGGGCTGATGATAGGAGCGAGTCTTAATGACGCAAACGCTTTCGTTTCTCATACCCTGAAGAACGGTGTTCTTGTAAATGCAACGTCTGAAAGAGATATCAGGATTGTTCCACCGCTTACAATAGGAAAGGAAGAAATCGACTTTGCGATAGAGGTTTTTAGCAAATTTGATAAATCATGTTAATTAACGCACAATGATGAAAAGGTTGCGTATTTATGTCAGCGGAATTGTTCAGGGAGTTGGATACAGATACTTTACGAAGCAGAAGGCGAGAGAATTGGGAGTTAAAGGATACGTGATGAATCTGCCCAACGGAAAGGTTCTCGTTGTCGCCGAGGGGGATAACGGCAGTCTTGAGAAATTTTTATCGGCTTTGAAGGAGGGGCCGAGAGCTGCGGTGGTTAAAAAAATTGATATAAATGAAGAGGAATGGTTAGGGGAATTTGAAGATTTCAGAGTGATGTAGTATGTTGGTGAAAAGAATCATCCCATGTTTGGATGTAACGCTCGATGAGAAGGGTGCGACAGTCGTTAAAGGTGTGAAGTTTGTGAATCTGCGAAGGGCTGGTGATCCGGTGGAACTTGCGATGAGATATGACGAAGAGGGGGCGGATGAACTCGTGTTTCTCGATATCACAGCTTCCGCTCACGGCAGAGAGATAATGGTCGATGTTGTGGAGAGAACGGCTGAAAATGTCTTCATCCCCTTCACAGTCGGTGGTGGTCTGAAAAGCGTTGAAGACATTGATCTGATGTTAAAATCGGGAGCTGACAAGGTTTCGATAAACACCGCCGCTGTAAAAAATCCTGAGCTGATTAGGGAAGCTTCGAGGATTTTCGGCTCACAGTGCATAGTTGTTGCGATCGACTGCCGGAGAAATTACGACCTCGATAAGGGGAAGAACATAGTCAAACTCGAAGATGGAAGGAAAGCTTGGTATGAGGTTGTGATCTACGGCGGAAGAAAACCGACGGGGATAGACGCAGTTGAATGGGCTAAGAAGGTAGAAGAGTTGGGAGCCGGTGAGATCCTTTTGACGTCGATGAACAGAGATGGAACGAAGGACGGTTATGACATCCCGATAACGAGGAGGATAAGCGAAGAGGTTAGCATCCCCGTGATTGCCTCAGGAGGTGCTGGAACTATGCACCATTTCTATGAAGCTTTCACGGATGGAAAGGCTGACGCCGCCCTCGCCGCAAGCGTTTTTCACTTCAAAGAGATAGAGATAATCGATCTTAAAAAGTATTTGAAGGAAAGAGGGATTCCAGTGAGGATCTGACTACTTCACCTCGACAAGGTTTGCGTGTCTTCTGTAGTGCTTGAATATTTTTTCGTCCGCAAAGTGCAATTCAAAGGGGCTAAAATAACCGAGATCACCGAGAATTTCCAGCTTCAGCTTAACGAGATCGGAGACTATCTTCGGAATTCTATTCGAGACGATAAGGACATCTATATCGCTCTTTCCCGGGATGTATTTTCCTTCAACCACGGAGCCGAAGACGTAGACTCTCGCATCTCCCAATCTTTCCAAAGCTCTCTTTTTAATGTATTCGAGGTGTTTTCTTAAATTCCGATAGTATTCGGACTCGATTTCTGCGATCTCCCTCTGCAACTCGATCAGGCTTGGAGGCATTTTAAAATCACCTCTCTTATTTTAATTGCCACGTTAAGCATGTTTTTCACCTCGTCTTCCAAGAATTCTATGGGGTAGTAGCGGGAAGAGATGTATGCGACTTCTATTTCACCGATGATGTTGATGTTCTCCCTAAGAATTCTTTCGAGTTCTCGACAAAATTTTGAGCATTCGAAGATTAATCTCTTGATCGAGTGGGTCTTCGGGAATTCTCCGATTTTCTTTGCAAGAAGATACTTAAGATAAAGCTGAACTGCCTGCTCGATGTTAAAAGCTGCGAGATTGAATACTCCCCTTTCCAATAGGTATTCCGCATTTTTCAGAAACTCATCTGCATTCTTTTTGAGGAACTCGTATTCCATACATCCGTTACGTTTTTGTTTTTTATGTTTTTGTGCTCTTAGCTTATGCGAGGGGTTCGTATTTGAAGAGGATTTATGTCCTAAAGAGTCCATAAGCTCAGAAAACTAACTGCCAAAAAATAAGAAATCGAGCACGATCATTTTGACAAAGCGAAAGTTTTAAATAATTGTGATTACAATAATGATAGTAACATAATTATCATTGCAATAAGAGTGAGGTGAGGAAATATGCAACTGGGCTTGATCTTGGAACCCCCAAAAACAGAAATGACAGAAAATTTAGAAGAAATCCAAAAAATATTAAAAACGATCTCAAAAAATGGTGTTAGTAAAATACTCTTTTGTCTCGAAAAAAGTCCGAAGAGATTTTCTCAGATCATGTTTGAAACAAGATTAAATCCGGGTGTCCTTGGGAGACACCTAAAATCTTTAATTAAGTTGAAAGTTGTTAGTAAAAACGGGGAATATTATTATTTAACCGAAGCTGGAATGAATGTTTTGGATATTTTAAGGAGGTTCAGAAAACTTGCCGAGATTATGAGAGGTATTAGTTAATTTTTTTAAGTTTTATGTTCTAAATTTTCTCTAAAAACATTTTTATTGAACAAGATTTAAACAGATTGTCGTAGAAACTACAAACACTTAAGAAACTTACACTTTTGAAATTTCTTTCATAAAATTTCAACTTAAAAAAAAGAAATTTCAGCATAAAAAAAAAGAGATTTATATCATTTATGCCTCGGATTATGCTGAGGATAATTAGGATGAGATATGGGAGAGGTGATGCGTGTGGGTAGGGGTATGAAAATGGTAAGAGATAAGAAGGGATTCACAGGGCTTGAGGCGGCGATCGTCCTGATTGCATTCGTCACAGTAGCGGCAGTGTTCAGCTACGTAATGCTTGGAGCTGGTTTCTTCACAGCACAGAAGGGCAAGCAGAGCGTTGACACGGGTGTCAAGCAGGCTTCAAGTAGCTTTGAATTAGATGGGCAGTATATCTATTTGGATGCAAATCAAACCGGGTCTAACGGAGATGTAGAGAAGATATACTTCTACGTAACGCTGTCTGCTGGAGCTACACCAATTGACTTAAATCAGACTGTGCTGTCGATGAGATATCAAAATTACTACTTACAGATACCTTACGGAACTAAATACAATAATACATACATGCTATGGAACTATAGTGGCATTGTCCACGTAGATGGATCTGGTGGTTACGACAATCTCCTTGAAAAGAACGAGAAATACAAGATAACAATCAATATGTCAGCTATACAAGATTCCGGTAGAGTAACCACACTGCCAGAAACTAATGACTACTTAACGATTGAACTTAAACCATCAATTGGTGCTCCACTCATCATTAACAAACAGATTCCTCCAAGCTTGACTGAATTAACGTGGGTCTAAAGGAGGTGATGTAAGTGAAGCTGTTTAAAGATAAGAAAGGTTTCACAGGTCTTGAAGCCGCTATCACACTGATAGCGTTCATTACAGTAGCAGCAGTGTTCAGCTACGTCCTCCTTGGAGCAGGATTCTTCTCAACGCAGAAAGGTCAGGAAGTAGTCCACACAGGTGTTCAGCAAGTGTCTTCAAGTATGGAGATCGTCGGAAGTATCATCGGATACGGTAATGAGAGCGGAAATAACTTAAACGGGACAGTATTCACAATTCAGCTTGCCGCTGGTGGAGCACCGATTGACCTTAATAAAACCATAATAACAGTAACCAATCCGAAAGACGGTTGGTCAGTCGACCTCCACTATAATGCCAGCTCAACATCATCAAAGGATGGCGCCGATGCTACTCACTATGGTGTCTACTGGGTCGTTGATGTAAATGATGGAAACGCAGATGACTACCTAGAGGAATTTGAAAAAGCTGAGATATACATTGACTTAGATGATATCTACAATACATCTGTTGGATGGGATAAAACACTCAATCCAAACGAAGTCTTCCTAATTGAAATCAAGCCACCAATGGGTGCCACCTATCCGATCGAACTCAAAGTCCCACCGTCCATCGATCCAACGATGGTGCTACTGCAGTAAAAAGATTAATCCAAATTATTTTTTAATTTTATTTTTTTAGGGTGATAAAATGGCGGAAAACTTGGATCAGAATGCTATTGATGAAATAATTAGTAAAGCGGAAGCGGATTCGCCTGAAAGTAGATTAAATAAATTAGAGAAAGAGCTTGACATTCTTAAGGGCTCAATTAAGAAGCTTCTGTTGGACATCAGGGAAACTCTGAACAATCTTGACAATCCCTTCCAGAACTTACAGGGGCTAGCTGAGAGCTTAGCCGTATCTCCCCAACAGCCACAGCAGCCACAGCAGATTCAAATTCTTCCGCCACCGCCAGATTCCTTCGGCACGAATGAATCTTCCGAGATGGAAAAAGAAGATAAAATGGAAGATAAAATGAAGGAGGAATTTGAGGAGAAGAAAGAGGAAAAAGAAAGAGAAGTTGAAAAAGAAGTTGGAGGTAATATCATGTCGCAATCTCATCCAAATCAGTTAGAAAAATTAGAGGAGGTGATGGAAAAAGGTAGAGAGCCGGTTGAAGAGAAGCCGATTACGAAAGAAATCCTAAAGAAATACGATATTCTAACACTCTTCGAAATAATGTCTTGGGTCAAAGGAATGCTCGAAAAATACAGTGTAGACTCCGTAAAACTAATGCTCGAAATATTCGAATCTGCTGGTTACATAATGAATGAAACAAAGGATTTCATTTCCAAGGTCGCCGATCTCATCGTGATGAACGATGGATTTGAAGACATCCTGCTCGAACTCTACAGACTTCACAAAATCATAAATCCCCACGATACTACGATGGACTCCAAACTACTTACCCTCATGCTTGATAAGAAGATCTGAAATGTGGAGTGAAAATGGTCAGGGAGGTGATAGCCACATACATCCTCGTAATCGCTACTGTCATAGCTGTGTCGTCGGTCAGCATGGCAATACTACCCACAGTGAGAGATCTCGCTAACTCATACATTTCCGTAAGCGAAAATTTAAACGAACGAGTGAAAACGGATGTGGATATAATATTCATCAAAGCAAACGATACCACCCTAACAGTATGGCTGAAAAACACCGGGGACACCGTGATATCGAAGGATCTTATTGCAATGAGTGATATTTTCGTTGTATCCAACGATTCTTCCTATCATTTTGCATTGAGTTCTGCTACATACGAGATAACGAACGGCGACGGAGACGAATACTGGGAGAAGGGAGAAACTCTGATGGTGCAGATCGACGTAAGCCTACCTTCAAACGAATATCTGCTGACATTTGTTCTTTACAATGGTATTAAAGTGAACGAGGTGTTCTCAAGGTGATTCTATGGGGTTTGACACCGTCATCGCATCGGTGATCGCTATAACGATAATAGTCCTCGTAGCTTACACGTTCATATCCGGTAGCACTTCGATCACGGAAAATGCCATAAATAACTACAAGGAGTTGATAAAAAACGAACTGAAAAGGCTGAATACGGCGATTAAAATCCTAAATGTCACTTATAGCAGTGGAACACTGCAGGCATATTTCAAAAATACGGGAAACGAGAGATTCATGGACTTCGAAGGATTCGACCTCTTTATCTATGGTAGCACGGAAGGAGGATCAAACGTTGCGATTTACGTCACATCCGCCCAATACAACATCACGAGGGAACTGATAAACCCAGGAATATTCGATCCCCAAGAGATTGCGAGCGTTCGATCAACCGTGACCCTAAGCAACGGGACGTATACTCTTAAGATTTGCACGCCAAATGCGGTTTGCGATACTTTGGATTTTGAGGTGAGATTATGATGGAAGAATTGGAAGGAAAAAAGAATATTCTACCAAGCGGGAATAGTGAGATAGATAAAAGACTCGGTGGCGGAATCCCCCTCGGATCCCTGACCCTCATAGAGGGTGAAAACGACACGGGGAAGAGTGTCCTCTGCCAGCAGTTCGTTTACGGTGCACTAATTAGCGGATACACAGTCGCCTACTACACGACGGAAAACACGATAAAGAGTCTTTTAAAGCAGATGGAATCCCTCAGTCTCGATATTTCAGATTTCTACGCTTTTGGTTATATCAAAATCTTCCCGATCCATATCGAGGGGATAGAGTGGAGCACCGAACAGATGAGGAAGATTCTGAATCTCGTTGCAAACCACATAAAATCAATAAAGGAGGGAATAATCATCGTAGATTCGCTCACAATGTTCACAACGTATTCAACAGAAGACGATGTCCTTGAATTTCTCACAAAATTGAAGAATCTTGCAGATAACGGTAAAACAATCCTTATAACCCTCCACCAGCACGCCTTCAAAGAGGATACGCTCGTCAGAATAAGATCAGCCTGCGATTGTCACTTATTCCTTAGAAAGGAACTAATCGGAGATAGATACGTTTGCGTTCTTGAGGTCTCCAAGATAAGAGGAGCTAAAAAGACCACAGGCAATATAGTCAGCTTTGAAGTTCACCCGGGCTTTGGACTGAAGATAATCCCCGTATCAGAGGCGAGAGCATAGATAAACGGCAAAAAAGTTATATACAACATCAAAACAATAAATAATTAGAATACTAATTACCATCATCATGGAGGTGACGCTCATGGCTAATATCGAATTCAGCTACAAACCGAAAGGACTTAAACAGGGAGTAGTTGCAAATTTCCCCTTCAAACCGAGAGCACTTGATGAAGAGCACGATCAATCTAATCTAAAGAGTTGTGGCATCTACCGCCTCCTACCGAAGAACATGAAAAAGGAGTGCGAGAAAAACCTCCACTTACTTGAGTATCTTCACATCTTACCCGTAGATAAGATAGGAATACCCAAGTTCACGCCAAAGCTTGATAGGAAGAAGCACGGAGACTTAGAGAATCCGAACCTAATCTATCCAGCGGATGATCAGATATACATCCACATCTACCCGGACAAAAACGATGTTAGGAATTATTACATACCTATAGAGCCTACACTGCTCACGGGTGTCGAAGACCTTCTAAGAGAAGTCGAGCTGAGACTCGTGGATTCTATAGTCGATGTGGAGTTCGATCCTTTGGATAACGAAGAGAAGGCGAGGATTCTGAAGGATGCTTTAAAAGAGGTCTGCGAGATCGTTAAGCCTCACGAATACCATAGGGGATTGAAAGCGGATGTAAAAGCTGAATTAAGCTTACTTCCAAAGCCAAGATTTCATTTCTTTAAATTTTTCAGCCTTAACGGAAAGAAATTTAACGGTAAGATTTACGTAACCCCACAGCAGTATAAAGCTTTGGAGTATGCACTTCTCAGAGATAAGATCGGTTTAGGTATTCTTGAACCGTATATCCGTGACAAGTATATTGAAGATATCTCGTGCAGCGGTCTCGGCCCGATATTTATAGAGCATAAAATCTTCAGAGGGTTGAAGAGCGTAATAGAATTCAGAGACGAAGAAACGCTGAACAAGTTCATTATAAAGCTTGCCGAGAGAATAGGTAAGCCCGTCACGTATAAAGACCCCATTGTGGATGCCACGCTCCCAGACGGATCGAGAATAAACATAGTTTACGGAAACGACATCAGCAAAAACGGGAGCAACTTCACGATCAGAAAATTCAACGAGACACCATTCAGCGTCCTTCAGCTGATAGAGTTCGGAACCCTCGATTACATGATCGCTGGCTATCTTTGGTTGCTCATAAGCGAGGGTATGAGCGGTTTCATCTGCGGTGAGACCGCAAGCGGTAAGACAACGCTCCTGAACGCAATCACGGCATTCATCCGCCCAGAGGCGAAGATAGTGTCCATCGAAGATACGCCGGAGCTTCAAGTCCCGCACAAGAACTGGACGAGGGAAGTAACAAGAGGGAGCACGAGAGGCGGGTCGCTCGGTGAGGGTAGCGGAAGCGATGTCACGATGTTCGATCTGCTGAAAGCAGCCCTAAGACAGAGACCCAACTACATCCTCGTTGGTGAGATCAGAGGTGTTGAGGGTAACATCGCATTCCAAGCCATGCAGACCGGTCACCCGGTTATGTCAACTTTCCACGCGGCTACGGTTGAAAAACTCATCCAGAGGCTGACTACAGAGCCGATAAACGTTCCAAAGACCTTTATAGATAATCTAAACTTCGTTGTCATCCAGAGTGCCGTCCGTCGTCCCGATGGAAAGCTCGTAAGGAGAGTTCTGAGCGTAAACGAGATCGTTGGATATAATCCGCAAAAAGGTGGTGTTTCGTTCATTGAAGTCTTCCAGTGGGATCCCGTCACCGATACCCACGTGTTTACGGGATACGGTAGCTCTTATTTGCTTGAGCAGAAAATAGCAACCCGTTTGGGAATTCCACTGAACAAGAAGAAGCGCATTTATGAAGAAGTCCAAAAGAGGGCGAAGATTTTGAAAAAGCTACATGAGCAGGGTATAACAGACTTTTACGAATTCTTCAAGACTTTAGCAAAGATTCAGAAGAGCGGACTGCTTAACATAAAAGTTTGAGGTGATAAATATGGAATTCAAAAATCTTAGATTTCCGGGAGTTCTGAAGTTCAGAAAAATAAAGACACCCGAATTCCTTGAAAATCTAAGGAGGCTCAGCGAAGAAAAATTAATGGATAACGATCTACTTTTCAGTCTGACATACATGGCATCCCTTTCAACAGCGAACATAAGCAGAGATAAGATCTTCGAAATGATTGCAGAAAGCGAATACGCAACGAGCAAATACTTCAGCCAGATAAGAGACCTCACCCAAAAGTGGCATTACGATTACGCTACATCGTGCGAACTGATTGCGGAGAAAGTCAAGCACAAGAGATTAAAGAATCTGCTGAACAGATTTGCGAATGCGATTGCTGCCGGAGAACCCGACAAGGAGTTCTTGGAGAGAGAGTGGGTAACCTTTAAAACGATCAGGAAGGACGAATACTTAAGAAATTTGGAGAGCCTCAGAAAGTGGACCGACGCATACGTGTCGATACTCGTCTCAACATCCCTTATTTCCATAGTTATTCTGCTCTCGGTTGTAATATACAGCAGAGGTGACCCCCTATCAACAATTCTCGTCTCCATACTGTCTTGTTTGGCATTCTCACTCTTCGGATACTTCATGCTCTACAAAGCTACACCAAAGGATGCAAAAGTTCACGATCTTCTAATAAAATCCAAGGAGCAGAGAATGATATCAAAGTTGCAGATATTCCTCCTCCCGCTTGCGGCGATTATATTATCGCTCCTATCGATAATTCCGGCGATACTCAATCCAGAAGCGAAGATATTCGGCATGGACGCAAAGGGATTGGGTCTGATTCTTACGGGGGTGGTCTTGCTTCCTCTTGGGATTATAGCTAAAAGGGACGATGTAAAGGTGAGTAAAAGGGACGAAGCGTTCACATCGTTTATAAGAAGCTTAGGGGCGATTATTGCAGGTGCCGGAGTGACGGTTGCGGAAGCCCTTTCAAGAATCGATACCAAGAACTTAGGAGAGCTTAGAGATCTCGTTGTTCAGCTACATAAAAGGCTGTCGTTGGGTTTGGATCCAAGAGCTTCGTGGGAGAAATTCATAGGAGAAAGCGGAAGCTATCTGATCAACAAGCTCACACGCATATTTATAGATGCAACCGAAATGGGTGGAGATGCAAATGTCGTGGGAGAAATAGTCGGTTCTTCAAATCTTGAAATGGTTTTGCTAAGGCTTAAAAGGAATCTGATCTCAGCGGGTTTCATAAATCTCGTAATTCCCCTTCATATTGCAATGGTCGGGTTAATCCTGTTCGTTACAAAAATTCTGAACAAATTCACAACTCTCATTAACATGATGTTTGCCTCTCAGATGTCGGGGATTGGTGGAGCCTCAGAGATATTTAGTAAAACCCCTATAAGCGGTATGAACTTAGGATTCTTTGGAAATGTCCCCACAGAGCTTATAGATAGATACGCCTTTTTTGTCACACTCATACTGATCTTTGCAAACGCCTTCTCAATGAGAGTTGTTAAGGGAAGTGCCAACTACATGCTTTACTTCTACCTAAGCATACTCATGATAATATCTGGAATTTTAATGATTGTAGTTCCACCGGCAGTTGATATGGCGTTTTCAATCCCATCCTTCATGGAGGGGGGTTAAAAATGAGAAGGCTTGTATTAGTGATATTACTTATAATCTTGTTCAGCGGATGCATCGACAAAGGATTGATCAGTCCGAATTTCGGAAATCTAAGCCTGAAAAATCTGAACCTAAGCTCTTTAAATATAAGTGACTTAAATATAAGTGATATCGGCGAAGATATCCCGCTCTTAGGGAAATCGGATGAGATTCATCTAAAGGTCGGAGAATCCGCTGAATATGAGGGTATTAATGTCACGCTTGTTGAGGCTAAATTCTCAAAAGATTTACACGAATTTGAAACGTTTTATCCCATAGATCCGCACATGGGTATCGCCCCTAAGGGATACAAGTTTCTCGTGATTTATGTGAAAATCGTGAATAATGGAAACGATACAATCTACCCGACCGCTCACGACTTCATAGTAGCGGACTCGAAGAAGAACATATACTCTTATCATGCATTAACCCACACCTTTCAGGATTGTCTTGATCTGAAGGAACTCAAGAAGGGTAAGGAAACTGAGGGGAGAATAGTGTTCTTGGTCCCCGAAAACGAGACGTTTAAAGTTGCCTACAATTTCCAATCACTGGCAGATTTCAGATCTTTCTTCCAATTCTTCAAAACGAAGTGGGCAGTTTGGGAGGTGAGTTAAAATGATGGAGATCGTAGCGGGATTGGTGTTTGTGAGTTTTGCGATGATTATACCACAAGTATTTAAAAGTGCTAAGATAAAAAACGGCTCAATGAGAGGAATATTCAGAAGGCTAAGAAGAGGCTCAAAGAAAAAGGATGAGGAAAAGGAGATTGATGAAGCCTTAGAAAAGGTTGTGTCCGAGAGACCCAAGGCTGAGGAGAAGATAGTCCCGTTAGACGATGCCGCAAAGAATGTTGAAGTCACTGAGAATCTTCTTGATGAAATGGAGACTGCGACGACGATAAAAACAGAAAACGAAGATGAAGAAGAGAAAGAAGAAAAACTTCCAGAATTGCCAGATTTGCCCGAACTGACGGACGAAACCGAGGAAATAAACATGGAAGACGTAGAGAAGGAAATCACCCTCGAACCCACAAACGAAGAAGAGGAAGAAGAGGAGGACACCATAGACTTTGAGGAAGAGGATGATCTAATCTCAAGTCTTGCAAAAGAGATCGAAACCAAAGAGGAGGAAGAGATAGACCTACTCAGAGATTTAAAAGGGAAGAAATTCCCTGCAGAGGAGCTTGAAAAAGAGTTGGCAGAGACTCTACAGAGACTTAGGAGCTTAAAGAGATGAGAATGAACAGAAATTACTTGAACGAACTTCTCTTTAAGGTATTTGAAATTTCAAGTTTAATATGGTTATTTCATAAAAGAGAAGACATGCTAAATTTTTTCTGTGAAAAAGTGTCCGAGCTAAGGAATTGTGCAGGCGTTGTATTGAAGGATACTACCGGTATTTATGGTAAAATAAGCGGAGACCTTGTGAATTGTGTTTACCTCAACTGGGAACCTAAAACGATAAAGATTATCTCTACTGAAAAGTGTAACTGCAGAGCCAAATATAATCATGATTATCTCTTAATCTACCCCCATTCTCAGGTCACGGTTTACATATTCATTAAAGGAACTCCCTGCGAGATAACCTTGCAGATTCTTAAAGAGATCATTTTTGTCCTGTCAAGAGCTCTTGATAACCTTGAAGCTAAGATTAATCTTGAAGTAGCTATCAATCAATTAAAATCAAATTTGGAGTATTTCTACTATCTGTCGGATAGATTACGAAATCCCCTCACAGGTATATTAGTCGCGACTGAACTGAAAGAGGAGATCGAAACTGAGAAGGCTTTTAAAATAATAAGAGACTGCGGGTTAAGGATAAAGGAAATCGTAGAAGAAATGAAGCAGTTAGAGGTATCAACAAGAAGAACACTCGATTCGGGCAAAAAAATACTACTTTTTAAGAATTAGTGCCACAATTGCGGCAACAAGAAGGGCGGCATAAAAGTTAATTATGTAATCAGATTTACCGTAAATTGCCAGCCATCTGTATGTCAGCATTATGGCGGAAAATACTGCTATCGCCGCAAAACTTATATTCGTCGGATTCATAGAGCTCTGTTAAGCCGACAAAACTAAATAATTTTCTTTCAGGGTAAAGATTGCATTTTTGAATTTACTAAATAGATATTCAATTTTATAAAGTAAGTTTTATTTTACTATATTCTGCAATAATTCAATAAGGTGGTTAAAATGGAGGAGGCCAACAACTTATTAGCACTGCTAAACAACGAGGAAGTCCTATCGAAATTAAAAAAAATTATAGAAAGTAAAGAGGATTACAGAAAGGAGAAAGAAGAAATAAAAAGATTAAAGACACAGCTTGAAGAAAAAGAAAAGGAGATTGAAAGCCTTAAAAAACAGCTATCCGAAAGTAGCACAAATAGGCTCGTCGACGAGATATTTAAGAATTTCCCCGCCTACGCAATCTTTGTCGGAACTGATGGAAAAATAAAATACGTGAACAATAACACAGTAAAGCTCACAGGATTCGAAAGCCCCGACGAGATAATAGGGTTAAAACCGACAGAACTGGCAAGAATCCATCCAGATTACAAAGAGGCCGGAAAGATTTTGATCGATGCCGTGAAGAACAAAAAGAGACTTGAAGGACTTGAGGCGAAAATTGTAGCAAGGAACGGAGTAGAATTCTTTGCTCATATCTTTCTGTATCCGGTCTACGTTGATGGGCAGTTCATGGGCTACACAGAAATCCTCTATGATATCGACGAGATAAAGAAAAAAGAAGAAGAGCTAAAAGAAACGATCGCTGAAATTCAAGCAATAACTCACGGCATCCCAGATGCATTCTTTGTTGTCGATAAGGATAGGAGAATTATAAGCTGGAGCAAGCAAGCTGAAAAAATCACTGGATACACTTCAGGGGAAGCCATTGGCAGGATGACAAAGGAGCTTTTCCAGATCTCTGAAGAATGCGATGTATGCAAGGTCATAATGAAGGCAATGGAGTCAAAGGATGCCGTTCTTGACGCCGAGGGAACGATAATGACCGCAAGGGGGCCGATTCCAGCCCTCGTGAGCGCTTCACCGAGGATTGTTGACGGAGAAGTTAAGGGAGCAATAGTCTTCATAAAGGATCTAACCGAAATGAAAGCCAAGGAAAGGGAACTCGAAGAGATAATAAACAAGCTACCGGTAGCTCTCTTCATAATCGACAAAGATCACAGGGTGAAGATGTGGAACAAAGCGGCCGAAATCCTTACAGGGGTGAAAGCGGAGGAGGTTGTTGGAACGAACAAGCAATGGATGGCTTTCTACAAGAAAGAAAGACCAGTTTTGGCAGATATCGTCCTCGACAATCCTAGGGATGCCGACAGATATTACGACGTGGTCACCAAGTCAGAAGTTGGAGATAACGTTTACAAAGTTGAAACTTGGATAGACACAAGATCTGGAGATAGACGCTATGTCCGGGCGACAGCCGCTCCAATCCACGATCCAGAGGGAGGAATTATAGGAGTCGTGGAGACTGTCGAGGACATGACCGAGCTTAAAGAGAAGGAAAAAGAAGTCCAAAAAGTGCTTGACTTCGTTAACGAACTGTTCAAGGAGCTTCCGTATCCGGCTTACGTCCTTTATGCGGATGCAAATCACAGGATTGTATACGCAAACGATGCACTGGCAAAGCTTGCGGGATATGAAAGTGCCGACGAGATCACAGGAATGCGACCGAGCGAGTTGTTCAGGACAGAGGGCAGGAAGACAATAGTGGACAAGGTGATCGAATCTGGACAGGCTATAATCAACTACGAAGGCGTAACGAGAACTGCTACGGGTAAGGAAATTCCCGTTCTTGTATCTTGCGTCCCAATAAGAGATGAAAATGGAAATCTCTTGGGAGCTCTTGATGTCTTCATAGATATCACCAACGTCAAAGAGAAGGAAAAAGAAGTCCAGAGAGTGCTTGACTTCATCAACAGACTGTTCAAGGAATTGCCGTATCCAGCATATGTCGTTTACGTGGATGCGAATCATAGGATAGTGTATGCAAACGATGCAGTGGCAAAGTTCTGTGGATTCGAGAAAGCCGAGGACGTCTTAGGAATGACACCAAGCGAGTTGTTCAGGACAGAAGGTGGAAAAGCTATAGCGGACAAGGTGATCGAAACCGGGAAGGCTATAATCAACTACGAAGGCGTAACGAGAACAGCCAGTGGTAAGGAAATACCTGTCCTCGTATCTTGTGTCCCGATAAGAGATGGAAATGGAAATCTCTTGGGTGCTCTCGATGTCTTCGTAGATATCACCAACGTCAAAGAGAAAGAGGAGGAGATAATGAAAACCCTTGAATATACAGAGAAAGCATTAGAACTTCTTGAAGAGGGAGTAAGAGAGCTACAAGCTGGTAACTTAAGTGCCCGTGTAAAGAAACCGGAAAGAGTCGAAGGTGTCAAGATCACTGAGAGATTCGAGGAGACCGTGGACGTATTCAACGAATTTGCCGAGAGGCTAAACGACATAATCAAGAAACTCGCAGAAGACATGAAGGAAACAAACAGCCAGATAAATGAAGCTAACGAAGCCGTGAATCAATTGAATGCGGGAATGCAGCAGATCTCCTCAGCCTCACAGCAGATCGCTACGGGAAGCGAAAATCTATCACGATTGGCGAACGCTTCGGCGGCGGATCTCAAAGCCGCAGAAGGAGTCTTCAAGGATCTCGCCAAGAAAGCCGATGAGTCTTCAAAGTTTGCGGAGAGTGCGGTAGAGGGGGCTGAAACATCTAAGGAACTCGGTATGAAGGCTTTGCAAGCTATGGAGAACATAATGAAGGAGATCGAGAAGGCAACCGAAGTCGTGGAAACACTCGATGATGCCGTGAGAAATATCGGGAAGATCACGGAAAGGATAAAGTCGATAGCTGATCAAACCAATCTGCTTGCATTAAATGCGGCGATAGAAGCGGCAAGAGCAGGAGAACACGGAAGGGGATTCGCTGTCGTTGCAGATGAAATCAGAAAACTCGCCGAGGAGTCAAGAAAAAGCACCGAAGAGATTGACGAGATCGTCCGCAAAGTCCAAGAGGAGACTAAGAAGGTCATCGAAGCAACTATGAACGTTAAGGGAAGGGGTGAAGAAGGTAGTCTAAGCATACAGGACGCTTTGACCAAGTCGAATGAGATTGCCGAGTCCATTAGCAGAATAAACGATATGCTTAGAGCAGTCAGAGAGGCGGCAGAAAACGGTCTGGCGAGGATCGAGAATCTTGCAAAGAACTTCGAGGAAGTTGCATCGACCGCAGAAGAAAATGCCGCAAGCAGTGAGGAGACATCGGCCGCAATAGAAGAACAGACAGCGGCAGTCCAGCAGATTACCACAGCCATGGAGAAAGTTAGACAGATTGCAGAGGAGACAACGAGAACTCTTCTTGAGAACTTCAAAGTCTTTGATTCCGCCGGAATGGAGATCACGGAGAAATACGCAACCACGCTCGCAAATGGAGGTAGAAAATCTTCTTAAAAATTTTTTAGGGGGTGAAACAAAATGCAGCAGACTATTAGGAGTGGTAAGGATGTAGTTCAGGTTATAGTTTTCAATCTCGGGAATGAGAGATATGGGGTGGACATCTCTCAGGTAAGGGAGATAATAAAACCAACGCAGATAACACGAATACCAAATGCCCCCGATTTCGTTGAAGGAGTCATAAACTTAAGAGGGCAAATAACAACGATAATCAACCTGAGAAAGAGATTCGGATTAGAACCCAAGCCGATCGACAACAACACCCGAATAATCGTCGTCGAATACAACAACGCAGTCATCGGAATGATGGTGGACACCGTCAACGAGGTCAAGTATCTATCAACAGCGGATATCGAGGCACTACCGAGCATAATAACTGCAAGAGAGGAGGCAAAGTTCCTAAAGGGTGTTGGAAAACTTCCCGATGGACTTCTGATTTTGATCGATCTGAATAAGGTTCTGAGCGAAGATGAAGTCGAGAGACTCAGATAACTATGGGAAACAAAGTTTTGCTGAAAACACCGGCGGAAATTTACGACAAAGGTTGGAAAATGTGTGAAGCCACGATAACGGAGAGTGCGGTCTCTTTCTCCAAAATCACGATTCCCTTCAGGGAAATAAGTGATTTGGAGTGGATTGAATACAACGGAAAAGAGGCAATCAGGATAAAGCGAGGAGACCTGAATTATTTCGTCCATTTTGGGAGTAAACAAAAGCAGATATTCAGATACTTAGCGTTCAATTTAAAGGCCGACAGATTTGCGGTCTATTTCCTATCTCCCGCTATCAGAGGTGGCGTCGTAAATAAGGACGCAAAATGGGATAAAGGCTACTTAAGCATAACCGATGAGGCTATTTGGTTCCTCTCTCCAAAGAATCAGATAAGGATAGCCCTTAACAATCTTGGTTCGGTTGGGAAAGATCTAAGAACAGTAGGTAAAAAGAAAAGGGTTGTTCTAATGCTCACATATCTCGATAAAGGAGAAGTCGTCACAAGTTTCGTCTTATGTCCTGAGACAACTCTCGATATGCTTGAAAACTATCTTAAGCAACTGATAGAGGAACACAAGCCGAAGGAGAAGCTCTCGGAGATCGAAGAGCAAATCCTCGCAATGGTTTATTCAGGTGTCGATTCGGCGGGAATTGAATCAATTCTTGGGATTTCTACGGAAGAACTGAACAAATACTACGATAGATTGATAAATTTAGGGCTTGCGAAAGTTGTTAAGATCAGGAAAGAGATAACACTCACTCCTCGTGGGATAATTCTTGTTAACGATATTATGAAAAAAATGAGTGGGGTGATGAAGAATGCCTAAGGTTTTGATTGTAGATGATGCAGCATTTATGAGAAAACTCCTGAAGAATATCCTTTTCTCTGGTGGATTTGATATCGTGGGTGAAGCTGAGAACGGAAAGCAGGCTGTGGAGCTGTATAAGAAACTAAGACCCGACATAGTTACCATGGACATAATCATGCCAGAGATGAACGGAATCGAAGCTCTTAAAGAGATAAAGAAGATAGACCCGAATGCCAAGGTTGTCATGTGCACTGCGGTCGGTCAGGAACAGATGGTCAAGACAGCGATAAAATTCGGAGCCAGAGGCTACATAGTGAAGCCGTTTCAGGCTCCGAAGGTTATTGAGGAGCTAAAGAAAGTTGCCGGAATGTAGCCATGAGGGTGCTCGTAGTTGACGACTCGGCTCTCGTCAGAATGGCAGTTTCAGATATACTGAAAAATGCCGGAATAGAAGTGGAAACCGCAAAAAACGGAAAAGAAGCAATAGAGAAAGTAATGGAATTCAAGCCGGATGTAATTACGTTAGACCTAAAAATGCCGATAATGGACGGGCTGTCGGCTCTAAAGGTGATAATGGAGAAAAGACCCACTCCGGTCATAATGCTGAGTTCTTATACAAAGGAGGGTGCAAGAGAGACAATAGAAGCTCTAAAACTCGGTGCCGTCGACTTCATTCCAAAGCCAGACGGTGTTCTCGCCGATTACTCTACAATAGCAGATGAACTCATAAGGAAGATCCATGCCGTTGCCGAAAATTCTCCGATTCTGATAAGACTGCAAAATCTCAAAAAAATGCGTGGTGAAGTCGTAAGGGGGAGATGGAAAAAGAAATCAAAGGATCTATGCGTTTTGATCGGATCCTCCACTGGAGGGCCAACAGCCCTTGAGATGATAATTCCAAGATTGCCAGCAGACCTTCCGGCACCCGTCTTTGTTGTTCAGCACATGCCACCCGGCTTCACAAGTCAACTTGCAGAGAGATTCGACAGCATATCGGAGATAAAAGTGAAAGAGGCGGAAAACAACGAGAGAGTGAAAGATGGGGTGGTGTATATCGCTCCCGGTGGATATCACATGAAGCTCAGAAAGGCTTTGGATGTAGTCAGGATAAAGATTGTTGAAGGAAAGCCTGTGAATGCCGTCAAACCTTCGGTGGATGTCACAGCCGAATCCGTTGTCGAAGTTTACGGTGGAAATGTTGTGGGCGTCATCCTGACGGGAATGGGAGAAGACGGGGCATACGGAATGAAAAGGATAAAGGACACAGGAGGATACACAATTGCAAGTAGTGAAGACACGTGTATCGTCTTTGGAATGCCAAAAGCGGCGATAGAGCTCGGTGCCGTAATCTCTGTGAAACCCGTTTACGAGATTGCGGAGGAGATCGTCCACGCAATCGAGGTGATGCTAAATGGATGAAATGCAGGAGTATAAACAGGAGTTTCTTCAGGAGGCAAAGGAATACCTCGATGTGATGAATCAGAACTTCATAAAGCTTGAGAAAGGCGAAAGAGAAGCTATAAACGAAATTTTCAGAGTCGCCCACACGATTAAGGGAATGGCTGGATTCATGGGGTTCAAAAATCTTGAGGAGCTTTGTCACAAACTTGAGAGTGCAATGGGAAGGATAAGAGACGAAAACATCGAAATAACGAGTGATATCGTGGATATCATGTTAAAAGCAGTTGACACGATCGAGGAAATGATAAACAAAATAGAAAACGAGGATAACGACGATGTCGATATCGAGGGGATAGTTAAAGAACTGCAAAAACTAACCGCAGAAAGTGATGAAAGCGGCGAAGAAATCACGGAAACAAAGGATGTAAAGGATGCCAACGTTCAGATAAATATAGTCCTGAGCGAAGATTGCGTGATGAAATCCGTGAGAGCCGCCCTTATCTTGGAATCTCTCAGTGAGGTCGCCGAAATTGTCGGAACCTCTCCTGACGAAAAGAAAATAGATAAAGGGGAATTTGACAGATCTTTTACGATCTATCTTAAAGCGGATAAAATCGACGAACTTGAGGGCGTTCTTTCAAGAATCGCCGAGATTGATAAGTATGAGATAATCGAGATAAAGCAGATAAAACAGAAGCCTCTGGACGAACCAAAAGAGGAACCGAAAAAAGTGAAGAAACTCGAAAGCATTAGGGTGAACATATCCCAGCTTGATACGATAATGAATCTCGTTGGGGAGCTCGTTATAAGCAAAAGCAGGCTTCTTCAAATTGCAATCGAATACGATATTCCAGAGCTAAGGGAAGCGGTCTCGATTATGGACAAAGCCATAACGAGCCTGCAGGATGAAATAATGCAAATGAGGATGGTGAAAGTTGAGAGGGTTTTCAGCAAATTCCCAAGAATGGTCAGAGATCTTGCGAGGAAGCTCGGTAAGAAAGTCGATCTAATCATGGAAGGTCTCGACACAGAACTCGATAGAACTGTCCTCGATGAAATAAGTGATCCCTTGGTTCATTTAATCAGAAACGCAGTCGATCACGGAATAGAATCTCCTGAGGAGAGAAAGAAAGCTGGAAAAGACGAAGTCGGGAGGATAAGGCTGTCGGCTTGGAGAGAGAAAAACAACATTATCATAGAAATAGAGGACGATGGTAGAGGACTCGATGTAGAAAAAATCAAACAAAAGGCGATGGAGAGGGGATTGATAACTCAGAACGAAGCGGAATCCATGAGCGATGAGGAGATCAGGATGCTCATATTCACCCCCGGATTCTCGACAAGAGATGAGGCGAGCGAGATTTCCGGTAGAGGAGTTGGGATGGATGTTGTTAAGACGACGGTTGAGAAATTGGGTGGCACGATCAAAATCTTCTCGGAAAAGGGTAAAGGAACGAAAATAAGAATTCAGTTACCTCCGACAGTTGCGATAATTAAATCGCTCTTGACTAAGGTTGGAGATGAAACGTATGCGATTCCAATTTCAAGTGTCGTAGAAGCCCTCTACATTACGGATGAGAATTTAAAGTTTATTCACGGATCTCCCTTCCTTCTTGTCAGAGGTAAACTAATTCCCGCATTCTATCTAAGGGATCTGTTCGGGATTAACGGTAAGAAAAGAGAAGAAAAAGAGGTGGGAATCATCGTAGAGAAAGAAGGGGAGAAGTTCGCTCTAATTGTTGATGCGATATCGGAACAGCAGGAAATAGTGATTAAGCCGTTGACAGGATTTTTATCAAAAATTAAAGGATTTAGCGGTGTCACAATATTAGGAGACGGTAGGGTCGTCCCCATTATTGACGTTTCAAGTCTAATAGGGGGTGATAAGTTTGTATAGAGTTGAAGATCTTGGCGAACTCGAACTTGATACTTTAAGGGAAGTCGGAAACATCGGTGTGGGAAATGCGGCAACATCTCTCTCCCAAATGCTTGGAAGGGTTATAGAGATGAGTGTTCCAGAAGTGATCGTAACAAAGATAAACGAATTGCACGGAATTGTGAAAACGGACGAAATCGTTGCCGGAACCGTCATCGGATTGAGCACGATCGAAAATGAACAAGCGGGCTTTTTATATATCGTTTTTCCGTCTAATTCAGCACAAAAAATGGCGGAATTACTGCTTGGAGATTGCAGTGATGAGGAACTCGTTGATTCGGCGATAATGGAAATAGGAAACATACTCTCTTCATCGTTCTGCGATGCAATAGCAAATATGCTCGATACAATACTCGTCCCAACGCCACCAAACTACGCCAAGGACTACCTCGTTGCTGTGATAGATGTTATACTCTCCCAGATTGCCGAAAAAAGCGATTACATTATTGTATTTAAAACCGAACTAAAGGACAGGGAAGACGCAATAGAAGCACTTATAATGCTTTTCCCGACTGAAAAGTTCTTCAATTACATATTCGAGCTACTCAGTATGGTGGAATGATGCACGAGTATCTCGTGGGTATAGGTGAATTCAGAGTGGCGAAAGGTCTTGCCGTTTTAAAGACAATTGGGTTGGGTTCCTGTTTAGGTTTAGCTCTATACGATCCTCTCGAAAAAATTGGCGGTCTTGCTCATGTAATGCTCCCGAAGTCCCACAACGGGACAATTAGAAGTGCTAAATATGCGGATCATGCGGTAGAAATGATGTTAGAAGCTATGGAGAGGATGGGTAGCAAAAGACGTAACGTAGTCGCAAAGATAGCTGGAGGTGCCCAAATTTTCAAGCACATGACAATGGATTTTCTTAAAATTGGTGAGAGAAATGTGGAGATCGTAAAGTCCCTCCTGAAAGAATACAATATAAGAGTAGTCTCAGAGGACATCGGAGGGACATTGGGGAGATCCATTTATTTTTTTGTCAATAATGGAAAAATGCTTGTGAAATACAGCAACGGTGCTGAGTTATGGATCTAATTTTTAAAAGCTTGATAAACCACGTTAGTAAAGAATCCGGTATAGACCTCAAGCAATACAGAGAGAATTATCTTAGAAGAAGGATAGAGCTTAGGATGAAAATTCTTGGAATGCAGAGTTTGAACGAATATTTTAGATTTCTTAGGAGTAACGGGAGGGAGGAGATAAACAAACTCATAAACACGATAACGATAAATGTAACCGAATTTATGAGGGACAAAACACCCTTCGAATTTTTTATGAGGCACGTTCTCCCTGATATAGCAAACAGAAAGAAAAAGGTTAGGAGCAACATTGTCCGATTCTGGAGTGCCGGATGCTCTTGCGGTGAAGAACCCTACAGTATCGCGATATGTGCTTTGGAAACCTTGGGAAAGGGATGGATTATCTCGATATACGCTACTGACATCGATGACACCTGTCTTGAGATGGCTAAGGAAGGTTTTTACAGACAATCCCAGTTGAGGAATCTGAATAGATATTTGATAAATAAGTATTTTGAGAAAGAAGATGACGGTTACCGGGTAAAGAACTTTTTAAAGAGACTTGTTAGATTTAAGTGGCATGACCTGACAACGGATGAACCCGTATCCAAATATCTTGATGCGGTATTTTGCAGAAACGTAATGATATACTTCAGTGAAAGTCAGAAGATCAAGGTAGTAAACGATTTTTACAATGCCCTCGTTGATGGTGGCTACCTGATCATAGGGAAAAGTGAGACGCTACCAGCGGGATTTAAAGATAAATTTGAGTGTATTAGCTTAAGAGAGAAGGTCTACAAAAAAATTACAGGATTTCATTGATGTGCAAAACGGAATATCCATTTTTCCTGAGCTTTTCGACAAGTTCCCTGTTTGCCGTAACATATACATCCATAAGTGAGTTTGCAAGCACCAAACATGCGGCTACCGAAAAATCTACTTTCAGATCTCGGCTGATAGATATTGCATCAGTTATATGGGTGTGGTCGAGATTAACGGTAAGATATTCAAGATATCTTACGATAAGTTCGACTAACTTTGTAAAATGCTCCTCTGGAATATTTTCGTTTATTATCGTTTTAAAGACATCGTATTTAACAACATCTGGGATCCGAATTGTCAGTTCTCCTTCTTCGAATTTCTTCCTAATCTTTTGGTATTTGCTATTGTTGCCAAAAATTAACTCTTTAAGAACAGTTGAATCGATAATCATTCAATCACCTCCTGTTCATGCTGTCTTTTATGTTTTCAATTTGACCCCAGATTTTTTTTAATTCCTCGATTGAAACTTTTTTTTCAATAGAATCTCGGATATACTCACTCCAATTGATGTTTATCCTATCCATTTCTTCTTTTAACCATTTCGGAATACGAATGGATATGACAACATCTTTTTTCGAATTCTTCTTCTCCTTGGACATATCTGACATATTTTTGGGCGGATAATTATTAATTTTGTGCTATACAAAATGTAATGCAATTTTTGATTTACATTTTAGCAATGCATCAAACGAATTCAAAAAGTATAGCAAATCATATATACATGACATCAAAAAATCTTTTTCGTGGTGAAAGATAGGAATAACATTTACAGAATACTTATGCACCCGGGAACGTTAAAAATTTTAAAAGTCCTAAGGAAATCCCCCACGAACTTCAACGACATAATGTTCAAATCTGAGATAAGTCCGAGTGTCCTTGATAGATTATTGAAGCAACTTACGAGTCACAATTTTGTCTCTAAGCAGAATGGAAAGTATTCTCTAACCGAGAAGGGGGCGAAACTCGCTCTACTGCTCGAAAAAATATTCGAGCTAATTCAACATTAATTGTAACTCTGGAATTTCATAAAAGCAATTTCACATACAAGAAAAAAATTTATACCTATTATTTCAAAATAGTAATCCAAAATCGGAATTCCAAAATGGGGGTGATTCTATGAGCTCGGAGATTCTGGAGAGTGTTATGGATAAAAGATACTTGGGACAATTAGAACAAGCTCTTAATGAGTTGATTACGGGGAACTGGGATTTCAGGCTTGAAAGTGTTGAAAATGAAGAGTATGCAAGAATTTTTGAACTTGTAAACAGGCTTGCGGCGGATGTCGGGGATTTACTTACGGAAATTTCCAAAACCATAAAAGAGACCGAGAGATTAGCAAGAGAGAATATGGAGGCGATAAATCAGCTGAATGCCGGGATGCAACAAATCTCTTCGGCTTCACAGCAGATCGCTACTGGAGCAGAAAATCTGTCAAAGATTGCAAACAATTCCCACGTTATGGTAAGGGAGACAATGAACCTTTTCGAAGAGCTTAACAAGGATATCTCAGAGTCCAGCAAATACGCAAATAATGCTATGGAATATGCGGATAAATCAAGGAAGTCCGGAGAGGTGGCGGTTAACAAACTCCAAGAGATAATGAACGAGATCGATGAAGTCGGACGGATCGTAGAAGAACTCAACGAGACGGTCAAAAATATCGGTAAGGTTACGGAAAGGATAAAATCCATAGCTGATCAGACGAATTTGCTTGCGTTGAATGCGGCGATAGAAGCGGCAAGGGCTGGAGAACACGGAAGGGGATTCGCCGTCGTTGCAGACGAGGTCAGAAAACTCGCCGAAGAATCAAGAAAAAGCACTGAGGAGATCGCCGAAATCGTGACGAGTGTGACTGAGGCTACTCAAAAAGTCATAAAGGCTGTAGAAAAAGCTAAAATAGAATCTAATGAAGGTGGAAAAAGAATCAACGAAGCATTAAAAATGGCAGAGGAAATAGGAAACATGGTAGGTGAAATTGATAGAAGACTCAATAAAATTGCCAAAGAATCTCAGAGAGGCGTCGAAAAGCTTGAAGCTCTTGTCAAGAACATTGAAGAAGTTGCTTCGACTGCTGAAGAAGCCGCCGCGGCAAGTGAAGAATCTTCAGCCGCAATAGAGGAGCAGACAGCGGCAGTCCAGCAGATAGCGAGCAGTTCAGAGAAGCTACTACAAATTGCTCAGCAGAACTTGGATATTCTCATGAAACGATTTTCTCCAAGTTTGGAAATTGAAATTGAAAATTCGAAATCGTAAATTGGAATTTCTAATTGAAATTTTTTAAAAAGATTAAATAATTAAACGAAGAAAATATATATTTTGTTACAAACTGTGTAGCATGGACAGCGTGGTCGAGTCGGTGAGATTCTCGGAAGAAGGTATCTTTAAGGAGCTTGCGAGTGCGATATCGAGGCTTAAGAGGGGAGATTTTAGCGTAAAGTTACCTGCGGAGAAATACGAAGGAGAAGCGGCGGCGACATTTGAGGAGTTCAACTCTTTCATCGATGATATGAGCGCTCTGTTCGACGAAATCTTGAGGGTTTCTAACGAAGCCGCAAAAGGGAATCTCAACGTCAAAGCAAGCGTTACAGCTTACGGAGAGTATGCAAAGCTCGTTGAAAATATGAACAGATTAACGGATTCAATTGTTATACCGATAAGGGAAGGGATCGACGTTGTGAGAAGTCTTGCTAACGGCGATTTTACAAGGGAGGTTAGTGAAGATATACAGATGGAGGGAGAATTTGCAACTTTCGCAAAAGCCTTATCAGAACTCAGTAATAACATGCAGAATTTTATAGGTGAAATGAAGCAAATTGCAGAAGAGAACGTAAGCGGTATGAAGGAAATCAAAGAAGCTATAAGTCAGATAAATGCTGGGATGGAGCAGATCAGTGCGGCTTCTCAACAGATGGCACAAGGTGCCGCAAATCTCTCAAGGATAGCGAACGAAACTGCCGCTGAAGCAAAGAATGTTGTCGATAACATCAGAAAACTCACCGATGAAGCTAAGATATCAGCAGAATTCGTTAAAAAAGCTGTCGAAAACGCACAACTTGCTGAAGAAGAAGGTAAAAAGGCTCAGAAAAATATAGAAGAAATCGTAAAAGAAATCGGTGCTGTTGCTAAGATTGTCGGAGATTTGGATGATGCTGTTAAGGACATAAATAAAGTTTCGGAAAGGATAAAATCCATAGCTGATCAGACGAATTTGCTTGCGTTGAATGCGGC
>CBEWZU010000014.1:0-38564 GCA_965561205.1 uncultured Archaeoglobaceae archaeon | reverse complement strand
ATTGGGATTTAATTTTTATCGTGTATTATTCCTATTGGTTTAGTTCGACAAGGCAGTATGAACCAACCGCAATGAACTGGGCTGCTCCTGCAAAAACAAACATGAACATGAAAATAGAGTAATATCCCAAATATTTGGATGCAATAACACCAAAAGCCATCGATATGAAAAAATAGCTTATCACTATGGGTATTGCCCTTGAAAGCATATTACATAAGTCCTAAAGCTGTTAACTCCTCTGAAATTTTCTCGACGGCTCTTTTAGCGTCTTCAGGTTTTTTACCTCCAGTAACTACCATTTTTCCTGAACCGAAGATTAAAACGACAACTCTCGGATCTTTCAATCTGTAAACGAGACCGGGAAATTGCTCAGGCTCGTATTCTATATTCTCCAATCCAAGACCTATCGCTATTGCGTTTAGATTTAAATCTACTCCTAAATCCGCCGATGCGACTATGTTTTGAACCTTTACCTCAGGTTCTTCAAAAACGGGGATTCCAAAACTTCCAACAATCTTAACAACCTGTTTTATTGCTCTTCTTGCATCCTTAACAGATTTTGACCCTGTGCAAACAACTTTACCGCTTCTAAAGACAAGTGCGGCAGCTTTAGGCTCTTTTATTCTCAAAACGAGACCGGGAAACTGTTTGGGTTTGTATTCGGCATCTTTAACCTCTCTTGCTATTTTATTAAGATCGATATTTTCACCAATTTGTGTTGAAGCGACAACGTTTTCTATTTTTATTTTGTAGTCTCGCATATTTAAAACCTTTATAAGCTATATAAATAGTTTTGCCTTCGAGGATTTTAATCTTAATCTAATCTGATTTAAACACAAAGAGTTTAGGGATTGAAACTCCTATATGGAAATAGCCAAAAGTCTCAAAGTAGATAAAAGCACAGTATATTAGAAGATTAGATGATTAAGAGAATCTACTGAATATGGTTCCGTTTCGGAGAGGTTTTTCAATCCTAAATTAGTCTGATTTAAGCGTAGCTCCGGGTCAGCACGAAATCATATTAGTGGCAGAATTTCAATCCTAAATTAGTCTGATTTAAGCCACAGCTCGGCAGGTTAGCAAAATGGATCGCAAGCGTATTTCAATCCTAAATTAGTCTGATTTAAGCTGGAACTTGGCAAGGCGATCAAGGATGTGCTGAGCAAATTTCAATCCTAAATTAGTCTGATTTAAGCTTCACCGATTTGCTTGACTTATCCCTTCATTTTCTTTGAATTTCAATCCTAAATTAGTCTGATTTAAGCGTGTTGGTTTGCATCCATAATCTCTCCAGAATGCTGAATTTCAATCCTAAATTAGTCTGATTTAAGCAATAGCGAAATCGATCATTTACGTCCGCTCGATCGAAATTTCAATCCTAAATTAGTCTGATTTAAGCAGTCGTAGCGTCTTTCTCTATCGTGATCGAGCAAGCAGATTTCAATCCTAAATTAGTCTGATTTAAGCTCGATAGCGGATCCAGCTCAGCAGGGCGGCGAAATTCTCATTTCAATCCTAAATTAGTCTGATTTAAGCAATTGAGTAATCTGGGGTTTATTTAGTATATAAACTTTGTTAAACTTGTATTTGATTTAAATATGTTCTGATAACTTCGGTAATGCAAACCATTTATAAAGATGCCCGATTTTTATCCTTCCAATCTTTTCTAATTTACTTTCTTATCATCCATCCAATCAAAAATCAAAACAATTTCATCAAGAATAAACCTCAAAATAATTACAACAACTACTTAACTCGCCGAATCTCAAAATAAATATTAAAAACTTATACTATAATAATGCAAAATTTTAAAATTTCCGACCGGCGAAATTAGTCTCAATTAAGCTCTACTCAATTTTTAATCATGTTATTATAAAAATTTATTATAAAAATTCAACAGGATTCAAGTTTGAAGCCATCCAAGAAAATCATAAGCATCGGAAAAACTTTAATCTTCGAAAACAGTAATTAATTATGCTAATTAACGAAATGTATATTAGAGGCGTTCAGGTGAATTATTACTTCATCTGTAAAACAAAACTTTGGCTTTTTAGTCACAATCTGAACATGGAAAACGAAAGCGATCTCGTTAAATTAGGTAAGCTTTTGCATTTAGATGTTTTCGAAAGGGAACAAAAGGAGATCCAACTTGGATCAATTGCGATAGATGTAATCAGAAGGGGAAATACTCTCGAAATTAGAGAAGTCAAAAAATCTGATAAGTTTGAAAAGGCTCATATTTATCAGACTCTTTACTATCTGTATTACTTAAAAAAGCTTGGAATCTCAGCAAAAGCAGTTTTATCCTATCCAAAAGCTAAGAAAAACATTAAACTCGAACTTAACGATGAAATCGAATCGGAAATAGACGAAATTTTAAAAGACATTGAGAAGATACGCAGAGAAAATATGCCGAAACCAGAATACAAAAGTCAGTGCAAAAGGTGTGCCTATTTCGAATTCTGCTTTTCTTGAGGTGGTTAGATGAAGAAAAAGAACTATTACATAATGACTGACGGCAAGCTTATCAGAAGAGAAAACACCCTCTACTTCGAGAACGAGAGCGGGAGAAAGCCTATCCCGATAAATTCTATATATTCAATCTACGCCTTGGGGTCGCTGAGCATAACCTCCAAAGCTATCACAATGCTTGCGGGGGAAGGTGTGTGCATTCACTTCTTTAATAGGCGCGGATTCTACGTCGGAAGCTTCTATCCCCGCGAGTCACTGATCTCCGGTGATTTGGTGATAAGGCAGGCGGAACACTACATCGATCCAGCAAAAAGACTCTACCTTGCAAAGGCTTTCGTGGAGGGAGCCATCCATAACATGAAAAGGATCTTAGCAAGTTACAAAATCGATTGCGATCTTGACAAAGCTTTGGAAGAGCTTGGAAGGGCTGAGAAAATCACTGAGGTCATGGGTTGTGAAGCCTTAGCGAGGCAGATCTACTATTCAGCCTTTGACTCAGTTCTAAAGAACTTCAAGTTCGAAAGCAGATCGAAAAGACCGCCGAAAAACGAGGTGAACGCCATGATCAGCTTCGGCAACTCCCTGCTCTACGCAACAGTCCTTTCCGAGCTCTATCACACCCAGTTAAATCCGACGATAAGCTACCTGCATGAGCCGTTCGAGAGGAGGTTTAGCTTAGCCTTGGATATTGCGGAGATCTTCAAGCCATTCATAGTTGACAGAACGATTTTCTATCTCGTGAACAAAGGGATAATGAAACCCGAAGATTTCAATAAGGATCTTGACGGGGTTCTGCTCAGCGAAAGCGGAAAAAGGAAGTTTCTCAAAGCCTATAACGAGAAGCTTGAGAGCACGATTAAGCACAGACAGCTTAAGAGGAACGTTTCCTATCAGAGGCTCATAAGACTCGAATGCTACAAGTTGGCTAAGCATTTGCTTGGAGTTGAGAGGTTTAAGCCTTTGGTGATCTGGTGGTAGCATGTATGTTATCGTAGCCTACGATGTGAATGTGGAGAGGGTGAACAGAGTTAAAAAATTCCTGCGGAGATATCTCAACTGGGTTCAAAATTCACTTTTCGAAGGAGAGCTGAGTGAAGCCGATTTGGAAGAAGTCAAAATGGGTCTGAAAGGGATAATAAACGAAGAAGAGGACATGATCGTAATTTACAGGTTAAGGAACGAGAGAGCTATGAAAAGGGAGATCATTGGGCACGATAAGAGCGGAATTGACGAAATATTATAATTACCATACAATCTTGCGAATCCTTGAGGCATGGACTCTCTATAATTGAAGTTCTCTCTGTCCAAGCGTGGCACGATTACTAACGTTATTATCAATAATGCGGAAAGGATTATATATTGTCGTAACGTAATACTTGTATGCCTGTAATAAGTGTTAGAGTTGATGATGAACTGAAGAAGAAAATGGATAAATACAAATATATAAATTGGAGTGAAATTATAAGAACAGAAATTGTAAAGATTATCGAGAGACTTGAAAGTAGGAATCTCGCAGAAGCTTTGCTAATAAATGAAAAATTAAGGAGAAAATCGACAACAGACACGACAAAGATAATTCGAGAATGGAGGGAAAGAAGATATGGAAAAGGTGGTAGCTGACGCGAGCGTAATAGTGAAGTGGTTCGTTGATGAAGTGTATTCGGAAAATGCGAGAAAATTAAGGGATGAGTTTATAAACGGGAGTGTGGAGATAATATCGACCGAATTAATGCCTTACGAAGTTCTAAACGCTCTAAAGTATACAAAACTCTTTAAAAAGGAAGAGTTGATCATGATCGCTAAGTCACTAACGCTTTACGGATTTAGACTTTTCTCTTTAACTGGAAAGTTTGCCCAAAGAACAGTTAAAATTGCGATGGAAAAAGATGTTACGATTTACGATGCATCTTACGTCGCTTTAGCCGAAGAGCTGAAGGCCAAGCTTTACACGGCTGACGAGAAGCTGATAAAAAAGGCAAATCTCGATTTTGTGAAGCATATTTCTGAGTTCTAATTAGTCTGTTTGTTTTGAACGTAACAGCCAAATTTTTCCTTTAATTCTTCTTTGTGTTTCTTTAGGATTTCTTTAATTTCCTCTAATGTGTTTTTCATGATCTAAATCATACGTTCAACGTTCAAAAGTTGATAAAAATTTGATTCAAAGTAAAATATCCTCTAAGAGTTCCTCCTCACTTTTCTTTAGTTCTCTAATTATATTCTTTTCTATACCATATTTTAATACATTTTCAGCATCTTTTTCCGAAATTTTAAGCACATAGAACCCTTTGAATTCGTGTTTAATCAACTGCATAAGCTTTTCCCAGTAAAATATTGGAATATTGACAGAATATTGATACAACCTCTCTTTTAGTTTCCACTTCAACTTATTTTCATCTCCATCCAAATTCAGCCCATTTTCTTTAATTTTATCGATTATCTCCCTCCATGTCTTGTTGTTGCTTTCTGGATTTTCAATAATTTCAGCAAAAGCTTTGTCTATTTCATCACCATTAATTCTCATAATAGCTGGTATCACCACTAAAATTCCAGCAATTCTTCTAAATAACCTTTGAGCTTGACTCTTCTTTTCTACCGAGAAATACTTAAGAAATTCTAAGTTTCGCTTAATCTCTGCAACGTATATGTCTTTGAGTCGTGCTTTATTTCTCTTAATGATTCTAAGCAATTCAGGATTATCGATGTCAATTTTCTTGTTGAAAACGATCTCTATCATCTTTTTCTCATCGTCGTAGCTCAAAAGTTTTCCATTATACTCTTTTAAAACTTCGATAGTTTTTTCAACGACCCTTTTATCGTAAATAGCTTTTGTGCCTCTGTCGATCTCTATTTTACCATTCTTAATTTTTCCCACAAAAACCACGATGTTGGGTAATTCCTCATCATAGTCCTCGTCACCCCTGTTTCTGTAAATTCTACCCCACCTTTGCACTTGGCTATCGATTGGAGAAACTTCTGTTATCATTGCATCAAAGTCTAAATCTACAGAAGCTTCGATTAACTGTGTAGCTACAATAATAACAGGTTTATTAATATCAATGTTTTCAAAGTTTTGTTTAAGTTTTTCTATTTCTTCAATATCTTTTTTAGATTTTGAGTTTTTGAGAAGTAATTTAATTAAGTTAATCTTTCTGTCTTTCTCTTTTTCGATCAATCGTGAGTGAAGGAGAAACACGTTAGGATATCTATCCTCTTTTAGCTTTTTATAAACCTCGATGGCTTTGCTGACATTGTTTAAAACGATGAATACATTTTTTCCATCATACCTCTTAAGATATTCTTTTAATTCTTTATTGACTTCAATTGAATTAACTCTGTATTCTACCAAACACTCCTCCACAACTTTTATTTTATGTCTCTTTAGGTTGTAGTTTTTTACATCGTTTTTGATAATCTCCGTGTCTATCTTTTCAAATTTAAGCCTAAACTTTTCTGGAATATCGTAATCTTTGCTTTTATCCTCGAAGAAGAACGGCTCAAAGTATGGTGGCAAAGTTGCTGTCATGACAAGCACAGTACCACCAAGTCTTTGGACGATTTGAAGAGTTTTGATTATTATCGATGCCATTTCTGAATCATAAGTTTGGATTTCGTCCACTACAATAGATGAGAGAGGGTACACTGCGATAACCTTGTCTGATCCGTAATAATTCAAGGATGTTAAAAAGACTTGATCTGGTGTAGTTAATAATATTGGCGACGATATTAATTTAGATACGGTCAGTTGTTTTTCGACATTAAGAGCTTTAACTTTCTGTTCTTCTTCAAGATACTCAATGAAAGCCGTAGAATGTAGAATATTCACAATTTCGTTATCAAAATAACAGTTTTTGAACCTCCAAAATAGATCGTTTAAAGCTACTCTTAACGGTAATGTGTAAATTAACTTTCGTGTGTTCTTTGCATTCCACAGTAAAGCAAATTCTGTTTTTCCTGATCCCGTTGGCGCTATTAAAACAACGGATTTTAGCGGTTCGATTTTTTCTATAAGTTTTTCTTGCCATATTGATTTTTCTCTAATTGTTTCTTTTATTTTTTCTGCTATTGAATTTTCATATATATCTTCAAGCTTTATCACTGTCTTTTTATTTCTATCTACTTTTTCTGATTTTTCTAAATCAACTTCACCACTTGCGGAATAATCACATCTTCTCAAACAACCTAAAAACACTAAGAAATCATAGTCGGGATTTTCGTTATCTATTTTGTAAAATTCCGCAAAAACTGAAATATCGTCTTCTCGATTTTCAATCATTTCCAAAAGAGTTTTTGCTCTTTCTAAATTAAGATTATACCGAATAAGTTCTATTGCATTTTTTATAAAATGTTTATCAGCAAATTTTTCATAAAGACCGTTTAGAAGATCATTCGTGAATTTCTCAAACTCCTGCCAATTATCTACGATAAATTTAATATAATCTTTTACATCTTCAAAATAATTCTGCACGATTTCCATTAAATCCTTCTCTCCGATGTAGTATTCGTTGTAATGGTGTAGCAAAATGGCTGTTCTGATTTCCGAAAACCAATCTTTCCAGTCGCTATACGAATTGTCATCTAAAAGTATCGATGCCCAAACAGAAGAGAGTATTTCGTGTCTTACATTGATACCTCGTAATGGCTTTAAAAACTCTCTAAGTTTTACCCAATCATCGGATTCTTTATTGTAAACTCTTCTCTGGAAATCGTGGTTGATCTTACCGAAATCATGAAGTATTAAAGCTATAGCTAAAGCTGTAAAGAATTTTTCATCCTTTAAAAAAGGATAAGTAATTGTACCACCGTTAATTTCAACAAATTCCTTCAGCTGTTTTGCCCTTTCTAACGTTTCAATTATGTGATCCTTTAGTAAAATATTCTTACCTTCCTCACCTTCCCTCTCTGATTTAGCTCTCAATAAATTAATCAAATTCATCATAACCACCCATAATCTATTGGTATTTTGAAAACTTTTTTATCGTCGATATTATACTTTTCAATCTTGATTTCTCTTTCTAAATAAACAACATAGTCGTATCCAGTATAGATAATCGTTTCAAATTTAACTTCTCTTTTTATATTTTTGTTAAGCTCAGCTTTGTTTCTAATAGTTTGATCATTGTTCTTGAAATCCATTCTTATTGGAATCGAATATACTGGATATTTGTCGTTTTTTATCGGAAATTTATCTTCAGATTTGCAATTATCCTTCTTTTTATATAACCTGATGTATGTTGGATATTTTAGCCATAAAGATTTCTTCACCGACTTTACTTGTGGTTTAGTTTCCTCATCTTCTAATATTTTTGGTTGTGACTTTAGAAAAATAATATCCTCGCTCCTTCCCAAGAACAGCACCTTTTTTGGATTTTCTAAGCTTGATTTTATTCGCTCTATCAAATCCTCATCACCCCTTATGAATATGAAAAGATGACCGTTGAACAGTTCTTGTTGATAAACTGGCGTTCTTTGAGCTTTGATAGTCGAATGGTAGAGTGGATGCCAGATGTTGCCGAGTGGATTTCTATCGTGTTTGTTAATTAAGCCAACTCTGCTTATTGAAACATCACCCTTTATTAACTGTTGATAATTCCAGAATACACTTTCAAAGCCTCCATGAACGCTGACTTTTAAATTCCAGAATTCTGGATCATAATACCTATTTGTTGCATTCTGTAGCATTCCGATTATAGTAGATTTTGGAGGTAGTGGGTAGGTTTGAGCATAATAAAAAGTAAACGGATTTCTATATTGAGCAAAAGGTTGAAATATTTCTATGAACAACGTTTTTTCTGCCATAACACTCACTTGACTTTCACTTCTATACTTGGATCGTAGAAGACCTGTACTTCGTTTATCCCAGTGTTAACCCATTCGATAAGTTTTTTAAGCATGTTTTCATCCTTAATTTGATCTTTTAATTCGTTAATTATTTCATTATAACTCTTCCCATCTTTTTTCATTTCTTCCACTATATCTGAGTAGTACAAAAGCTCTATAAATTTTATAACCTCATCTTCGGATATTTCCTTAACTTCACAATTTCTATTCCCTATAACAACATCAAATACGGGTTTTTTAGTTTTAGAAACCACATGCTTAACCTTCACAATTTTCTTACCATTTTCTTCTCTTTCTTCTATTTCATCATAGCTTTCTTCGGAATATTCGTCCTTGAGAAATATTCGATCTTTGTAAGTTTTGTATGGTTTGTTTTTGTAAATTCCTACGATCATTAGCTTTGGAGACAAATCTTCACATCTTCCCTTTATACTTCTTTTTAGGTTCAAAATTGTTTTTACAAGTTCTTTAATACGTTTTTCAACCATCTCTTTTTTTAGATTGTACCTTAGTATTAATGCTCCAATGCTGTCATCAAATTTTACTAATCTTCTTAACTCTTCTGAGATTTTAACATTTTTATCGTTTTCATTAAAAGGTAATATGATCCTGTTAATTTTAAAATCATTATTGTTTTTATATTTAAATTCTATTGGACTCTTACTTCCGCTATATTCTATTTTAAAGTTAACATCATTGTTATCTTTGGTTATTTCAATCGATTTCATTGTATATTGTTTACTGCCCTCTTTTACTGTCTTTGCTAAATAAACGTCAATCTTCCCAATGTTATCTAAGTCCACAACAACAGTATATTGGTAAAACGTAACATGTTCTTCCGCAGTAAACGGATTAGGACTCATCTCGCCGTATCTTTTTCTCATCCTGTTTGCAAGTCCTATATTTGCATTAAACAAAGCGTCATAATTGAATGGAGTCATGGATACAGCATGGCTAATTTTTACGGGAGCTGTTCTAAAATTCTGAGGAGTTGTTGAAGTTATCAAGTATCCAAATAGATCGAACTCTGGATAATTTAGAATTTCTCCGCTTAAAAGTATCTCTGTAGATGGTTGAATGACTTTTTTATCTCCTTCATAATGGAGTTTTTCTGCATCGGCTATATCCCATACATTCATAGTTTTTGCCGTCTCAAGAATGCTATACCTCAAAGCGTATCTGCTAACGAGCGTGTATTGTCCGCCATCCCACTTTGTGATCTTCTTAAGCTCCTGATAATTTCCCGTTCCTTGGTCGTAGTTTAAAGAGCTTCCGTAAAACACAATATCCATAACGATAAATCTACTCATTTTACTCACCTCCAGCAGACATGATACCCAAAATTATCGAATACGCAACCTTTTCAAATTCGGAAGAGCTTAAAGGATACATTCCTCCGATTTCTTTTGATAGCTTGATAACGTCGGATTTATCCGACCTTGCATTTAAAGCTCTTAAAACCGTCCAGAAAAATTCTTTCTGGTTGTTTCCTTTTACAGCATTTAGAAGGTTGTAAACAAGCTTCTGACGGTAGTTGTTTGATGTATCTCTAAATACGTTTTGTATTTCTTTCATTATTTGCCAGTATTTCCGTTTTATTTCATCTGCTTCATTCTTTCGGTTCTTCTCCAACACTACCACCTCCAAAACTTAAAATTCCAATAACTAAAGCAAGAGCATAATTTTCCCAAGATGTATCGTTTGAGATAATATCTTCGAAAACGAATCTATTAAGTCGCGATACTTCTTCATTCCCAGCCTTCTCCAAGAACTTTTTGAGTAGGATATTTGCAAATACTATCCTGTTTTTCTTTTTTAGAGCAGATAAGAGGCTATAACTGATTTGACGTCTTTCCTCCTCGTTGTCAAACAGTCGTGAGATATTCGTTGCATTTAGGTCTATCCTAGAATAACACTCTTTGATTTCGCTAACAAGACTTCTGTATCCTTCAAGAAATTCATCTGAAAATAACTCGATCTTGTGATTTTCCTTTATCTTTGCGTCTATGGCTAACGCATATAACGAAGCTTTTCGTTTTCGTTGTATTTCTTTTTCATTCTTCTCCCTTAGGCAATATGATACATGCTTTAACACCACGTCATATAACGGTTTGTTTTTAATGAACTCTTCTAAAACCCAAATTTTTACGTTTTTATCTATTGGAACATTATTGTTCAAAGCTTCTCTTATTGGGTCTTCTATAAGTATACTCGCTTGGAGTTTTGAAATACCAATAAATTCAGCATTTAAGATATTTTGATTTTTACCCAATATATATTTTATTAAATACATATTCTCCAAAGTCCACACCGATTGCGTCTCCACTACAGTGTCTATTATAGATCTCCACGTTACTTGGAAAATTGATGATTTACTCTTTAATCTTTCCAAAAGACCATGTAATCTTCTATTGACATAATACGTGAATTCCAAATCAGGTGAATAGAATAAGACATTTTCAGGTAACAATCCTTCTATAAACGAAAATGGAAATGATAAAACAAATGTGAGCGAAGCTGGATGCAAGTTCATTAAAGTCTCCAATGTTATAAATCCCCTTGAGTAGGGAATATTGTTGAATTCATCCATTGAGGGTAAGAATTTATTTATAGTCTTATCAATATATTTCAATACATCTTTTTCAACCTTCTTTAATCCTAAAATTTCCATAAAAGCAACTTTCTGTTTCTCCCTATCCCATCGCGGTTGGAAGAAAAGTAAATTATGGAAATAGTAAAAAGAACCTTTTGAACTTAAATCGACTCTATTTTTATCTTTGTCAAGGAAGGTGCTACAAATGTATCTCCAAGCATTCTCAAATAACTCCTCTGGATTTTGTAAACTTTCGGGGGGCTTTGGTAGTGGATTAGTAGTTTTGCCTCTCAGTTTATTGTTGTAATATACAAATGCAATTGGAAAATACCAGTAATACACAAGCTCTGGATTTTCCTTGATTCTCCTTTGCAACTCCTCTAAATCCCAGCCATAGACTTCCTTCATCAAATTAACAAACCCCAAAATCCCAGCATCGATAAACCAATTGCCAGTGAACCTTAGCTCATGAGATAGACTGCTACCTGAGTTAGTATTTCTATCCTCATTTTCAAAGAACTCATCAAGCGTTACAATCCTGCTCATACCACCTTCACCATCCCAAACCCCATACTATTCCTTTCACCAAACCCCGCCTTGTATCCAATCTCAAGCAACTCTTTACTCCCCTCAGCGTTGAAAACCATCTCTACACAGCGATGGTAGGTGTTCTTCACTTTGATCCTTTTTGGCTTAACCTTTAAAACTTCGATCTTAAGTTTACAGTCAGGTGGTTCTTCCCCATACAATACAGTATACTTCCTTATAAGGTTTTTCCTTAAATTCTCATAAAACTTTGGATCGTTAGGATAGAGATCTACAGTTCTCCCATCCTTCATAGTAGTAACGCTTATGGGCGAGAGAGTAACAAATTTTGCTCTCCTTCCAATCTCATGCTCTCTAATGACCTTAATTTCTGAAACCAAAAACTCCGCACTCCCTATCCTAACTTCTGGGTTTATGAGTAAACCTTCGACAAAAGCAGTTGCAACCTCAGTTTTCGGCGTAGAGAAGTAAAAGTGAACAGTATCTGATTCGATGATCATCTTCTCCCCGAAAATCCTGAATCTCCTTTCTGGAACAATCAGCTTACTGAAAGTCCACAACTTTATTCCCGGTTTGTGAAGCTCAAGCGATAGTGCAGGATCGCTTCTCTGAATGCATCGATAGATCAGGCTTGCGATATGGTAGGAATAATTAATATCTATCACAGTTGAATTCATCCTTTCGAGTTCGATACGAATCCGCATTAAATAATTGTATCTAAAAAACATTATTAAAAATTTTTTAAGTAGTGATAGCAAATTGCTTATATACTTTCAGAAAAAAACACTAAGCATGCCGTTTAGTGAGAGGAATATAACCAAAATTATAGTTAAAGAAGCCGCAAAGGATTGGGAAGAGATATGCGAAAATACCGATGTTATTATAGTCGGAGCGGGACCTTCGGGTCTGTCAGCTGCCTATTATCTTAGAGATTTCGGATTTAACGTTGTCGTCTTTGAAAGAAGGCTCAGCTTTGGAGGTGGCATCGGTGGCGGAGGAATGCTTTTCCACAAAATCGTGATACAAGATGAAGCAAAGGAAGTTGCAGAGGAATTCGGGATAAGATGCAAAGAAATAGAAAGCGGTCTCTACTCTATAGATGCAAGCGAATTTCTCGCAAAGCTCGCCACCGGAGCGATCGATAAGGGTGCCAAAGTTATTTTAGGGGTTTCCGTTGAAGATGTCGTCTTTAGACCAGATCCTTTAAGGATTTGCGGCGTCCTAATCCAGTGGAGTGCCGTCGAGATATCGGGATTGCACGTTGACCCCCTCATGATCGAATCAAAAGCAGTCGTCGATGCAACGGGACACGATGCGGAAGTTGTCAGCGTTGCCGCAAGAAAAATCCCGGAGCTGAAGATTGAACTGAGAGGGGAAAAGTCCGCTTACAGCGAAATGAGTGAAAAACTTGTTGTTGAAAAGACGGGAAAAGTTGCCGAAGGATTATACGTCACGGGAATGTCAGTTGCGGCCGTCCACGGACTACCGAGAATGGGTCCGATATTCGGTGGAATGCTCTTGAGTGGGAAGAAGGTCGCCGAGTTGATAAAAAAAGACCTCAAAGCTTAACCCATATTTGAGCTCCCATGGTATTTTTATCCTAATTTCTCTTTAAATTCTTTTGGATTTTCAAAAACCCATGCGTATAACTTTTTTCCCTTAGAGTATTTCTTCCAAAAATTTTTCGTCAACCTTGTGATAGCTGTAATACCTTAAAAGCTCCTCAACTGTAAAGGAGCCTAAAACGTCTACGAGCTTAACCTTTCCCAAAGCGTGTCCTTCGCTGATTATAACATCCCCTCTGATATTTGTGTTTCTTTTTCGTATTTCCCACCTTTTCTCCTCTCTAACTATCATCGATGCAAACGGTTGTTTGATAATCTTTTGAGGAGAAAAATAGATTTCGATGAGAGCAAAAGTCACCCGCCACGAGCTACCCAAGCATCGTAGAACTCCCCCGCTACAGCTTCGGAAAGGAGGTTTACAGATACAAAATCCTTGCGAGGGAAGCTATCTACAAGCGAGATTTCGAAAGGATTGCGGAACTCGAACAGTATCATTATGCAAGTCAGAAAAGCAGAGTAGCCCTCCGGAAGTGTTATGATTGCGGGAGGCTTATCGAATCCAACACGAAACCTAAATGCGAATGCGGAAGCGAGAATGTCCACATCATCGAGATAAAGGGATCCGCGCTAGCTTCACGTTTTCTGATTTTCGAACTTAGGGATAAGTTCTCATTCGAGCCGGACATCGTAGCTTACGTTAGGGTGGATCCTCCCTTCCCTCTGATGCACCGGAAGATCGACGGAACTGCGGAAAACATAGGAGAAAAAGTCTTATATCCTAATTATCATCATCGACAATTTACGTAATGTTTAAATATGCTGAACTCAAATAAATTGCATGGCGAGCGAATTGGCACATGTAGCTATGAACACGCTGCTGTGGGAAGCAGCGGTGATGTTGTTAGTGATTGGTTTTGTAGAGATGGGCATTGGCAAAAACGAACCAAAGGATTTCGGATTTGTTTTGCTAACGGGTGCAATAATGGAAACAATAGCCATGTGCTTTGTCATTGCCGGCGGTGACATCTTCGGTGCTACGGTTGCAGCCGCATTCATCGTTCTTCTCTGGGCTCTCGGTCTCTCCCTTACGTGCGGTGGCGGAAACAGAATCGCCATAAACCATGCCGTTTGGTTTACTGGAGTCCTTTTCGCACTCTTCACAGCTTTTACGCTGCAACTCGGACACATGACCCTTTCCGCCGCTCTCGGTCTGCTTGTCCTCGTGTGCTTCGGTCTGTCCTTGGCAAATTACACCGGCAAACACTCTATAGGAAAAATTGCCGGAGCCCTGTCCTTCATTGACGGTTGGATATTCCTGATAATGGCATATGCGAATGCAACGGGAACGATAGCTCTTCCATAATTTTTTTATTTTTTTATTTTTTTAACACAGAATGGAAAATTTATTAATTCCACACAATCACATCAAAACGAATGATAGACGAGAATGTAGTTAGATATGTCGCAAATCTTTCTAAGATAAATGTGAGCGAAGAAGAAATAGAGATTTTCAAAAGGGATTTTGAGAAGATAATCGAGTTTTTTAACCAGCTTGACGAAGTTGAAGCGGATGTGGAGCCGACTTATCATGTCCTACCTTTAAAAAACGTTTTCAGGGAGGATATTCCGGGTAAATGCCTCGACAGGGAAGAGGCTCTGATGAATGCAAAGCATAAGGAGGACGGATACTTTAAGGGGCCGAGGGTTGTGGAATGAGGATCGAAGAGTGGAGGGAGAAGGTAGAAAACGAGAGAGCTTACGACTCTGTGGCGGAACTCTTGGAGAAAATCGAAAAGAGTAAATTAAATGCGTTCATTACCGTAACGAAGGAGATAGCATTGGAGCAAGCCGAACTTTACGATAGAGGAGAAATTAAAGGAAAACTTGCCGGAATTCCCGTTGCAATCAAGGATAACATATCAACCAAGGGGATAAGGACGACATGTGCCTCTAAAATCCTCCACGATTACGTCCCCCCGTTCGACGCCCATGTTGTCGAGAGATTGAAGGAGGAAGGTGCAATCATCATCGGAAAGGCGAATATGGATGAGTTCGCAATGGGAACAACGACGGAGACCTCCTTTTACGGTGTAGTGAGGAACCCCCACGATCTTGATAGGGTTGCGGGGGGAAGCAGTGGTGGAAGTGCTGCCGCTGTTGCCGCAGACGAAACCGTCCTTGCCATCGGATCCGACACTGGAGGTAGCATAAGGTGTCCAGCAAGCTTCTGTGGGATATACGGATTGAAACCCACTTACGGACTTGTTTCGAGATATGGGCTGATTGCATACGCAAACAGCTTGGAGCAGATCGGCCCAATGGCTTCGAGTATCGAGGATCTCGCTCTTCTCTTAGAGGTTATAGCCGGAAGAGACTGGAGAGACTCGACGAACGTCGGGAGGGAATTCAAATTCGTTGAAATTGAAAAGAATTTCAAAGTAGGCGTGATTAGGGAGATGAGAGCGAACGATGATGTCCAACAGTTTTTCGATGAGTTCATCGATTCCCTCCGCAAAATAGCGGATGTTGAATACGTAAGTCTTCCGTCGATTGAATACGCCCTTCCCGCTTACTACGTCATTGCAATGAGCGAGGCTTCCTCTAATTTAGCGAGATACGACGGAGTAAGATACGGCTACGCCCTCGATACCCTCGACAACTGGAATAGATACTTTTCCAAGGTTAGAGCCGAGGGATTCGGGATAGAGGTGAAAAGAAGGATTATGATGGGATCCTACGCCCTTTCCGCTGGATACTACGGTAGATACTATCTGAAAGCTTTGAAGGTCAGAACACTCGTCAAAAACGATTTTGAAAGAGCTCTAAGCAAGTTTGACGTTCTGATTTCGCCGACGATGCCTTCCGTTGCATTCAAGATAGGGGAGCTAACCGATCCGATTACGATGTATAAAGCGGATGTGAATACGACACCGATAAATCTCGCTGGACTACCAGCACTTTCGATGCCGATCGGATTTGTAAAAAAACTCCCCGTCGGTTTGCAGATTATAGGAAACTACTTCGAAGAAAATTTAATCCTCAACTTCGCAAGGATGGTTGAAAATGAGGTTCAATGCGGAGAAATGGCTTAGGAGGAAGGAAATTGATTTTGAGAAAGCTTGGATTGAAGGACAATCTGTGATAGGAGATAGACCTTTAAACGAGAAATATCCCCGACTTAGTTATGAGATCGGGAGGGAACACCCCGTCTTCAAAACAATTCAGAGATTGAGGGAGGCCTATCTGAGAATAGGATTCAGCGAGGTGATTAATCCACTTATTGTCGAGGACGCCCACGTAAAAAAGCAATTCTCGAAAGAAGCTTTAGCCGTTCTCGATAGATGCTATTATCTCGCAACGCTGCCCCGTCCAGATGTTGGGATATCTGAAGACAGGCTTGAGAGGATTAGGGAAATCATCGGAAACGACTTCGACGTAAACGCTTTGAGAAAAACGCTCCACCTCTACAAAAAAGGGGTTATAGACGGGGACGATCTCCCGAATGAGATTGCGAAGGCTCTGAACACGGAGGATCACATCGCTTTAAAAATCATCGACGAGGTATTCCCCGAATTCAAGGATCTAAAGCCGATTCCCTCAAACCTCACGCTAAGAAGTCACATGACGACTGGATGGTTCATAACACTCTCAAAGCTTTCTGACAGCTATCCGCTCCCGATCAAACTCTTTTCCATTGACAGATGCTTCAGAAGGGAGCAGGGAGAAGATGCAACCCGCCTTTACACTTACTTCTCAGCGAGTTGTGTTATAATGGACGAAGACGTAACAGTCGACGACGGAAAGGCTGTTGCAGATGCTCTTTTGAGGCAGTTCGGATTTGAGAAGTTCAAATTCAAAAAGGACGAGAAAAGGAGCAAATACTACATCCCCGGAACTCAGACAGAGGTTTTCGCTTATCATCCGAATCTTGAGAACAACAGGAAATACAAGGACGGCTGGATAGAGATAGCAACCTTCGGGATTTATTCTCCGACAGCTTTGGCGGAATACGGAATAGAGTATCCCGTAATGAACTTGGGTTTGGGAGTTGAAAGGCTTGCGATGATTCTGTATGATTATTCAGATGTAAGGGAGATGGTTTACGGATTCCGTCACATGGAGCTGAGCGATTTGGATATCGCAAAGAACATAAGGATGAAGGAGACGCCGCTGACGCCGAAGGGTATCGAAATAGCTGGAAAGATTATAAAAACTTTCGAAGAAAATGCTGACGCAAAGGGCCCGTGCGAGTTTTTGGCTTACGAAGGGGAGTTTCTTGGTAGAGACGTGAAGATTACGGTGTTTGAAAGAGAGGAGACAAGGCTCTGCGGCCCGGCTTACGCAAACGAGATAGTTGTCCATAACAAAAGCATTTACGGGATTCCAAAAAACGAAAAATTCGAAAAGCTTTTCAGGGAAGGAGTGCCGACCGGGATAAGATATCTGGATTCGTTCTCTTATTACGCGACGAGGGTCATAGAAGAGGGGATCATCAGAGGCGAAAGCGAGATCATCGTCAGATCGAGAGTTGTTGAGAATCTATCGGACGTGAACCTGAAAATCCACGAGAATTTGAGGAATTACATAATCTCTAAGGGTGGTAAAATAGACGTCAGAGGTCCCCTGTTTTTGGCTGTTAAATGTGTTGTTAATTCATAATTTTTAATCGAAAGACTTAATTACTATGAGTTTTTATGAAATTCTAAGTGATATCATGAGAGCAAATATAGCATACAGGCTTAATGGTGAAGTAGTCCGAGATACCGTTAACGCAAAGATTACGGAATTCAAGATGAATACACACGCCGCTTGGAGATTGATCGTTTCAGATGAAATAAAAACTCTAAGAGATGGGAAACCCGAAATTTTAAAAATCCATAAGATTGAACTACCGGAGAGAACTCTTGTAAAGCCTTTGTCTATTTTAAGGCACCCTTCTGCTGTCGTTGTTGGATTAATGGAATGTGGAACTCCAAGTCCTGTTGAAGAAAAAAAATGCATCGAGAGAGTGATAGTTTATCCTATAAAAGACTTTGAAGTAAATTCAGACGATCTGATCGGTGTTTTTGAAGTCCAATTTACCGGATTATTTAAAGCTAAATCGGATAAAATAGAAAGAGAAGCAAATATGATTTTTGAGAAGGGTGATGTCATGTCAAGAAAAAGAATTTCCGCACCATCTTTTGAATACAAAATGAGTCCGTGTGCATACTGGATTCCCCTTATTAGCGATGAGAGAAAGATTGTTCAAAAGAGCAAAGCTGTGAGGATAAAAATAAAAGACGTAAATCTGCCGATAAATACAATTGTAAAGCCTCTATGTGGATTAAATCACGCTCTTGGGACTGTGATCGATGTTATTGGGGAAGTTAAGCTCGTTGAAGAACCGAGAAAACTTACGGAAGCCATCTTCATTCCCATTCGTGACGGGATTATTGAGGAAAACGATATATTGGGTGCTTTGAACGTCTACTACGTAGCAACCAAAGAGAAGGTGATCCAGTTCCAAGAGGAAGAATTCCGAAGGGCTAACATCACATACACCGAAAACGGAGAAATAAAAAGAAAGAAAATAACAACAAACGCCGTCGGATACGTCAGAACTTTCTCGGGTTACTGGATACCCCTCGTAAGCGAGGAGGACAAGGATGTCAGGGCTGGTGAGGTCACAGTGATAAAGGTAAGGGACATCCTCATTCCCGAATACACTGTGGTCTCACCGATACATACACCGACACATGCTCTCGGATGCATTCTCGATATAAAAACGAACATGCCCAAAAAGATCGAAGAGAGGAAGAGCGTTTCTGAGGTGATATTTCTTCCGGTATTTGACGGAAGAATAAAAAAGAACGATTTGCTCGGAAGTTTAAGTGTTCACGAAGTTTACTTTACATGGGATTTATTATTGTTCCCACCGGAACCCCCAGAAAAGAGGCTTGAGGAGCTGAAGCGCAGAACTTTTGTGTTCACGGAGTAATCACAAGAATCCTTTCACCGATTTCCTTTATCTTAATTTTTATGTCAAGAGAATCGGACAAACCCTTTAAAAAGTGTTTCACATACTTCTGTAGTTTGGGATCCGGTAGAATCAAAAGATAACAGTTTTCTGACTCCAATCTGAGTTTGAACCAGTTCTTTATCTCCAACTGTCTTAAAATTTCGAGGAAATCGTTGATACCTATGCTTTTGTAGTATTCACCTAATTTGAAGCCATCTTTTTCGGCGGTAAATCTCCCCTGGAGTAGAGAAATCAGCGTCTCGATATCTACAATCAGGTGAGATCCGTCTGATAGATACTGTGCTATTTTCCTTAATTTATCCGAATTAGATTTCTTTTCCACTTGCTGAAAGTAGTGCATGATTGATAGTCTTACTACATCCGATATCTTTAAGTGTTTCCTTTGGATAAGTGTGTTTAACGCTTCAAATGTCTTCTTATCGAGAACAACCGATATTCTCTTAAATGCTCTCTCTTCTGTCATAAAAAATATTACTTTGATGGTGTGGCTTGCACTTTTACACTCCTTTTGAGGACTACATCCTCTAAGACTATTTCCTCATCACGGATGGGTTCAAAAAGATTATACGTGTCGGGATCCATAAAATCTGCGAGCTCGTTTAACCAAGCCGTAACGGCTTTTTTCAAACTCATTTTTACACCTCCTTTTTTTCCTTAGCTCCCTCCATTCTCAACCCCAAACCTTCAAACAGGAAGAATATTGCAAATCCCCACCATATCGTGTATACAACGTAGAATATCAGCAAAGCCGTTACGAAGAGAGGTTCTTCACTTACGGATTTTGCTTCTATTCCGTGGTAATTGTATGCAGGCTCGATCGCCTTTGGTAGGACTTCATCTTCGATGAACAGAGCTTTATCAAACTCTCCGGTTTTCTTGTAGTGTTTTACAATCTCTTTCAGGGAGATCCACCAGTAATACAAGGTTTCTTTGCTTTCAAGCTCGTTTTTGTAACCTAAATCCGCATCCTTCAAAGCTTTTGTCAGAATTACACCAAGATCACCGTCTATCACAATAACTCCGTCGGAGTATTCAACGTCGGCACCCGCTTTTGAATAAAGGGTGACAATCCTACTTGCGGCTTTTTCACTCTCCACTTCGATCTTAACGTTGATTGACTCGCCGTTGAACTTCTTGGCTTCCTCGACTATCTCAGGTATGAAGTAGACAGAACCCTTTGAGAGTGAATTGAAGGCGTCGTCTGCGTATTTGAAGAAGGACTTTCCATCCCAAATGGGCATGAACATTGCCGCAAGGACACCAAAGAAAGAAACCGCCAACACAATCCCGACTATCAGGCTTTTTCTCATGATCACACCTCCTTTAGCAGTTTAAAGTTTCTGACAAAGCTCAGAAGAACCCAACCGGCGAAGCCGCCGATTATGATGAAGAAAACGGCGATACCTATCAGATTTAGCGTTGAGGCGACCGCCTTGTCTACGGAAATCACTCCGGCATCCGACAGCTTCTCAGGCAATGCGAAAAGTCTGTTAACAAATCCCGCAAGGATTGCCGTGGCGTATAATCCTCTGATGGTGTATCCTTTGACGACTTTTGTGACGAGGGCACCGATCTGTATCCCAGCGAGCGAGCCGACCAAGAGACCCATTGCAAGCGTGTAAAATACAAAACCATATACTGCATACTGGGTGATCGATGCGTAACCCGCTGTGAAGATTATCTGGAAGATGTTGGTCCCCACGGTTGTGAAGGATGACACGCCCAAAACGTAAACGTGGAGTGGAAAGGCTAAAAATCCACCGCCGACACCCATTATCGCACATACGAGTCCCACAATGAACCCAACACCACCCACAGGCCATGCGGAAACACTCCGACCTCCGGGAACAATATTCTCATCGAAATGTATCATCGGAGGGATTTTAATCGACTGAACCTTTAGGGCGAGCTTCGTCGTGGTTTCGGCACCACCTCCGTCGAATTGATGGGTTTTTTCAGCAGTGGCAACCTTTCTCAAATTTAGATAATCTTTAAGGGCGTAGAAACCTAAGAAACCTAAGAGGAAAACGTAAACGAGGCTTATGAAGGCATCACTCATTACGGGATTTACGTAGTATATTGCCCTGTTTATGTAGCCTCCTAATGTTGCACCGAGAATTGACCCAATAACAAAGGCGATTGTCAGACCAACACTGACGTTTCCGAGTTTTTTGTGAACAACCGTCCCCATTATCGCCTTTGAGAATATGTGGAACATGTCGGTTCCCACGGCAAGAATTCCCCTGACTCCGGCACTCATAAGTGCGGGTGTGATAACGAAACCACCGCCTGCTCCTATACAGCCAGTGATGAGACCGGCACACAATCCTATAAATACGGAAATTTCAAGAATCTCAGTGGTTGAGAACGCCGGGGCATAGGCGTGTTTTCCGCCGAGAATTGCCGGCAGAGCGGCACTCGCAACGGGAAGCAGGAGCGCTGGTAAGAACATTACTATCACTGCTGTGAGTCTTTTCCTATCTTTTAAGATCGTTTGTGCCATCTCGATTTCCCATTTCGCCTGAGCTTGACTCGCTGTGATCAGCAATTTATATATCTCTTTTACTTTGCTCATACCTCACACCACCACCTAAACAATCTTACTCAACAAGTTTTAGTATGATTCAATCTTATTTATACTTTTCCGAAACGATCGATTATGAAATATTAAGGCTTAATAGTAAATCATATGAATTAAGTTTTTAAAACATGTTGTAATATAATTTACAATGGCTGAGAAAGATTTCACAAGAGAGGAAGTGAAAAGGATCACAGTATCACTCGACGATGAGACGGCGAGGATGCTTGAAGAGTTGGCAAATTCTGACAAACGTTCTGTATCGGAGATTGTTAGATTTGCCGTATCTGAATACTACAAACTGAGAGGAGGAGTTCAGAGATATGTGGATCCAGATTTTGTAGGCACAATAATAGATCTGTTGTCAGAAGGAGAGCACGTCGTGGTTGATATCAGTCTCTGGGCTACGATGCTTGAAGAATTAAATAAAAATGCTAAAGACGAGTTCTGGAGATTTGTAGGAAAAATAGGGAAGGAATACGGTTTCCAGCTTAAAGTTAAAGGACTTAACAATGTTTACGAGGTCTTGAAATATATGGAATGCCTTAACTGGTATAACGTGAAGGTGTCCTCCCCGAATACCTATATCCTGATTCTGACAGTTAGAGCGGAGGTAAAACTTCTGTCTATATTTTTGCAGAATCTTTTTAGCGCCTTAGAAGCTCCCGTTGAGATAATTGAGGGCGTTAGGAAGATCATAATTATCGAAAAAATGTTAGATCAAAAATCTGAAATCGTAAAAAAATATCTTGATTGAGTTACAAACTTCATAAGATTTATGATAAAATTTCCAGAAAAATAAAAATACCCCAAAAGAATAGGTATCAAAATGAAGGTAGCTATTATCGGCGTAGGGAATTTAGGCCTCGCTTTGATAAGGAATGCTGCGAAGAATGTGGAAATCGTCGCTGTGAGAAGAAGAAAAGACCTGATACCGAAGACGGAGAACGTTATTGCGACATCGGATATTGAAGATACAAAGGACTGTAATGTATTTATTATCACATTAAAACCGGATGTTTTCAGAAGAAACATGAAGATGATTGGAGAGATCGTTAAGGGAAAACCTCTCATCAGTTTTGCGGCTGGCGTGAAATTAGAGGAGATGTTGAAGCACATCGAGAACCCTTACAGAGCTATGACGAATCTTGCGATAGAGAAAAGGAGTTTGATAGCTTGTTATCCTCCGGAAGCCGCCGAACATCTTAGATTTCTTGAAGCAGATTTCATATACTGTGAAGATGAGAGGGAGCTCGATGCAATGACGTCTTTTATAGGTAGTTCCCCCGCCATAATCTCGAAGCTAATCCATGGATTCATAATCGCCGCACTTCACGAAGGAGTTAGCTACCAGAATGCAACGAAAGCCGCTGTTTCCGCCTTTGAGGCGGCATCCTATCTCTACTCAAAATACGGCTTGGAGACAATTATCGAGAGAGTGGCAACCCCCGGTGGAACGACGACGGAGGGTCTCTTAGAGGTGATAGAAGCTGAACGGAAATTTATAAATTCCCTGATTGCGGCAAGTAGAAAGGTGGGAGAGCTATGAGCGAGATGGACTTGCTAAAAAAGTATGTAAAAGACGATAAACTGATAAAACACTGCATAGCGACAGCCGCTATAATGAGGGAGGTTGCAAAGGAGCTTGGGGAAGACGAGAGTCTCTGGTGGCGCATCGGAATCCTCCACGACATTGACTACGATCTCGTTAAGGGAGATATGGAAAAACACGGTATTTTGGGAGCGGAAATCCTAAAAAAGGAGGGGCATGGTGATATTGCCGAGATCGTAAAGAGGCACAACCACATGCTCTTCGGAGATTACGAAAAGCCTGTCGAGATCGCATTGCAAGCCGCAGACAGCGTTTCGGGATTGATAATTGCTTGTGCTCTCGTCAAAAAGGGAAGAATAAGCGATGTCACAGTTAAGACCGTAAAGAAAAAGTTTAAAGAAAAGAGCTTTGCCGCTGGCTGTGACAGAAACAGGATAAGATTGATCGAGAAGCTCATGCCCTTAGAGAAATTTTACGAGATAGCTATAAGAGCTCTGCAGGGCGTCAAAGACGATCTCGGTCTTGAGTGATTATAGTCTCCTAACCTCTATTACCTCAAGGGGGACTCGTTGCAATCTTTTTCCTATTTCATATTTTGCAATTCTTGCGGCGTGTTCTTCGCTTTGAGCGTTAAAAACCTTCATCTCGAAAATCAACCCAACAAGAGCTGCTCCGGCTACCATAAAAACACTCTTAAGGGGTTCGTGACATCTCGGACATTCTGTGTCGCCAACATCGATCTCCACAAAATCGAGATCGGGGCTGAGACGTTTTCCAGCTTCGGCGACAGCTATGTTCATAGCATCCCGAACACTCTTTGCTTTTCTAACAATCCAAGCTCCCTGGAGAACTACTAAGTAATCCGGCATAATCTCACCATATCTTATCGAGTTCTCTATCCTCCTTCTCCGTTATCACTTTTACTTCCATCAATCTCCATCCCCTTCGGTCTTTTATCAGTGCAATTGGTTTTCCCTTACAATAGAACAGATCTATCTTCTTTTCAAGTTTGTGTTTTTTTCTGCATACGGGACAGTCAACTTCGATAAGATCCATCTAACAAGGAGCAACGAGATAGATTTATAGTGTTTTTCTTTTACTTAACATTCCCACTAAAACTCGCAGAACACTCTACGTAGTGACATCCCTTTAAGAGAGCTTACGGTTTTAACCGTGAGATTGGGGAGGCTGTGGTTTGTCGAAAATTATGCAACAAAACTACTTTAAATCTTGCTCACTGGTTTGGGGAGATATCGTCTGAGTTTCTCCCCGAATTAAGAGATGTAATTAGGATAAGGCTTAAAGACTACGTCACCTCTCTTCTCTCCGACGAAGATCCTAAGAGAGTTGTTGAACAGCTTGAAAGAGGATGGATTAAATCTAAAGCAATTAGAGAGTTTTTGAGGAAAGAAAAGGAATGTAGAGAGTGTAGAAAAATAGGGCAGCTGATTGAAGTGAATAGAGAAGCATCTTAATCGGTGATATTATGCTGAACCTACTGAGAGAATTAGGGAACACTCTGCCGACACCCCTCATAGCCTACAACGAAAAAGGCGAAATAGTCTACGCAAATCCTGCATGTCAGGAAATGACAGAAGAAATCTCTGAAGAAATAGTAGGGAAAAGTATTTTCGACTTTATCCATCCCGAAGACTGGGAAAAGGTAAAAGATGCAATGAAAAGGAGGCTTGCAGGAGAAAAAGGAGAACCCAATTCGCTGAGGCTGAAAGATTAGCATGGCAAATACAGGATCTTCCAGGTTGTGGGAGGCGTAGTGCCATTTATGGAAAAAAGCTCGGAATTGTTACGTTCTCGGAGGTGATAAAGCTCGAAGAGCAGAACTTGATAATGCTCATCCTTACCCGGGCTCTCAGACATGATGTTTTGAACGCCCTCACAGCGGTAGTGGCATATCTAGAGATCAGCAAAGAGGTTTGCGAAAATTGTGAGAATTCGAGTTTTCTGGAGAAAATCGAAAGGGCGTAGATAGGGCGGTTAAGATTATAAAGAATCTGAAAGCTTTCGAAGAGAATGTAGTAGATTAGAAAAAATCGATGTCAGAGAGGTTGTTGAGGATGCTGCAAAACACTTTTATGTGCCCGTAATTGTCAAGGGTGATTGTGAGGTTGTTGCTGATAGGGGAATTGAGGGCAGTTTTTGAGAACCTGTTCCAGAACGCCATACAGCACGGAGGAACGGATAGAATCGAGGTGAAGATAAAGAGTGTGGGAGATTTTTGTGAAATAAGAGTCTTTGATTATGGAAGAGAAATCCCCGGAGAGATAAAGGATAAGATTTTCGATGATGGTTTTGGATACGGAGGGGCTGCGTTAACGGGTCAGGGTCTTTACTTGGTTAAAAAGCTTGTTGAGAGGTATGGCGGCGAGATATGGGTTGAAGATAACCAACCCAGTGGGTAGTATTCGTTCTCAATCCCGTTATCATTGTGGCTAGAGCGGAGAATGTTGGGATGGAAATGGTAAAGGAATTCGTCGAGAAAGGGCGGATAAACTTCGTATTCGTTGAAAGCCTTAAATTAACGCCAGAAGAATCTCTTCATTCGGTTCTAAAGGATTTAAAGGAGCGGAACGTGGGACTGGTAGTTATAGACAGTCTGAACGGTTTTGAGCTCGCATTGGAAGGCAATTCGAAGAGACCTTGGGAGATATTAACCATTTAAAAAAGTCTGCGAAAGAGGAAATATTAAGCAAAGACCTTATCCTTAAGCTTTTTCACACGATCCAAAAGATCCTCGATTATTTTTTTTTCCTTGGCTTTTAACTCTCTAAGTTCTCTTGTATTTTCCTCAACTTTTTCGGCAAGTCTATCGACTCTCATCGAAAGTGATATAATTGTGTCCGTTAGTCTGTCTATTCTCGTATTCAAGGAGTCTATTCTTTTATTTAAATCTTGGTTTGTTGTATCTACTTTCTTATTCATTTCGTCTATTCTCATGCTCAGTTCTCGATTTATTGCGTCTACTTTCTGTTCCAAATTATCCATTCCTCTTTCCAAAGAATCCATTTTTTTGTTCATCGTTTCGATTGCAATCCCGAACCCTCAAGCTGTCCCCTAACCTCCACTTTGAACTCCCCTGAACTCTTCTCGAATCGCTCCCATTATTAAGTCCCGAACATTCTTCGCTATTTGCTGTGCATTAACCATGTGATACCTTCAAGCTTTTCTGATTACGATTTCCCTGTCTTTTTCGATAAAGACAATTCTGTCTCCGGCTTTCAAGCCCATTTTTTCCCTAATTGGTTTTGTTATTGTTACTTGGAACTTCGAGCTTAGGGTTGCTACATCCAATATCGATTCTTCCGCCATTAAGTAAAGATTGTAGTGAAAACTTTAAATACTTTACTTTTCATAGTAAAGAATGTAAAGCAAATCAAGAAAATATAGAGGAGATAAAATGGTGTGGTCAAGAAGGGGTGGTGACCTGTGGTGCTAACACCTATTGATGAAAACCGCAAAGAAGATCTTCGTAGTGGCTTATCCCCATCATCTCAGCCTGATGATAAACCACCCAAAACTTTGGATAAAATAAGGCGGAAGGTAGCCGTGAAATACGGCTTTAATTCCTTCAAAGAGCTTATGCCGAGACAAAAATTGAATAAAGAACACTCCCACTTATACATCGATAAGGTCGTTCTTGAGAGAGCGAAAAAATTAATCCCCAATCTCAGCTTTTTTGTTGAATCGATGCGGGGGGTGGGATTCGAACCCACGAACCCCTTCGGGAGTGGATCTTGAGTCCACCGCCTTTGGCCTGGCTCGGCAACCCCCGCTTGTATTGGTTTAAAGCAAAACTTCATAAAAAATTATCGGATGGATAAGAGAATGGTCCCGCCTCCCGGATTCGAACCGGGGACCACGGGATCACTGCCCCCCTGCAGGGGCAGGGCAGACTACAGTCCCGCGCTCTACCACTGAGCTAAGGCGGGATTTCGATAATGTCTTTAACAAAATCTGTTTAAAAAACTTGTGGAAGGTGATAGGATGGTTCATGATCAGGATCATTCAAAAAGGGTCAAGCTCTTGGCTCTCTATATAGCTGAGAGGGAAGGTGGCGACCAAAAGGTCATCGAGATGGCGGCAGATCTCCACGACATCGCAAGGGATTGTGAAAACCATGCTATAGAAGGTGCTAAAATTGCGGAGGATCTTCTAAGAAAAAAGGGGTATCCAGAAGATTTTATTAGAAAAGTCTGTCACTGCATAGAGGCTCACTCATTTTCATCAAAAGTAGAACCAAAAACCCTTGAGGCAAAAATTTTGAGCGATGCTGATAAACTCGATGCAATGGGTGCAATAGGCATAGCAAGAGCTTTTATGTTTGCAGGTGAAAGGGGAGAGAGCTTAGAAGATGTTCTCAATCATTTCGAAGAAAAACTATTGAAACTTAAAGATTTCCTATACACTGAGACGGCGAAAATGCTTGCCAAGAGTAGACATAAATTTCTTGAAGAATTCTATCGGAGGCTTATTGACGAGATTCGTGGGGTAAGTTTTTAAATAGCAAAATGATAACAGTAGAATAAATGGAAGAAAGTGTTGATGAACTCGTTGGATATTTGGATTTCAAAACAACTGAAGAAATAGAGGTCCCGAAAAGATTAGTAGATCAGGTTATCGGTCAGGATCACGCAGTTGAAGCCATCAAAAAAGCTGCTATCCAAAAAAGACATGTGATGCTAATCGGATCCCCTGGAACCGGGAAATCAATGCTTGCAAAGGCTATGGCTGAACTCCTTCCAAAAGAAGAGCTCGAAGACATACTCGTTTATCCAAATCCCGAAGATCCAAACCAGCCAAAAATAAGGACAGTCCCGGCAGGAAAGGGTAAAGAGATCGTTGAAGCCTACAAACAGGAAGCTATAAAAAAGGAGCAAGCAAGAAACATGTTTCTGTTCACAATTGTTCTGTTCATAATTGGATACTCCATTATCGAGAAACAGATAATATGGGGTATTATTGCGGCCGCTATGGTCTTTCTGCTTGCGAGGTACATGATGCCAAAAGAGGAGAAAAATATTCCCAAATTGCTTGTGAACAATGCTAACAGAGATACTGCACCCTTTGAAGACGCTACAGGAGCTCATGCTGGTGCATTATTCGGAGACGTTCGTCACGACCCGTTTCAGTCATTTAATAAAAATAATTTAATAATAATCGAAGAAAATGGAAATAAGAGGCTTGTTAGGATAGGTGACTTTGTCGATGAAATCTTAGAGAAACATTCTGACTCGATTCAGGAAATGACTCTTGAAGATGCAAAATACCTTGCCGTCGATCTCAGAGATAAAAACTACTACACCTTAACGTTTGATAACGGTAAAGTTGTAAGGACAAAGATTCTTAGTGTAAACAAGAGAATCGGTAAATTCAACATCGTTCCAGTAAGATTTGATGGAAAGTTCCTTCTACTAACTCCAGAGCACAAGGTCTATACGGAAAGAGGTTTGATTGAGGCTGGTAAATACAACGGAGAGAAAATACCCTCCTCTATAATAACAATCCTCGATGAATACGATATAGCGAAAACTTACGGTGAGTTAGAGAAGTATAGGCCGAAGTTTAGAGAGAACAATCCGAAAGTAGGATACAAGAGAGCTTCAAAGCTGTTAGGATATAAAGCGAGCACTCTCAGATGGTGGCACGAAGGTATGAGACCCAAGCCTTTAAAGATAATTGAGGAGCTAAGATCGTTGAGACTTTTGCCTCTCAAATCGGATGACGTAAGATTGCCAACGATTGCGAGAATCTTCGGATACGCATTGGGCGATGGAAATATCGACAAAAACCTGAATTGCTTCTCAATAATCTCATCAAAGCGTGATACACTTGAAAATATTGCCAATGACTTAAGATCGGTATTTGGAAACTTCAACTACGAAATCAGACAGAATGAAAGTTCGATGGGCGAGAGCTATATTCTGAGAACTACCGACAGAAAGATAATAAGGTTTTTCGTTGCGTTGGGATTCCCAGCTGGTAAAAAAACGGATCAACAAATCAAGATTCCAGAGTTCGTTCTTGTATCCGAGAAAACGGTAAAAGAATTCCTAAGAGGTTTGTTCGAATCTGACGGCAGTGTTTACAGCTTCGGAAACAAGAGATATTTGGAAGGAACGTTGGCTTTTAGCGTTACGGCAGTTCCCGAACTTGTGGAAAATAGGAGGGCATTCTTAAAAGACTTAAAGATACTCTTAGGTCTTCTTGGAATCAAAGCTAACTCCATATGCGAGAGAAGAACCGAAAAAGGTAAAGTTCTCCTAAGGCTGTTGATAAGTCACGAACCCAAAAACGTTGAAAGATTCGTAGAGCTTCTAAAACCAACTTACGATAAAGAAAAAGCTAGCAGGCTAATTCAAGGTTTGGAATACATAAAATCTGTCAGAGACGACTTTAAGGATGTAAATTTCACTCTGACGATCAATGAGACTTACAACGTAACGACGGAAACTGGCAATTTGTTGGCTAATGGCCTTTTGGTTAAGAACTCCGGTGGTCTTGAAACTCCAGCCCATGAGAGGGTTGAAGCCGGAGCCATTCACAGAGCTCACAAAGGCGTTCTATACATCGATGAAATAAACACGCTGACTATAGAGTCCCAGCAAAAAATTCTGACGGCGATGCAGGAGAAAATGTTCCCGATAACCGGACAATCAGAGAGATCGAGCGGTGCTATGGTCAGAACCGAGCCAGTTCCCTGCGACTTCATCCTTGTAGCTGCCGGAAATCTTGACGCCCTCTACGGCATGCATCCGGCTTTAAGGAGCAGAATTAGAGGTTACGGATACGAGATTTATATGAACGATACTATGGATGACACGATAGAGAACCGAAGGAAACTTGTCAGATTCGTTGCTCAGGAAATCGCTAAGGATGGCAAAATCCCCCACTTCACGAGAGAAGCCGTCGCCGAGATCATTAAGGAGGCGAAAAGGAGAGCTGGAAGGAGGGGACATCTAACTCTGAGATTAAGGGAGCTTGGAGGTATCGTGAGAACTGCCGGAGACATAGCATTATCTGAAGGGAGCAAATACGTCACGGTTGACCACGTCCTTAGGGCTAAAAAGATAGCGAAGAGCATCGAAGAGCAACTCGCGGATAAATACATTGAAAGAAGAAAAGATTACAAGCTGTTCATTACCGATGGTGCCGTAATCGGGAGGGTTAACGGGTTAGCCGTCATTGGGGAGTCCGCCGGCATCGTCCTCCCGATAATCGCTGAAGTAACTCCGGCTTTGAGCAAAGAGGAAGGAAAAATCATAGCCACGGGAAGGTTACAGGAAATTGCGAGAGAGGCTGTAATTAACGTCTCCGCAATAATCAAAAAGATAATAGGAAAAGATATGTCCAACTATGACGTCCATATCCAGTTTGTTGGAACCTACGACGGTGTCGAGGGTGATTCAGCAAGTATAAGCATAGCAACGGCTGTTGTATCCGCCTTAGAAGGTATAGCGGTGGATCAAAGTGTTGCCATGACGGGTAGCCTCTCAGTAAAAGGAGATGTCCTTCCCGTTGGTGGTGTAACCCAAAAGATTGAGGCGGCAATTCAAGCCGGATTGAAAAAAGTCATAATTCCCCGGGATAACTTAAATGATGTTATACTCGATGCGGAGCACGTGGGGAAAATTGAGATCGTTCCCGTGTCAAGGATAGATGAAGTTCTTGAACACAGTCTCGTGGACTGTGAAAACAAGAGGAGACTTATAGAAAAGCTCAGGAATTTAGAACGTCCTTCAGAAATTCCCTTAATATGATGTTTGTTTCATTTGGTTTTTCTAAGAAAACCATATGTCCCGCATTGTGAACCACTGACAGTTTTGATTTTGATAATTTCTCTCTTAAAAATTCCGAGAGGAATGGGGGCGTCATGACATCTTCATTGCCCACCATTATCAGGACGGGGACATCTATTTCGGAAGAGAGATAATATTTCGTCAGATCGAATTTGCTGCAAAGAACAAAATCTCTAAAGGTTATTTCAGCTCCGGTATTGAGGATAATCTCTTTGACGAGCTTTTTCACTCTTTTATTTTCAAACTCCTTATGAAACATCCAGTTGACGAGTTTGTCTACAGTGTCTTCGAAATCCCGTTTTAAGCTCTCTAAAATTTTTGGATTGACCGGTAATCGGGCACCTGTCGATATCAGAATAACGCCATCGGCTTTGCCACCGATTCTGAGATACTCTTGGATAACAGCTCCACCCATTGAATGTCCCGCAATTATGGGTATTTCGAGTCTTTCAACGACTTCTATCAGTATTTCCGCATAATCTTTTAAACTTTTTATCTCTCTGTCCACACTTTTTCCGTGTCCGGGTAAATCGACAGCATATCCGAGATTTAGTTGGTTTTTCCAGATATTTGAGTTCAAGCCAGCTCCGTGAACAAAGAGGATTTTTCCCTCTCCTTGAACGAAAATCCCATTAATTTCCATGAGGGTTTTTTGTTCTTGACTGTTTAAGAATTTCCTGTTACAATGCTTTTGATGTGTTCGGGGATATCTTCGTCACTCTCATATCCCAAAGCTTCGTCAACCGCGTGTCTGGCGGCGTAACCGGCTATGTGGAGAAGGGTTTCGTTGTATTCTAAATCCTTCTCCATGCTTCCAGTGCACGGGAAAGCATGATGGGTTTCGGCAACCCTATCCCAGAGTTGTCTAAAGGACTCGAATTCAAATTCTCTTAATTTCACTCCAACAAACCATGCCGCCCCGCATGGCTCGCTTCTGAGAATTCTAACATTCTTTATCCTTTTTATTCCGTTAATTTCTACGAAATCTATCTCGAATTTCGGATAGCCCATTCCCATTTCTCTTACAAATCTGTTAATCACGGGATGCTCTTCGCTTTCTCTTAACAGGCAGAAGGGCTTGGGTGCCGCAAACTCCAATCCCAATTCGAGGCATTTCTCTTTAATCTGCTTGGCAAGTCCAGGAGAACACCATTTTGGCTCTTCAACTGGGACTATATAGGCTTTGTATCCTAAAGGTGCAAGCTTCTCTGGCAAAGCGATGAGCAAGTCGGGGTGCATATTTATTGCAATAGCTATATCTGCTTTTGCAATATTTTTCGGTAAAAACTCATCAGCATTTTCGATGAAATCGGGGAGATTTGCCGGATCGATCATCCCATAGGTAGCTATTATGTTTTTCGAAAAGCTGTAAACGTTCTCCTTACACTGAACGCATCCATCCAGTCCGCAAGCTCCGAAAGATGGGCAGGAATTCTTATAATTCATAAGATTTGCTATGAATCTCTCTCCAAAGAACCCGTTGTAAAATATTGTGAGTTTCAGTTCCGATTTGAATCCACTCATTATTTTCTCGGTGTTGTTAAAGGTATATATCAAGTTCCCCTAAAATATTAGCTTATAATTTTTTAAACCTCTAATGAAATTGCCAAGATCAATGAGATCCCAATGATCGTTCTTGTAAACTAATACTTTAAAGTGTATTGGATTATCCTTTCCAAGAGCGACTTCATATATCTCTTTTAGGTTTTTCAAGTCATCATAGTGAATTAACGCCGATACTGGTTTAATTACAATCCATAACTCTCCATCAATATTTCCTTTGTTCAAGTATTTTGAAATAGTAGATTGTATCTTAGCAATTGGATCTCCACAACCGGCTAAGGTCTCTATTTCTAAGTATATCTTTTTGTCATCCGAATGATAAATTATATCTGGAATAATATCTCCCACACTTTTTTCAATGAAAACTTTTCTTTCCAGTATATCCAGTATATACTTCATAAATTCTTTTTTGCTTTTCGGTTTCACATTTAGCTTCTCGAATTCTCTATGAATTATCCAGCTGAATACTGCAACTTTGAGAGGATAATGTTCACTTTCACTTTCGGTTCTTGTGACAAAGGGTGAGAATGACTTTAAAGTCGCTCTAATCTTTGAATCCCTAATTTCAAGCGTTTTTAGAAAATCATCACCGTCGAAACCTAACACCGAAAACACAATACGTCTGTAATTATCGTCAATTTCCTTTTCACTTAGAGGAACTACAAGTTTCTTTTCTATCGTTCTGTGCTCTGGTTGAAAGACGATTTTATCAATACCTTTAACGTCATCCAACAACTTTAAGATGTCGTTGATGTGTTCATTCTTTGTGACCATAACGATAAATCCAAATCCCTGTAGATAGCTTGAAAGAAGCCGACCTTTCAGCTTTTTAATCATGGATTTAAAATCTAATTGATTGAAATTTCTCGCATCAACAAGCTCTATCTTACCCCAAGCTTTGTAGTTAACCATTAAGAATTTTTCGACAGTTGAATCCACACTTTCTTCATTTTCAAGCTCTCTAAATGTTGGAACGGGTTTTTCACCCTTAATTTCTCGGTAAAGCTCCGATAGAATGTAGGCTATTATAGTGTGCCAGTCCTTTTTATTTTCACCAACTACAACTAAAATTGGCTTGTCAAGAACCTCAGAACCCCCTCTTGGCAAATAGCCACGAGCATTAAACATCTCTTCCAAAAGATTCATAATCTCACCCTCCATCAGACCCAATGCGGGTTTTACGAAATCTTGGTAAGTGTAATCCTTTACAATCTCAAATTGCGTATTAAATTCCAAATATCGAGGGGCTACGCTTGCAGTATGCAACGCCGGTGCGGTTTTTGATTGAGATACTGGGGCTGGTGTTACATTAAACAAGAGGTTAAACTTGTTAACACTACCTTTAACCAGTTTTGGAAAACCTCTAAATCTATAGGATTGCTGGCATAAATACTGTATATCTGGAAATCTCAGCATTTCGCAATTTACACTCGGAAGTGGTATCGCTATTTTTTGTGGAAAAATCTCGTAACTAAAAATGAGATTTTCTTTTAAGTCATGAACTGTTACGCTCGGACATACTTTCGTTTTCGATAATTGTAACTTAGATTCAATATTTTTATGCTCAATTTTTAGTGAATTTCGATTTAATGATACGTATTTCTTTTTTCTTGGAGTTATTATTTCTGTTTTTGAATCGAATTGTATTTGGATTTTATTTAATATTGTCTTTGGTGCTTGGATATTACTGACATCTGATATGCCGGTGGGTAATTTCATCCTTGTAATGTCTACTGCTGATATCTTGATAGTAGGCGTAGCCTTATGTTCTGGTTTATCGGATTTTAGTAGTAAAGTCGGCACTTTTACAGGTAATGATTTCGCAAAAATGGACGGATATCCCTTAAGATATTTCAAAGATTCTTTAGATGCTTGACTTTTCACAATTTCTGCTTGCTTCTTGGAGATTCCTTCGTCATACAGTTCTTTGAGGGTTTCTACTGGCACTTTGGTTTTTAATTTACGTTTCTGCATCTGTTAACACCTCTGAAATTAGTCTATCCAAATGTGGGGCATTATTTGCTTCAAATCTAATAGTCTTATTTTTCAAGTCTCTAACATAATACCTAAGAAAACCTAAAGACAATAACGGAAAAATTTGTTCGAGAAACATTGTTACATTCACAGTTTCATTGAATGTGTATTTGAAATAGCTTCCGTAATTATATGCGGTCGCTGGTTTTTTGACATTATAATGACTAAAATCATAACTACTCACTACATACCATTTTCCCCGTTTCACAAACTCTGCAGATATTTCACTTACTCTGCCATCGCTTAACTTCACTAAGATAGATGACCTATACCCAGCATTTCTAAAACTAAAGACAACCTTTAATAAATCGCAAATAGCATCATGAAGTTCCCAGTCTCCTGATTTTCTTAACTTTTTCAAGCTTTCAATTCTGTCCAGCCAAAACTGAGATTGCTGTGAACTCACGTCTTTAATAAAATTACAAAGTATGTAATTTGCAAACCCCCAGTATCCAAATAAATATATGATTTGCCCAGAATTTTCACCATCTAACCAAAACAACTCATACGGCTTTGAGTTATCAAGGTCTACAATATCCATGTTCGCATTAAACACTTCCTTTACTCCAAACAATGCACGAATGTTTTTTATTCCTTCAACATCGCATCCTAGATAGTTAAGTAGAATCGCTATTGATGTAGTCCGAAAATATCTAACAAACATGGTATAATAGTTCGTAAACTCTAACATTCCACCAAGAGTATTTAAAAACTCATTGAGTTTCTCAGTAAGTTTCGGATTCGGGTATCTGACCCACTCTACAAAATTCTCATTTATCACCGGTTCAACAAATGTAATATTCAAAACTTTGGAAAAAATGCTCGATTGCACTTTTTAACTCTTTTAGAAAAGTATCGTAGTTTTCCAAGCCTACTATGATATTTCTGACATTAATTTCAATCCAATCGCCATATTTTCTGTATTCCTCTAAACTTTGCTCGTAGCTTTCACAGTATTTTACACCAAGTCCAAATTTCTCAAACATGATTTTTCCAAATGCATTTTCTTCTAAACCGCCACCAGATATACACATTCTCGCAGGGTCTTTTAATTCATCTGATAGAGCATAAATGGATTTTTCATTAAAAGTCTCTTTAAGCCATTCATGGAATTTCTTGAAGGTTACTGCTTGAGTATAGATATCTATGAGCTGATTCAGATAAGTTTCCCAGCTTTTAAGCTCCCAAATTTTATTTTTTATAGCCCATGATTGCAAATCCATAGATGTATTATGACATATTATGTATTGAAAAGATTTCCGTTCGAAAAATCCGATGTTAACCTATGTAAGATCTAAGATAGTAACAAAAAAAGCGGTAGTTGCAAGAAAATGAATAAGTTAGTCAGAGTTCAAAGAGCTTACAGTTTTTTAAACAGTTTACTTATTCAGAATTATGATAACGGTTTTATCTGGTGGGACTGGGACGCCGAAGTTGCTAACTGGAATGAAAGACGTCATCGATGATTTTACCGTGATAGTTAATACAGCTGAAGACGTGTGGATCTCTGGAAACAAGATCTGCCCGGATATCGACTCTGTCATTTACGCCCTTTCCGGCATTATAGACGAAGAGAAATGGTGGGGAATAAAAAACGATACGTTTGAGACCCACAACCAGCTTAAGAGACTGGGAATGGATGAGATAATGATGATTGGTGACAGAGATCGAGCTACGCACATTTTTAGAAGTAATCTACTTAGAGAAGGAAAAAGTCTTAAAGAAGCTACTGAAATGCTCAGAAAAGCCTTCAACGTAAAGCAGGAAGTCCTTCCGATGTGTGAGGAGGATGTTTCCACGTATATCCTAACGGATAAAGGTGAAATGCACTTTCAGGAGTTCTGGGTAAAACACAGAGGACTACCCGTGGTCAGGGACATCTATATAAAGAACATAGAGAAAGCCAAGCCTTCAGAGGGGGTTTTAGATGCGATAGAGATGTGCGAAGCTGTTTTAATCGGACCAAGTAATCCTGTGACAAGTATAATGCCAATACTTCTTGTTAAAGGAGTAAGGGAAGCTATTAGAAAGAAAAGGGTTATTGCAGTCTCACCTATAATTGGGAAAGAGGCAGTTAGCGGACCTGCCGGAAAATTCTTGAGAGCCAAAGGATTTGAAGTCTCTCCGAAAGGTGTGTCTCAATTCTATGGGGATATACTTGATGTTCTGATAGTTGATGAAAGGGATAAAGATATTGAGATTGAAAACGTCGATGTAATTTCTACAAACATCCTGATGAAAAATAGGGGTGATGCTTTAAGATTGGCAAGGTTTATTGAGGAAATCCTTTAGAATATAAGCTCCTTAAGTATTTCTTTAACATCGATTCCCATTTTTTCGAGTTTTTTCCTTGCTCTGCTGAAAGATGAGTAATTGTAATCTAACCCCCTTGCTTTATTTAAAATTGCTTCAAGCTCTGATTCGCTTAATTTTTTTGAAAGAAATTCTTTAAGCTCTTTTCTTTTGATTGTTTTAACTTTTTTTCTTTCGATTAGCTTTTTCCCACTGAAAATGAGGGCTTCGGTTTCCCAACAGTTCTCACACTCGGCAACGAGAATTTTTAAGGGATTTATTTCGTGCCAAGTCTTTTGGGTGAGTGTTCCGTTGCATTCACAGAATCCACCAAAACCCTTTGCATCTATACCTCTAATGGCTTTTTCGTTATAGATTAAAATTTTAAGAGGTTCTATATACTCCATCACACCGGTATGACCTTTTTAACTTCGGGTATCTTTGCCCTCAAATGCTGTTCAACAAACATCGTTAGTGTAATTTGAGACATTGGACAACCGTAGCACGATCCCAGTAATCTTACTTTAACCTCCCCACTCTCCTCGTTAACATCAATAACTGCTATGTTTCCTCCGTCCCTTATTAGGGCTGGTCTTATCTCTTTCTCAATGACTTCCTCAACTTTTTCTTTGAGACCCATGAATTTTTTTAATTTAGGCAATTAATAAGTTTTTTGTTTAGATATTCCTCCTGATGAGTGGATGTTGCAAAACTCTTTACGGTAAGAATTGATCAGTGCGGTTTACAGAGATAAATGGATAGGCTTCAAGGAAGACTCGTTCTTTTAAGGCTTGAATATATGATGGGAAGCCTCATGAGGGTTTTATTCCTCAAATTTAAAATAGTTGAAAACAGAGTAAAAGCAAGGGAGATCATGAAAAAAGCTGCAAGAAGCGCATTGAGAAGGTTTTTAAGAAAATATCTCAGGAAACATGAGAGCGTCCCCTACAACGGCGACTTTAAAGAAGGCGGAGTTATGAACGTCCACATATGGAGCAGCAGTCAACCAATCAAGCCGCATCTTCACGTTCATATTGCGTTATGGAATTTTGTCGTTTGGAATGGAAAGTATATATGGATGGCAGAACTGAGAGAATTATGGAAAAAAGAGTTTTTTAGATATTTGAAAAAGGCGGGCTTTGGAATGTATCTTGATAGAGACTATTGTGATGTTCTGGATGACTCTTATGAGTTTTTCAACATCTATTCTCAGTATAACTGGTTTAAAGAAGAGAATTTTGGGAAAATCCTTCATCATCTCCGTTACAATGCCAGAAAGGCGGTTATTGATATTAATGAGTTCTTTTATTCTGGTGTTAAGTTTGAAGTTTGAGGATTTGAGTGATGAGCAAAAGGAGTGGCTTGGCTTTCTGATTCAATATAGCAACAGGACTGGTAATTTTTGCTTTATGAATAACTGAAGGAAGGTATTTGGCGTGTCTAAAGACAGAGTGGTTGAGTTCCTTGAACGTATTAAGACGGAGCATTATGAATACTGTCCGATTTGCAAGAGAAAGCTTGAAAAAGTTGTGTTGTAACAATAGATGAGATTGCTAAGCGTCAGCGTCTGCTTGTTCTTTGGTGGTTTGATAAAAAAATGAACATCGAAGTTTGGAGGAGGCTATAGACCTTAGAGGGACATAGCCCCGCGGGGATTCGAACCCCGGTCGCCGGCTCCAAAGGCCGGCAGGATTG
>CBEWZU010000013.1:0-38939 GCA_965561205.1 uncultured Archaeoglobaceae archaeon | reverse complement strand
CTCTTCTTCCTTCTTCTCCTCTTCCTTGGTAACCTCCTCAACAACTTTCCTCTCAGGAACCTTTATTTTCTGTTTGAGATCATCGTCAAGGGCATCCTCAGGCAAATGCGATGACAGAGATAGCATTTCCGAGTAGGCTCTTGCAAGAATGTCCCCGATAACATCTTTCTCGAATATTACTGCATTTATTGCAAGGTTTCTTGCATCCATAACAGCTTTTATTATGAGAATCTCTGCCGTCTCTTCTGTAACGTATGCGGCGTTTACAGCCAAGTTCAGGGCTTTTCTGGCGGCTTCCACGAAGTCCTCGAATACCTTTGCCTCGTCGATTGCCAGATCTTCGGGTGTGAACACGATCCCCTTCTCGAATATCGCTTTGGTATCAAGTCCGATTTTGATGGGTTTTATCTCAAGAAGCTGCAAGGCTCTTGCGACCTCAGGTTTGACGACTTCTCCCGCCTTAACGACGGTTGTCGTGGCTTTTATCACAATCTTACCCTTTTCTATTGCGGCTGGTATTCCTGCGGCTTGAATTTCTCCCAAAATGGGGCCGGGCGGAAAGTTTGTGGGCCCTTCTTCAACAACGACATCGACGGGGGATATCTGATTTGGTTTTAAGGGTGAAGGAATCTTGGTTTCTTCTATCTTCTTGTAAAGCTTGAATGGATTTAGATTCGATGCAACTATTGCAGTCTGATCGCCAATGAATTCTTTGAGCTTGGTGTATTCACCTCCGAGAGCGTCTAAAGCTCTTTCAAGTAATGAATTTTTGACAACTCTGATCAAGGATTCGCCTCTGAAATCCCTTCGAATGCTTTGGAACTGTGAAGAAGGAACACCCCTGAATCCTACTATCGCTATGGATGGATACTCCCTAAACAATCTTTTTATCTCTTCAACCGTATCCAATTTCCATTGCGGAACCTTTCCTCTCACAGCGGCCATTTCAAATCACCCTAACGGCGGGACCCATAGTTGTTTTAACGTAAACAGATTTAACAACGAGCTGGGGATTTTCATATTTATTTTCAACAACTTTTAAGATTTCCGAAGCGTTATCTGCTAAATCTGAAGGAGACATTTCTTTCGTTCCAATCGGTGCGTGGAATGTTAGCTTATCTCTCGTTCTTATTCTCACAGAATTTCTGAGCCTCTGGATTAAGGGGGTTGGATCGGCTCCCGGTGGGACTGGCTGGGGCATTTTCCCTCTGGGACCGAGAATCGGACCCAACTTCCTACCGATGTCTGGCATGAGAGGAGCTTCGGCGATGAAAAAGTCGATTCTATTCGCAAGCTTTTTGGCTTCCCTTTTATTTTTGGCGAGTTCATCAATCTCCTCTGGAGAGACAACTACGTCAGCGTTTGCTTCCTTTGCCTTCAGTGCTGTCTCTCCCCTTGCGAATACACCTATCTTTCTCGGTTTTCCTAGACCTCTCGGTAGGTGGACGATCGCATCGATCCTGTTTTCGGGTCTTTTCATATCGACATTCCTCAGATTCACCGCCATTTCTACGCTCTCCACAAATCTTCTCGGCGTAGCCTTTTTTATTGCTTCTGATATCTTTTCTTCAAGGATTTCCTTTTCGATTAGCATTTCACCACCCCGTAGTCCTAACGGCAGAGCCTCCTACGGACTAAGTCATGAATTTGAAATCGGGATTTAAATTTTTTCCTGCGAATTCTAAGATAATTATTCTGCTTTGGGATATTAATTTTGGTAAAGTATATACCAAAAAAACACAGAAATCTCTGAATTGTTTCAAAATGCCATGAAATCTCCAGAACAAATCAAAAGAAAAAGAAAATTTTCTTTTAGTTTTTTAAAAAAACTGATATTCTCGATACATTTTGCGTAAAATTTAAAAATCACAAGGTTCTATGTGAAAACCAGCTCAAATCCTGTTAATGGGGTGAAAAAACATGAGAAAAGGTGATGAAGATGATCGTAGGAAAGCATATAATAGCGGAATTGTATGGAGTTCCAAAGGAGTTGATTTCCTATGAGAGCACTGTTAAAGAGATCATGGAGAGTGTAGTAGAGGAAGCCAAGCTTACAAAGGTTAGCTCCTATTATAAGCAGTTCAAGCCGTTCGGCGTAACCGGAATCGTTCTGATATCCGAGAGCCACATCTCCCTCCACACGTGGCCGGAATACGAACTCGTGAATCTTGACATTTTCACTTGCGGCGATACGAGGAAAGCGGATAAAGCGTTCGAACTTTTTCTTAAGAAATTCAAACCCAAATCCTTTAGGCATTTCGTTCTTGACAGGGGTTAAAACATGATGAGAAGAATAAAAAATCAAATCTTCCAAGCACTATCTTCGGGAGATCTGTCCGTTTACAAGCTAATTGATTGTCAGGATGCGAGCCTACCAGAATTCTTCAATCTCTTAACGGAACTTGAAAAAGAAGGTCTGATTAAGGTGGAGAACGGAATTGTCCGACTGACTCCGAAGGGAAAAGAGCACATAAGCGTGATGAACGCAGTAAACATAGACGTTCGTTGCAAGTGCTGTGACGGGACAGGATACGTTATTTCGAAAGATTTTGAAGAGATCCTGAGAAAATACAAGGAGATTGCAAAGGATAGACCGTCGGCTCTTGAGAGATTCGATCAGGGTTTCATAAGTCCTGAAGGCGTGATAAAAAGGGTTGAATTCATTTACGAAAGGGGAGATCTACTCAATTCAAGGATTTTTGTTGTAGGGGACGATGATCTTCTAAGCGTAGCTGCGGCACTCACGGAAATGCCCGAAAAGATTAACGTAATAGATGCCGATGAGAGATTAATCGATTTCATTAACAGGGTTGCCGAAAAGCACGGATTCCCAATAGAGGCTGAAATATGCGATGTGCAGGAGGAGCTTCCCGAGAAATTCAGGAGGAAGTTTGATGTATTCGCTACGGATCCCGTTGAGACCATACCGGGTTTGAAACTATTCTTAAGTCGTGGCGTTTCAGCGCTAAAGGGTGAAGGATGCTCAGGATACTTTGGATTAACAACGCTTGAAGCTTCAAGAAAGAAGTGGTTTGAGATCCAAAGGATGATTTTGGACATGGGCTTCGTCATAACGGATCTGAGAAGGAAGTTCAACGTGTATCCAGATGAAGAGAAGAATTTCTTCAGATTTCAGGAGAAACTGCCAATCGTGAAGAGGATAGGAGCGAAGATCGATCACAATTTCTACACCTCTACTCTCTTCAGGATAGAAGCCATCAGGGATCCCAAACCGATTATCGAGGGAAGAATGATCATAAACGAAGCAGTCTACAAAGATGAGGAGAGCTGGGCAACTCCTTATTAACGATAGACTGCTTTTGATCCGGGGATCCTTCAACGCCATAAGCTCGGGGATAAACGGTGGATGGAGAGACGTTGAAGCAATATTCAACTATACAGTAGATGATGATTTCGAAAAATACAATCCGAAAGAATATCTCGAAAGAGTCGCAAGAAATCTCGGACTGCGGAGGTATTTCGGACTTCTGACATCAGTTCCAATGGACAAACTTGCGATAGCCGAATGTGATGATGTGAAGGCATTTGTGACAGCTGGGGTGAAAAATCCGAACAAATTCGGGACGATAAACATAATCCTACTGATAGATGCTTTTCCATCTGACGGTGCCTTAGTGAATGCAATAATAACGGCTACGGAAGCGAAAAGCCGAGCACTTCTCGAAATGGGATTTGATTTTACTGGAACTAACACGGATGCAATTGTCGTGGCGAGAACTCGTGGTAGATACTACGAATACGGAGGCCCTGCGAGTGATTTAGGAAAGAGAATTTGGGTAGCTGTGAAAAAAGGAGTGAAGAAAAGTCTCTCGAAGTGGTAACATTATTTGACTCAATGTAAAATAAAATGGATAACTTTATATAGCCAATAATCAAGGCATGCTATGCGATGGCTTCCAATACTGTTGTTGATCATAGTGGGAAACGCCTGTGCGACGACATTTCACGGAGACGTGCAGAGAACTGGAAATTTTACGAGCGAAAAAATAATCCCTTCATTGTTGTGGAAAACAAACATCACCGGACTTGTGGATTCATCACCCGTTTATTATGAAGGATACGTTTACGTAACAAACTGGTATGGATGGGGTTCTTGGAGCCCGGGTCTATACTGTCTCGATGCAAGTGACGGGAGCATCGTCTGGAGGAACGGGAATATCACTGGAGCCTCAAGCGTAACAATCGTTAACGGGAAGGTTGTCGTTGGCTCTTTGTCGGGGGATCTTTACTTCGTGAATGCTTTCAATGGGACGGTTGAGAAGTCAATCAAGCTCGAATTATCTCCTTCATGGTGGGGTATTGCATCATCTCCCCTTTACTATAACGGTAGCCTCTACATCACCACGTTCTCTAACGGGACGTTGTGGAAGCTTGATGAAAACGGGACGGTCATTGCGAATTTTACAACAGGTGGAGAGATCTCCCCCTACACGTCTCCGTCTGCATACGATGAGAGGATATTTTTCGCTGGAAACAACAGCTTTTATTGCTTAGATGAAAACCTCAACGAAGTCTGGAATTACAGCGTTAGCGGAGTGACAAACACCCCATCGATAGGATACGATAAAGTATTCTTTGCAACTGATAGCAGATTGTTCGCTCTAAATCTTGATGGAACGGAAGCGTGGAGCGTTCCCTTCAACGGATCTCTATCTACGGCAGCGATAGCCTACGGGAATGTCTATATAGGATCAAGGGATGGTAAGCTCTACTGTTTTAATGCTTCAAACGGAGAGGTTGAATGGATTTTTGAAGCGAATGGCAAGATAGACTCATCACCGGCGGTGGCTAACGGAGTCGTCTATTTCGCCACAAACACACCTGAGGGGACGATATATGCAGTTAATGCCTTCAACGGGAAGCTCCTGTGGTTCTACAGGTTGAAACCGCCGGAGGGTAGCTACTACAACATAATGTCCTCGCCATTCTTAGCTGGTGATAAACTCTTCATAGGTGCCGATAACGGTTACGTTTACTGCTTTAATTCATCGGGATTGGTAAAGATAAACGTCACCTTAACAATCGGTAATTACACCGAAATCGTTAACGGAAACGAATACCTCATCAATAACACGACCGCTATCGCCACCCTACACTACGCAAGCTCCGATTCAATAGGATTTGAGTATACCCTTGACGACAGTTGGTATGCCGAATACGGTTCTCTACTCGTTGAGTCGATATTCGGACTTGAAAATGGTTACAAAGGAAATTACTGGATGTATTGGGTTAACTATCCTGAGGGGCCGATGCCATCCGTAGGTGCCAATCGATACGAACTGAAAGACGGAGACGTCGTCTACTGGTATTACGGTTCTTGGACATCAACACCTAAAAATGCCTCTGTAGTGCTTAAAATCAACACAAAGGTAGTTGAAGTGAAGATAAATAACTTTACGGCTTCTGATGGCTTTAGGGGCGGCAATATCACCGTTTGGGTTGATATAACGACTGCGGACAATGGATGGTTTGTCATTGTCGTCAGTGGATTAAATGAAGAGGGAGAGTCTTTAGCGGGTATCTCCACGTTCTACGCAAAGGCTTACGAGGAGATTAGAGTCCCCGTTCTTATCCACGTCCCTCAGAAAGCGACTACTGGTGATTATAAACTGTATGCTGGAGTATACCGATTCGAAGACTATCCGGAGAAAATCCTAACATGGAGCCATGAGGTCGAGAGTGAGGTGAAATGATGAGGAGGGCATTGCTGGTTTTTTTAATTCTTTTGCTGAGCCTGCAAGGTGCTTACGCTCTTACGATCACCGTTGAAGGGAATTACGTCGGTGAAAAGATGGAGATCAAAGCCGACAAGCCAGCTTTTATAATCCTTAGAATGAACAACGGGACACCGATATATGCCAACGGAACGACGGTTTATTTCACCCCCTCAATCCAAGGGAAGTTATACGTAGAAGCCATAAGCGGTGACGAAAGAACATCGAAAATCATTGATATTGTTGAACGTCCCACCGGTGGTGGCGGTGGATTGGGTGACTATTATCTTCCCTCGGGGACTGTTGAAATCACTGTCAACGGTGATCAGGTAGATGTAAATTACCGAACCGCTTTGGGGATTTTGATAAAAGCATCCAAAGAAAAGGGATTTGATGTAACGATTAAAAAGTGGGATTACGGACTGTTCGTAGACTGCATTAAGGGAGTATGCACCGGATATCTCGGAGGAACCTCAGGATGGATGTATTCGGTTAACGGAGAGATACCGGGAGTAGGTGCAGACAAATACGAACTGAATGCTGGGGATGAAGTTGTTTGGTATTTCTCAAGGAGTATGAGTGAAACACCTGAAACTTCACCGTATAAAATCACTCTCAAAACGTATAGCGATTGGACTTTTGATGTGAGCATATATTGGAATCCTCCGAGTGGCGGCGGTGGAGGAGGCGGCGGTAGTGAAGCGACAACTACACCGGAACAGCCAAGGGAGATTCAGGAGAATCTCACTCAGGTGAATCTTACAATTCCCCTTAAGATAAGGGTAAACGAGACGGCTTCGATCAAAGTTAAGGAGGTAAAGCAAGCGGGGATAAAATTCATCAATCTCCATGCATACGTTTTGGAGAGTTTTGATATTGATGTTAACAAAACGGTTCCAATCGAAATAGAATTTTCATTGAGCAAAGATATCCTCGGTAAATATAACGCCTCTCCAAACGATGTGTTTTTGGCAAAGTTCGATAAAAAATGGATTTTCATTCCGACAAACTTCACAGAAAACGAGACCCACTACATCTTTAGTGCGAAAATAAAAAACACGAGTCTTTTTGCCATTGCAATAAAGTGGAAAGGTTTTCCCTTGAACATAACAGATGAAAGGATCCAGAAAGCTTTGGATTATCTTAAAGGACTCCAAAAAGAGGATGGAGGTTTCGGCAATCCGGGAGATAATAGCAGCATCAGCGCAACATCTTGGGCAATCATGGCGTTGGTAGCTGCAGGGGAAGATCCCCACGAGGTCGTGGGAAATAACAAATCGCCGATAGATTATCTCAGAGAAAACTTAAAGGACGAGCTTCCAAAGATGGGGACGGCTGATTTCGCAAGAACTATCCTCGCTTTAGTCTATGCAGGAGAAAATCCAAGAAGCTTTGCTGGTGTCGATTTGGTGGCAAAGCTGAAAAGCGAGATTAAAGAGGACGGGCAGATCGGTGATTACATCTACACTACTATATGGGGAATAATCGCCCTGATCTCGGTGGGAGAGGATGTAAACAAATCGGTTGAGTGGCTGAAGTCGCAGCAAAACGAGGACGGAGGTTTCGCTTGGGCTGTTGGTGAGCTAAGTGATTACGATGATACTGCGGCAGCAATCCAAGCTTTGATTGCGGCGGGAGTGCCAAGGGATTCAGATGTGATCCAAAAGGCTCTCGATTATCTGAAGACCGGTCAGAATGATGACGGAGGTATGAGATACTTTGGAACATCGTCAAGCAACGCTGCAAGCGATTCTTGGACGATTCAAGCGTTGGTTGCCGCTGGTATTAATCCAGTAGACTGGAAGAGAAACAACACAAGCGTTGTTGATCATCTTTTGAGTTTGCAGGAGGAGGACGGTCACTTCAAATACACCAACTTCATAACGGACAATCCGGGATACATGACCGTATGTGCGATTATGGCTCTCTTAGGGAAGCCCCATCCGATTAAGGTCACAGAATTCATTAACGTAACCGTGACACCAACCGAGACAATATCTGTAACGACAACACCGACCACAACAGTTAAAACAACAACCGTAACACCAACTGAGACAGTTACAGAAACAAAAACTCCCGGATTCTCGATTCTGTTAGCAGTTCTTTCAACCCTCATTGCATTGAGGATGAGAAGATGAGATCTTTGATTTTTTTATTGTTTTTTATTTTAATCGCAAACGTTCATGCACTCACGATCGTGGACGATTTTGGATACGTAACTGTGATAAATGAAACCCCCAAAAGGATAGTTTCATTGGCTCCGAGCAATACCGAGATTCTTTTCGCCCTCGGTGCCGGAGACAGGGTTGTTGGTGTTACCGATTATTGCAACTACCCTCCAGAAGTTGTTGAAATGAAAAAAGCCGGTTTGATAGCAAGTATTGGTGGTTATTCCACGGTAAATATCGAGAAGGTCATAGCACTAAATCCGGATGTTGTGTTTGCCGCTTACGGAAACGGGCGAGAGGTTGTTGAAGTTCTAAGGGGATTTGGTATAAAGGTAATCTCCCTAAATCCGAGGAATATCGACGATGTTATGAGATGTATTGAGACGATCGGGAGAGTTATTGGAGAAGAGGAAAATGCGACGAAGTTAATCAACTGGATGAAAAGCGAAGTGGAGAAAATAAAGGAAAAAACAAAAAATTACAAGAAAAAACCCAAGATCGCCCACATAATTTGGAACGATCCGATTTGGGTTAGCGGAAACAAAACCTTCGCCGACGATGTTATAGAACTTGCCGGCGGGATAAACGCCTTCGACGATTTGGATGGGTGGAAAATCGTCAGCTACGAGGAGCTGATATCGAAGGATCCGGACATTATAATCGTTAACAGCGGATCTGGAATGGGCGGTGGGAGGGACATTCTCTACGAATGGGCTTTAAAAGAGCTATCCGATTTGAGGGCTGTCAAAGAGGGGCGTGTCTATGTAATAGACTCCGATATAATCGACAGACCTTCGTATCGATTGGTTTACGCCCTTGAGAATATATCGAAATGGGTGGAGGAATGGGAATCCGGCCAGCCGTCGGAAGAAAAAATTGAAAAGAAAGCTCCCGGATTTGAAATTGTTTTGGCTCTGCTCTGTCTTTACGTTGCAAGAAAAATTTAACCAGCTTGTGTTCCGCCGAGCATTGCTTGCAGTTTGGACTGGAGATCGCTCAGTCTCTCCCTCAGTTTATTCTCTTGCTTTTCGAGCATGCTCTTTCGGACTTCGTAGGTTTCGAGTTTCTCCTTCAGATCCTTTATGACTTCGGACTTCTCAAGCTTTACCATAACGTTTCCAACGGCTTTGTATGCGAAATCCTCCTTCGACTTTTCCAGTTCGCTCAAAGCATCTTGTGTTTCCTTGATGAGGGCTTCAACCTGAGCTTTCTGCGTGACCACTAACTGAAGCTGTTGTTGCAATTGCTGAAGCTGAGCGACAATATTCTGAACTTGTGGGGGAAGTTCACCCATTTTTTATCACCTCTAAGGTTTCTACACAGACTCTAATCAATCTCAAATACGAATTCACGCTCGCTCTTAGAGCATTAAAGTCTTTGGCTTCAATTTCAATCACAAGCTTATTTTGAGTTAAATAAATTTTCGCTTTGCTTCTACTCTCTTCGGATACGTCCACAAAAACTTTTTCGATTATTTCGTTGTCATCATTTTCCAAGACTATCCTTCCCTTCATGCCGGACACCCAATATCTTCATCGTCAGGACAAGCTTGTCGTCGAAGTAGAATTCCAGATCCCTTTTTTTCTTAACTCTGACAACTTTTCGTAAATCGTATTTTAAGGCGAACTTCTCCCCCGCTTTTGTCTTTGGTAATGCTCCCAAAAGAAGGGGATCGAAATCAAGATCACCTGTGAAATAAACGGGACTGTCGTCGAATTTCTCCTTCCTGATAATACCAACGTTCATTCTGATAGTCAGGATCTTCCGCTGATCGATAAAAATGTCTAAAAAAGCTGGATTTCCCTTGATCTCTCTGACCATTATAAGATGATTAAACTCTTGTAGTAGATCTTCCAATCCCCGTTTACCTCTCTGAACGTATCTCCAGTTCATGTATCTTGATATGACCTTTGCAAAGCTTCTCGTTCTTCTTGCAGGATCTCTTGATGTTGTCAGAGTTATCATGTCTTATAAACGAAGACTGGGATTTTCGCCCTTCTTACGACGTTGTAGGATGTTCCACCTAAATATCTTAAAAGACCTTCTCCGCTGTGACCCATCGCGATCAGGGTAGCATTCATTTCGTCAGCAACTCTGAGTATCTCTTTATAGGGAACACCTTCCCTCAAAATTATTTTTGCATTTTCGAATTCCTCCCTGATGATATCAAGATGCTTTAATTTCTCATCCTCCAGCTTGCCTTTCTCGATTACATGGGTTATTAAAACCTCACCGCCAATCTTTGCAAAAAGTTTGACGTAATTCCTCAATTTATTTGCATTTTCTGAGAAATCGTAACAGTAGAGAATTCTTTTGAAAAAATCGTCAAATTTGACATCTTTGAACTTGATAACAAAAACGGGTTTTCGGGATTTCTTTACGACACCCTCTGAGACGCTTCCGAGAAGGATTTCCGCTAACAGACCTTTACCGTGAGAGGGTATTGCTATCATGTCCACGTTTTCCTCTTCCGCAATATCGCATATTGTTGATGCGGGGTCTCCCACTTTTGGTGGAATAATCTTTACGTTGAAATCTCTGAGATTTTCAGCAAATTTTTTCAGGTTTTCTAAACTCTCCTTTTCGTAGTTTTCTATTACTGTGGGGATATCTACCCCGGAAACGGGACCTATAATCTTGTTCAAATCGATAACATGAGTTAAACAAACCTCTTCTACACCGATTTGTTTAAGCTTTTTGACGGCTTCCGTTCCGATCTTAGAAGCATCTGAAAAGTCGGTTGGGAATAAAATTTTCTTTATCATAAAAAAAGTTAAGAGGAATAGGCGTTCTCGAGGGGTGGAACTACCTGCTTCTTTCTGCTCATCACGCCATCAAGCCAAACTTTGTTGTTTTCAAGTTTCTTGCCGAACGCCTTTTCTACAACGCTCTCATCATCTACTATTGCGAGAAGAAGTGTCCCCTCCTTCATTATATCCGTGAGCATGAGGTAAATTCCAGCGTATCCAGCCTCTTCTTTCATTTTTTTCATTTCGTCAAGGAGTTCATCTACTCTGTTTTCAACCAGTTTCAGGTCTACGACTTCAATCTGCCCAACACCGACCTTGTTCCCTGACATGTCGAAGTCTTTGAAATCCCTTGTGATTATCTCTCTTGCGGAAAGACCGCTAACATCCGAAAGCTTCGATTTGATGTCGATTCCAAATTCTTGTATGTTGTCAATACCCGCGATTTTAGCGAGTTCTTCAGATACTTTTTTATCCATGTCTGTTGTGGTAGCTGACTTGAATATCACAGTATCACTCAGTATTGAGGCGAGCATTAAGGCTGCCAAATCCTTTGGTATTTCAACGCCAGTCCAATCAAAAAGGAGCTTTAAAACCGTCCCCGTGCTTCCGATCGGAAGATTTACGAACAGAATCGGGTTTGGTGTTGTTACATCTCCGATTTTATGGTGATCAACAATGGCAACGACTTCCGCCTTATCGATATTATCGGGAGCCTGAACTTTTTCGCTGTGATCCACTAAGGCTACCTTTTTTCCTTCAGCGTCTGTCATGATTTCTGGAACCTTTATTCCAAACTTCTCAAGAACGTATTTGGTTTCTGGATTTGGCTCCCCCTGTATAACGGGGACTGCTTCTTCGTCAAATTTTACTAAACCACCCTTATTTTTCCATTCGTTCAGTAGATGCGCAAAAACAATTGCAGAACAGACGCTATCGGTGTCTGGATTTTTATGCCCTACAACGTATATCATGTTTTATGAATTCTTAGAACTCTATATTAAGTTTTCGTAATTAATCAATTGGTGGTCTATTTCATCGCTATAAAAAGAAAAGTTTAGGGCCACATTCGTAACGATAAATCACTTAATCTATAAACTCTCTGCAAATTCCTCAATTCTTTCAACTGCTTTTTTTAAGTTCTCCATTGAAGTGGCGTAGGAAAGTCTAAAGTAATCTTCGGCATCGCTTCCGAAAGCTTCTCCGGGAGTCAGTGCAATTCCCTTTTGTTGAAGGATATCTTCAACAAATCCGTTGTAGGCTTTGGGAAACATGTAAAACGCTCCTTCTGGTTTGACGATTTTAAAGTGTTTTCTCAGTCTACTGTAAACGAAATCCCTTCTCTTTCTGAATTCGCTTACCATTTTTTTAACAATTTCCCTGTCCTTTTTTTCTTCAAGAATTTCTGCAATAGCCTTTTGAGCATAAGCGGGAGCACAGACACCATTAACTTGGTGAATCTTCAACATTTCGTTTAGCAGTTCTTTTCTTGCTATTACAAATCCTATCCGCCATCCTGTCATTGCAAGGGTTTTTGAGAACCCGTTAATGACGACGGCGTTTTCCTCGCCAGCCAGACTTCCCGGTTTCACATCATAGTATATTTGATCGTAAACTTCATCACTTATTACGAGAACTTTTTTCTCAGAGAAGATTTCGTAAATCTCTCTGAGTTCTCTTCCATTCATTACGGCTCCAGTCGGATTGTTAGGGTAATTCAAAAAGACGACCGACGAATCGCTCGGAACATCCTCGATAATCTCAGGAGATATCTTGAAATCTGTTTCGTAAGTCTTCAATTCGTATATCTTTGATTCACAGAGCTTAGCGTAGGTGAAGTAAGATAAAAATCCGGGAGTTTGAATTAAAGTTGATGATCCACGTTCAATAAAGGCTAAGGATGCGTTAAGCAAAGCCTCGCTCGCTCCCACCGTAACCATGACCTCATCGCTTTCAACTCCGTATCTTTCGGCAATTTGCACCCTTAATTCCTCCAATCCCATATTTGAGGTGTAATGGGTGTAGCCGGCTTTCATGTATCTGTATACTTTTTCAATAACCTCTAAGGGAGTATCGAAATCGGGTTCTCCGATTGATAGGGAGATTACCTCCCTGCCCTCTTTCTTAGCTCTTTCTACGATTTCAAACATCTTTCTTATAAGAGAAGTGGATATTTCGGAAACCCTCCTCGCCATGTTCACTCCTCCTCAAAAATGTCTGAAAGATCAAAATCTTCCTCCTCAAATTCAAAACCCGGGAATTCAAATTCCTCTTCCTCTTCTTCTTTTACTTTTTCTATCTCCTCAACGATTTCAAAGTCCTCTTTTACTGTTTCCAAGGCTTTTCGTATCATCTCTTTGTATTCATTCAGATCTGGATTATAAATTTGTTTGGCGAGCTTTGCGTCTTCACTTCCCTCTTTTTCCATCACCTTTATCCTTTCAAAGGTCTTCTTTGCCGTTTCGATTACCCAATAATCTCTTACAGGTATGTCAACGACGGCTATATTTTCGGGTCTGACCGATACCAATTTCTTTGAAAGTCCCTCAAAAACTCGGATTTTACCGACTACCGCAATGAGTTCCGGGACATCTATGTCTGCCACGATCTCAAGAGCTTCAGGCTGATATTTCCCCACGTAAGCGTAGAAACTTCCCGTTGGATCGGAAAGTCTTAACCTCCACTGATTTGTGTCAGCACCAATCTCTTCTTTATCCAGTAAGACTGCAACACTGAAAATTCTGTTGGCTCTTTCACCTGTGGGAGTCAAAACATACTTCAATCCACTATCTTCAATCTGATGCGTGGATCTCACAAGCTCGTAGGCGAAGACTCTCTTCGCCACTTCTCTTTTTCTAATCATGCCAAAACCTCCAGCAATTTTTCAAGATCCTCTATCTTAGGTTTAAAGAATTCAACCTCCCTTACCAAAAGGTATCGACCGCCTTTTATTCCTTTAACTCTGAGATATCTACCAAGAAGCTTTGATTTTAATTCGTTTAGGACTGCACTCCTGTCGAGATTTTCTTGGGCGATTTTTATCGCTTCTTTTAATCCTATTCCCGTCAGATTTTTAACGTTCTCTTCGTTTAATATGATTTCGTAAACGTTCTCTCCGTCATCTAAAACACCTTTAATCCTTAGATCGTCGTATCCCTTAACTTTTCCGTGAATGGGACAGACACCCTTCGTTAAGACACGATTGCAATGTTCACATCTTTTAATTAATCCGCTATTCTGTTGGAAAGCTACCAAAGCTCCGACGATCTCGATTTCCCTTGGTGGAAGCTGGATATCCTCATCGATCTTGGTGATGCTACTCGTCCTCGTCACGTTTACCTGCAATCTTCCCTGAAAGCTGTCAGTGACAACATTTTTGAAGAGATAGCTCTTTCCCTCCTCAACTTCGGGCATTCCAGCCTTTGCCCATATAACGAATTTAATTATCCCTGTTTCGTCTCCTATCAAACCCACTTGAGAAACGTTAGGTGATGTGGGATCCCATAGTTGAACAACCTTCGCTTTGAGACTTATCCACTGATTCGGCTTTGTTATATCAGATATCTTTACCAAGGGAGCTTCTCTAACAAATAATTCTTCTCTTGAAATTCCATACTCCCTTGCAAGATAATTCATTATCGTTCTGACAGCTTCGCTTTCGGGAACTTTAAATTCATCAACAAGAAGCCTCATTCTTTTGAGAACTTCATCCCTTTTAACCCGAACGTTGAGGCTTTTCAGTCTTTCCATTATCTGGTCGGTTAGTTTTTCCGCACGACTCATTGTAGATGGTAATACCTTTTAAAAGATAAAGGTTTTCCCAAAAAATTTAAAGTGGACTCGCCGGGATTTGAACCCGGGGCCTCCGCATTGCGAATGCGGCGCTCTGCCTCTGAGCTACGAGCCCCCTAATAATGTAGGACGTATCAGCATAAATATGTTACGTGATCAACCCTATGATAATCAAGCTCAGTTCGTAAAAGATTACCATAGGAACACCGACCATAAGCTGTGTAAAAATATCTGGAGGTGTTACAATAGCCGCGAATGTGAAAAAAGCTACGTAAAAATGTCTTCTGTAATATTTGAAAGTTTCGAGAGTTGCAATTCTGTTCTTTATCGTGATATACATTATAAGTGGCATTTGGAAGATCAAACCGAATACGCATAACATTAACACGACGAACGTTACGTATTCCGAGAGGGAGTAATAGGATAAAACCCCCTGACTTTCCGCTGATTTGTATAGGAACTCCAAAAAGATTGGCAACATAATTTTGTAACCGTATGCGATCCCCATCGAGAATAGAAAAATAGATGTGGTAACATATAAAAGCAGGTTACTCTTCCTTATAGAAATCGTGAGAGCTGTTCTTTCCTTTAACGTTCTGTAAATTAAGTAAATAATGTAAGGAATCGCAAGAGCGAACCCTATGAAAAGAGAGAGTTTTAACTTAAGTATCAAACCTTCAAGAGGAGCTTTGTAGATGAGCTTGGCACCTTCAGGTTTTATTTCCTCTACAGCCGTTATAATTGCATCTGCGATGAATGTGAAACTGACAACCCACCCAGCTACAATGATCGCGATTATACGGACAAGTTTATTTCTAATCGTAACAAGGACTTCTGCAATCTCCTTTAAGGATACCTCGGTCATCGAGGGTAAAAAATAAGGAGATATTTAAAAATGTTAAGTTCTATAAGCTTCTCCAAAATCAAATTCAAGTTGTTCGCTTATTAAATCTCCAACTTTCCCAAGAAGATCTACAAACTTCGTATAAGCGTCCATAAACTCTTTAACGCTATTCAATTCGTTTAATCTTGCTTGTAGCTCGGTTAATGAACTTAAAAGCTCTTCGTCCACTTCACCCATCAACCGCTTGGAGATAAATTCCTGCTGCTTTTCTTGGAATTCTGCCAACAAGCTCTGAGCTTTCTCATCTTTTTTTAGAGCGTCCTCTTTATCGAGGAAGTTGATATACTCCTCACTCTCAGCTATTGCCTTTGCAAGGCTTATGGCTCTCTCTTTTATAGTATCATTCATCCGAATTCACCCACCTTTCTGGTTGCATTGGTTGGGTAATATATTAATCTTTCGGTAACTTTAAATTAGAACTCGATTAGTAATTAATAATGTTAGAACTAATAGACGAAGCTCTAAAGATAGGAGGTAAAGATATAATCGAGATCCACACAGAAAAATACACGATCATCGGAGATATACATGCAGATTACAAAGCCTTAAAGAAAATTTTAAAGGAGAGAGAAGGCTTAACAATATTCTTAGGAGATTACGGGGATCGGGGAGACGATCCAGTAAATGTCTATCGAGCACTCCTTGAAGGTTACATCAACGGAGATTTCATCCTTTTAAGAGGAAATCACGAAAGCAGAGATGTTTTTCCCCACGATTTGCCTGATAAATTGGATAAAGAAACATACAAAAAACTGAATGAGCTTTGGGAGACCCTCCCCACATGTGCTGTTGTTAACAACGAGGTGTTTGCAGTTCACGGCGGGATTTACACGAAATCATGCAGAATCTTGGAAGAAGGTGTGTCCCTTAGAGATTTAAAAAGGGAGGAAGCCAAGATCGAACTAATGTGGAACGACCCGTGGGAGGATGATAAGTGCATCCCCAATTTCCAGAGAGGAATTGGATTTATCTTTGGAAAAAAAGCCACAAAAAGATTTCTTGAGTGCCTAAATTTGAAAATCGTGATAAGATCTCATCAGCCGTATAAAGTCTTGAAAGCCGAACACGATGGGCTATTAGTGACAGTGGGATCTACAACTGTTTACGGAACAGATTTTGCTATGATAAAAGTATCCGGTAAGTTTAATAATGGATACGACTTGATAAGGAAGTTTGGTTACGTTTTTGGGTTTGATTAGGTCTGGAAATTAGTAGTTCAATATGATTTCAGCAGCCTCTTTCCTTCCGATTATTACTCCATCGACAATTTTTGATGGGAAAAGTCCGTTTTCGATCACACCAACGATTTTGAGCTCTTTCTCTAACTTCTCCGGGTTTTCTATTACCCCGGCATACACATCGGCTATGAAATTTCCGTTATCTGAGATCACCGGTCTGAGCTTGCCTTTGGCATCCCTTAATTCGCATTGGAATCCCATTTCCTCTATCCTCTTTTTGACAAATCCGTATGCAAAGGGTAACACCTCAATGGGGATCGGCATGGATAACTTTTCGGTAAGCTTTTTCTCATCTACTATTACGTAGAACTTCTTTGAAGCATGAGCTAAGATTTTTTCTCTCGTTAAAGCTGCTCCCCCTCCTTTTATCAAATTAAAATCCTTATCCACCTGATCGGCTCCATCGATGTAGATATCCACTTCGGGATGCTGGAAAAGATCCGTTAACGGGATCCCGTTCTCAACAGCGAGCAGATGTGAATCGAACGACGACGGAATCGCAAGAATATCGTATCCCTCTCTGACAATTTTGCCCAGTTCCTCTATAAAGAGCTTTGTTGTAGTCCCGCTACCAAGTCCGACTACCATCCCATCTTTAATTAGCTCTAAAGCCTTTTTCGCTGCTTTAAGCTTCATCAAACCACCTCTTAAGGGATTCGAAATCAACTCTTGCGGTCATATCAAGAGAGAGAGGTGTTATCGAAACCCTTCCACTTCTAAGGGCGTGAATATCCGTATCGGGTTCAGCATTCTCCACCTCGATCCCGTGTATCCAGTAATATCGCCTCCCCCGCGGATCGAATCTCACATCTATTCTTGTTCTGTAGAGCCTTCTCGCAAGTCTTGTGAATACTATCTCCCCATTCCATTTTTCCGGAACGTTTATATTGAAAAGATCAACACCTTCGGGAAGTCCCGCCTTTAAAATCTTGGATGCGACCATTTCTAAAACTCTTTCGGCGTTCGAAAAGTCTACGGATTCTAAGAAGGATTCAAACTTAAGATGATCCGATAGCTCCATGCTTATGGCTATCGCTTTGCTTCCCTGAGTTGCCGCTTCTAAAGCGGCTCCGACCGACCCCGACGTCGTGACGGCTTCTGTGGATAGATTTTCTCCCAAATTTATCCCCGATACAACTAAATCGGGAATGTCACCAATTATCTCATGGATACCAATTATCACAGCGTCTGTTGGCGTCCCATCCACAGCAAAAATCTTGATGCCATTAATTTTTACTTCATTCACCCTTATCGGTTCCATTATAGAAATGCTTCTACCAACTCCACTTTTCTGAACAGCGGGAGTTATGACGTAAGTCTTACCGAGCCTCTTCAAAACATTATAGCTTGCCCTCAATCCGGAGGAATAAAGACCGTCATCGTTTGTTAACAGGATTTTTTTCATGCTTTTCAATTCGTGAGAGGTATGATATTTTTTTCTCTTTAACAAACAAGACCTTTTAAGTAATTGAAGGTAGCCCCACAAATCTTCACATCTGTGAATTCCCCAATACATCCCCTGTTAATAATGACGGGTCTATAAGAATCTGTTCTCGATAGCAGAGTGTCTTTCTTACCCTTTCGTGTAATCAGAACTCTCTCTCGTCTACCTACAAATTTAATGTTGTTTTCCAATCCAATCTTTCTCGTCAACTCTGTTAGCTTTCTGCTTCTTTCTTTTTTAATCCAATTGGGAATGTCTTTCATTTTTGCGGCTAAAGTCCCCTTTCTCGGTGAAAATCTTGTTATGTTCACTATGTCTGGTTTCACTTCTTTTATCAATTCATAACTCTTCCAAAAGCTTTCTTCGCTCTCAGTCGGAAATCCCACAATTATGTCTGTGGAAAGCGTTACATCATCAAAATGCTTCCTAAACAATCTTACGATTTCTATGAAATCCTCCACGGTATATTCTCTACGCATATCCTCAAGAACTCTATTGTCTCCGCTCTGAACTGGAACGTGAATAAATTTGTAAATCTTCTCACTTGAGAATGCGTTAATTAGATCGTCTATGATATTTATCACGTGCTGTGGGTTCATCATTCCGACTCTCACGCGGAATTCTCCCTCAATCTCAGAAATCTTTTCGAGCAAATCCACAAGGGTGTATCCCTTATCCAATCCGTAAGCTCCGGTATCCTGAGAAGTCAGTTGAATCTCCTTGTATCCCGCATTGACAACCTCTCTGATTTCTGATACTATATTTTCAATGGAAAAGCTTCTCAGATGTCCTCTCGCCATCTTTGTCGCACAGTAGCTACACTTCCCCAAACAACCCTCGGATATGGAAACTATCGCAATAGCGTTATCGTTCAGTCTTCTCTTTAATCCGTGCAGACTAGCCTTATCGATCTTATTCGGGGATAATAGCTCGACTTTTTCTCCCTTTAGCACCTTTTCTACAACTCCATCGATCAGATGAATGTTATCTGGGCTGACCAAGGCATCGCAGATTTTTGATACCCTATCTCTCGCGATTTTCGTGAGGCAACCTGCCGCTATGACTATCTTCCCTCTTCTTTTCAGTTCCTCCATTCTTCGAAGGATTTTCCTCTCGGTGAATTCTATAACACCGCACGTGTTTATGACGGCGATTTCGGCTTCATCGATTCTATCAACTAACTGATATTTTCTGCTGAGAACACCTCTAATCAGATCCGAATCCGCTTGATTCATTGTGCATCCGTAGGTCTCCAAGTATACTTTCATCCCAAATGATTGGACAACACTGAATATATTATTATTTGTTGATACGTCTTATGAAATAGAGTGCGATCAACACAACAAATCCTAAGGAGATTAGCGAGAAAACGGCATTAAGCTCCCTTTTGTTCTCCCAATCTTCAAGAAAAACATTCTTCATAAACTTTTCAACTTTATGATCGTATATAACAACGGCAATCTCCCTATTCAACTTTAATCCGTATTTGTTCAGATTTGCAGTAGTGATCAGGACTTTCCCGTCACTCACAAAATATTTCGCGTGCAGCTCATCGAACTCCGCCGATTTCACCATCTTCGCTTTGACGTTCGGGATTGAATTGAGAAGCTTAGCCACCTTGAGGTTTCTATCGTAATCGTTTAGCATGACCTTTACCTCAACACCTCTCTTGGATGCGTTTTCTATAGCATCTATAAGGGGTGCTCCTTCGAACCATTCGGGATTGATGTAGGGTGCCGCTATGTAAAGATAATCCTGAGAATTTTCTATAAAATCGAAAACGGGATTGCTGTCGGGCATTACATGAACCTCGATCTCAGCTTCGAAATCTATTTTCTTTCCCCTTCCATTTCCGCTTTCTTTAGATCCATCCACCTTTCCCATTTCGCTTTCGTATTTGAGATCGTTGTAGAAAACCTCTCTCAGTAAATCCGCAACCTTTTCGCTTCTGAAATCTACGATTACTCCTCTGTTATCCCATTTCCAGTTCTCAGTCGTAATCACAACCCTGTCTCCGATAACGGCGAATTTATAGTGGAAATTCTTGTAGGAATTGGACGAAAGGAAGTGGAACTTGTATTTTTTTGAGAGAATATACTCCTCTAAGGGTATTCCGCCTACTGGACTTGCATCGACGATAAATTCAAAATCTCCTTTGAAGTTATCCTCCTCCACCACAAAGTAGGACGCGACAATCCCATTTCCTTTTAAGGTGTATTCCGCTGGTGTGATTATTATCGACCCCCTGACGTAATCTCTGACTGGACTGAACTGGCTCCAGTCCTCGTATCTGAAATCCCAGCCCCTATCGGTTCTGTAGTATATTACACCCTCATCCTTATAAAATTTCCAGTTAAATCTGTCCGTTTTATTGTCGCAGATTAAGTAAATGTCCTCCCCGCTGTTAGATAGCTTTATCCCTTCGAAGTCGGGATAAAATCCGAATTTTTCCATAAAAGCTGTTGAGTTCCTTGCTATGTATGCCGTCCCCGTTACTGTGAAGTTATCTTCTCCGTCTGTGAAAATGCAGGATCCATCACACCAAACCTTAACGTATTCCGCCCCTTCATCTCCGTAGGGATTCGGATAAACTTCAAGAATTTTACATGCGGTCGTCGGTGCGATGATCAGGAAAATCAAGAAAAGGCTAACCCAATTCATCCCGAAGCTCACCTATTGTAGCAAGCCTTTCGGCAAGAACGTCATGCTGGTGGATGCTCTCCTCATTTATCTGTCTGAAATATACAAGAACGTCATTCGGAGCCTCTTTGAACATCTCAACAGCTTTCTTTGCCATGATTCTGACGGCATCTTCAACAAAACGCGGATTCCTGTGGGCTTCTTTAACGACCTCAAGCTCATCCGATCTTTTCAAAATTTCGTAAATCTCAAAACTCATCCCGGATTTTGCTATTTCAATTATATCCTCAATTCTCGGCTTGAAATTTTCTTTTATCTCTACTTTTACAAAGCTCCTTCCCCTCTGATTGTGGGATGCGAGCGGGATAATCCGTATAATTTCGCTTATCTGATTTTCGTTATATCCCGCTTTTTTCAATTCATCCGTAACGTAAGCTTTTATTAGCTCTTGAGCGCATGGACAGACTGTTATCCCATAAACTTCGGCACCAACGAAGACTTTTGTTTTTCCACTTCTCCACTTTGCGGCTTCGCTGTAAATCTTGACGACCTCCTGAGTTCTCTGATTGGATGTAGGAGTTCTCTTTTTCAAAATGTATTCAGCTTCCATTAATACCTCGGCTTTTGTTGCGTATTCATGTTTCTTCAAAAGTTCGTCAACTATTCTGAGGTTTAAATCCTCTATATTTTCGACGGGATTCTGTGTAAGGCTCTCAATTACCTCATCAACAGCTTCGAAATTTCTGCTGAGGTTTACACCCTTCCTCGTGGAGGGGAGATCTACGTAAACATCAAAAGTTGAGATTAGAATGATAGGTCTTTTTGATTCCCTTTTAACCTGAACGAGTTTTCGGATATTTTTAGCACCAACCCTGCTTAGCCCTATCTCAACTTCAGGCTTCAGCAACTGGACATCTGGTAACATTAAACGGATTTATATCGATTAATTTTAAATTTTACCATTAATTTAGTATCACAAAAAACTTAAAATACATTATCAAAATTTCAAAAGTCATGGTCAGAGTGGATTTCATGAAGACATTCTTAACCGTCGCGAAAACGGGAAGCTTTAAGAAAGCTGCGAAGGAACTAAACATCTCCGTCAGTTCTGTAAGCTTTCAGGTTAACGCTGTTGAGGAGTTTTACGGAGCCACTCTTCTCAAGAGAGGAGTAAACGGTGTAAAGCTAACAGATGAGGGGAAAATTGCTCTGAAAAACATTGAAAGTGTTCTTAGTAGCTTAGAGGAGGCAAAAAAGCTGATTGCAAATATTGGAGGCAAAAAGATCGTGATAGCCACAGGGATGGTCGGGATAAATGTTGTTTTCAATATTCAAACACTTTTGAAGGCAAAATATCCGGAAGTTGAAGTTAAGGTTGAGCTCAGAGGTGCCCACGAATGCACTAGAGGTATAATGAGAGGTGATTACGATTTCGCCATCGTAGGGGACATTCTTGAGGAAAATCTCAACACAGATAGGCTATACGTAGAGGAGATAGGAATGGATAAATTGGTGCTGATAGTGCCGCCCAACCATCCTCTCGTCAACAAGGAGACTGTCACGCTCAGCGATGTAATGGAATACCCAGTTATAGGTCTTACAGATAACTACGGAATAACTACAAGTCTTAAAAAGGCATTAAAGAATAGCGGTGTAAGTTTCGAAGATCTAAACGTAGCTTATGTCGTGGAGGATCTGTTTTCTCAGATCCATAGCGTCAGCAATGGTCTTGGCGTTGCAATAACATCCTACATCGCTGTTTGTAAAGCTTGCGAAGTAGGTCTCGTTAAAATAAGAGATATAAAAGATCTCGAAAGCAAGAGAAAAATATTCTTTGTCTCGTCAAAGCTCTCTATGGAGAGTAGGAGGATGAGAGAATATGCAGATTTCATTGCAAGAAATGCAAGAGCATTATTTGCGGCTTTTTATGAAGAGTGTCTTTACGAAATTAGGTGATACCGAATTTTTTGAAGTTTCGAATATTTATAAATTTCTTTTAGAAGAACCTCATGAAAAATTGTTACACAAATCTTCAACTTCAACGACAAAATTTCATGCGTTCGGATAAACTAAGATCTAAGTCCTTTAATTGTTAAAAAACATTTGGTATACGGTTTTTTTAGAATCTTCTTGGAGATCCTGTTTTTGGATTACCGAAAAACGAACAGTTTTCAAATTTTTTGATATTTCGATTTTTTAGAAATGGGTTTGATAATATTCGAAACCTATAAATATCCGAAGAACGATCACCCCGCATGCAGGAGATGTATGCGATAGATAGCGAACTTTTGTTAGATGACAGGAGATTCGCCGAAACGATGCTCGCAAAGGGAAAGCTAAGCAAGGCGGACATGGTTTTCATACTGAGGAACCTGCTGAAACTAAAATACTATCCAGTAGCAGTGAAATTCTTCTACGACGAGGAGGAGCTTGATGAGTTCAAAAGTAGCACAAAATACAAGGTAGCCTGCAATCCATTCACGTTTTGCCATTTCTCTGCGGCATCAAGACAGAGAGGAGATGTCCTTTTGGGAGACAGGAGAAGTCTTGGATGTAGCAACGCCCGCTATTTATTTGGCTGGAAAGAACTGGACGAACAAGAAATAAAAAGCCACCTAAAATATACAAAGGGAAGAGAGCAGGCGGAGAAGTTCGTAAAAACAAAGCCGAGACTTCCCGAAGGGCTTTTAGCTTTTGCAACTGCACCCCTTCATAAAGCAACATTCGAGCCCGATATGATTCACATAATCTGCGATGTTCTCCAGAGTTACCACCTTTACAACGATTACGCCTCAGCTCTTGACATCCATCCGATTCAGCCGAATTTGATGATGAACTCAGCGGTCTGCGGTGGTGCAGTCTGGACATACAACAACAGAAAGATCAACGTCGTCCCGATGTGCAGTTCAAGTTACACCTCTGGAAAAACGGAGCAGGGAGAGATAAACGTCTACGTTCCATGGGAGCATTTCGAACCCATGGTAAGGAGACTGCTTGAGAGAACAGCTCACTACGGTGGAGCTTCCTACCCAAGAACCGGAGAGACCTATCCCGGATTCAACGTGTGTAAGTTGTGCAACTTTCTGATATTCAGAGAACCGAAAGAGGAGGAGGCGTAATGATCGAGGTAACTTGGATAGAGATTGCGGGACATACGATAACCATTAACCCCATCATTTATTTCCTGTGGTGCATTTGGGTCGGCTGGATATTCTCAACCGTCGGAGCGTTCGGAGGGATAATGGCTGGCTTCGGTCACATAACCATCCTTGGATTGGGAAACTGGGCGAGCAAACTAAAGGGTGTGAAGATCAGCAAAGGTCTATACAGTGATGCGGGCAAATACATAACCGATAACATCAGAATGTCAAACACCGCCCTCACATGGCTAAACTCCCTCTCAAGCACGATAAACTGGTATACGCAAAAGAGACTCGTATGGCCAGCCGCAATTGCAATGGGTTTGGGAATGGTTCTCGGTGCCCAAGCGGCAGTCTGGGGAACCGGCGGAAAATTGGGCGTTGCCGTTTATAAAGGACTCTTCGGCCTCGTCGTCCTCGTAGTGGCGTTCTACATGTTCTATCAGGTCACTCCAAGGGCGAAGGCTTCGAAGTCCAAGGGAAGGGAAGCTGCCCAGAGATTCAGGGAGAGGGTTGAGCAGTTAAGAAAAGAGGGAAGACTTCATGAGCTTGAGGGAATCACGAACGTCAAGTATTCTTTAAGCAAGGTCGAGTTCGATTTCTTCGGTGAGCACTTTATAGCTAAAAACTACGCGCCGTTCATTTACGGTCTGCTGATCGGTTTCATTGCAGCCTTGGTGGGCGTCGGTGGTGGCTTCGCAATAGTCCCCTTCTTCGTTGCAATCGGATGGCCGATGTATATTGCACCAGCCGTTTCAGCTCTGACTGTCTTTCTCAACCAGTGCTCGGCTCTGGCGGGATGGCTTGCAAGGGGAGTTGAGTTCGCACTACCCATCGTAATAGGATGGATCGGAATCCTGATAGGAAGCTACATCGGACCGAGGACTCAGAAATACCTTCCAATGGATGCACTGTTTGTCCTCTTCGGAATTTTGGCACTGTATGTCGGCCTTAGATACACCCTCGCTGGATTCTTCGGAATACACTTGCCACCATGATCTCTATTATTTTTTTTGCGGTCACCCTCGGAGTGATATTGCTTACGGAGAGGATAGAGGGTTTTCTCTTAAGAAAATTGTTCAGAGGATACTTAGAAAACATCGAAAAAATAGAAGAAAAAATAGAAGAATACAATTTTTATTCAATCCTTGCGGTGGCTGCAAAGGATTACGAAGCCTACAAAGGGTTCCAGCAGATAATCAGCGAGATGTATTGGCCTCTCTTTTTCAGAAAGGTTATGTTTAACACATCTTTCTTCTTTATCTTGCTCACACCTTACATGCTGCTCGCTCACATCTTCCTCAACGATGTAATACCGAACTCCTTTTCTTGGATAATATTCATTGCCGTTCTGTATTTTACAGCCAAATTGGGATACAGTTTGATCAGAGAAAGCGTAAATGCATGGAGATCTGCAAGACATCTTGAGTGAATTTTCAAGCACAAATCTTTTATAATTGTTAATCATAATGGACATATGGTTCGGTTGAGGAAGCTCGAAAGTGGGGGGCATACCGAAGTGGATGTCCCGATCGATGTGGCCGTTTCGGAAATCCTAAAGCACATTATGACCGGTGGTATTGCCGTCACCCAAGAGGGAATGAAAATCTCAACCGAAAACATTGAAAAAATAAGGGATTCGGACAAAATCCTCCTGATACCGAAAATAAGCGGAGGATAATGGAGATCAAATGTGTAAATATCCCAGGAAAACCCACACAGGAAGTTTACGTTTGCGTTCAAGAAGTTGACGAATATAAAAGGATTATTCCACTTTACAAGATAGTTGAACCTAATAAACTGATAAAGTTAGACATCCTTCTCAGAGACCATAGAATAAAGGGAAAAGAATGGTTAGATGTCCTCGAATTAAGTGAAGAAGAGCTTTTATCGCGTTATTTTTCAACCCCTGAAGGTAAAGCCGAGCTACTTTTCGGAGAACTTATCGATTCCGAGCTAATACCGAAGCCAAAAAACGGTTATATCACAATAAACAAGGGAAACAAAACATACAAAATTGAAATTGAGACCTTAAAACTCTATATAAACGGTGAAGAGAGATGTTTTCAGTGTAAAGAAGACATCCCTCATTTCGACAAGCTGATAGCCTTGTGCTTGACAATCCTCCACAATCCCGAAAAACTTGAGGTAAGATGAGACTAATAATCCCAAGCAGAATCCAAAAATTTATTGAGAATCGAGATGAGAAGGAAGAAGCTTCAATAATCCAAAATGGAGAGAGATGCGGTGTCCTCATTGGAAAAAGGGATGGGGAAGATCTTATCGTTAAGGAGATTGTAGAGATCCGAAACCTTTCCGAAAATCCCTATCTATTTAGAATGGATCCCGAAGAGCTCTGCCAAGTGTGGATAGACGCCGAAAACAGAGGTTTTGATATTCTCGCCGTCTTCCATACTCATCCCTGCGGATTTGCCAGACCATCCTCCCACGATTTAGATGGATTGAAGCAAACCGGCTTGATATGGGTAATAGTAGGACTGGACGGTGTTAGAGCCTATATTTATAAAGAAAAATTAATAGAATTGGAGGTTCAGCTTATTTAGAGTTTCTCCTTTCTTAGGTCAATTATCTGCTCCAAAGAGGGGCCCGTAGATATCAGGGTTACGGGAACCTTTACATCATCTTCAACCTTTTCAATGAATTCCTTAGCCTTGGGGGTGAGCTTTTCCCATTCTCTAACACCGTAACACTCTTTATCAAGTTTGTCGATCCCCGTTATTGCTACCTGTGTGGCACCGTTCACCATTGCCGAATAGCGGGCAAATTTTCCGTCCCACCATCCGACCCTTCTCCTTCTACCGGTTACGGTTCCGTATTCAACAATTCCGAGTTTTTCTGCTTCTTCTTGACTCATTTCAGTTGGAAACGGCCCCGCTCCAACCCTCGTCGGGAATGTTTTGAAAACGACGATGACGTCATCAACTCTTGTCGGGCCCAATCCGACGTCAGCGGCTATTTGGGATGCGGAAGTGTCTTTAGATGTAACGTAGGGATATGTCCCGTAAAAGAGGCTCAGCCCAAATCCCTGAGATCCCTCTACAAGAACGAACTCACCTTTGTTGAGAGCTTCGTTTATCTCAAGGGGAACATCCGCCAAGAACGGCTGGAGCTCTGGAATATCCTTCGCCTGCTTCGCGATCCTCATAACCCTGTCTGCGTTTGCTGGGCCACATCCGCTTCCAGTAGATCCTATCTTTCCCTTGAGATGATCTGACGTTGAATCGAGTTCGATATGCTTCTTCTCGATTATCGCACATCTGTAATCAACTTTAGCTCTATCTCTGACTTCGAGCATTTCCACTTCTTTAAGGAAGATCTCAGGATTTACGAGAACACCCGCACCGATTCTCAGCTGTGCATCCCTGTAAACGAATCCCGAAGGGATCATTCTCACACCAAATTTCTTTCCGTTGAATTCCACCGTATGTCCGGCGTTGGGACCTACGCCACCCCTTACAATAATTTTCGGCTTATCTGAATGGGCTATATGGGCTATTATCTTTCCCTTTCCTTCATCTCCCCAAAAACCTCCGACGACAATTGTTGACGGCATTTTAACACCCTTTTGATTGTGGGGGGAAGGTTACTTAAATATTATTTCAACCCCAAAACGAAAGGCCTGACGTTCTTTCCTAAGACTCCGTGGTTGTATCCACCTTCGAGAACTGCGAATCTTCTACCATCACACTTGTCTTCGGCATTTTCCTTCACGATCCTCCCTATCTCCCTGTAGTCATCTGTTTCGAGTATCCCACCCCAATCGTCTTTATGGCGATCGAATCCCGCTGAAACCGCTATTATATCGTATTCCTTTTCCTCCTTTTTAAGGAAATCGTCTATGCTGTTCACGTCGCCATCGGGCATATGGAAGTAAATAACATTGGGATCGTTTTCAAACGTGTTCGCAGTCCCGTCACCGAAATGGAGGTCGAAATCAACGATAACGGCTTTGTTAATCAAACCCTCTTTTATTAGCTTTCTTACGGCGATTGCAACGTTATTGAAGTAGCAGAATCCCCAACAGTGATCTGGACTTGCGTGGTGACCCGGTGGACGGATGGCGGCGAATGCCGGTTCGCTGAAGGCAATCTCGGCGGCTTTTATCGCACCACCGACGGCGTAAATTGCTACATCATAGATTTTTTTCATGGATTTTATCTCATCGTAGTGAAACTTTGTGTGAACCAAGAGGATATCTTCCTCTCTTGCCGGTTCTGGTTCGACAAACTCGAAATCTCTTAGCTCTTCCACAATGGATTCCATTCTTCCCGCTTCCGCTGCAGGATCCGCTGTGTAAACGGTGTAAAAAATCGGATGGAAAACTATCTTCATAATGTGTGGTTGAGCTAAGTGTATTTATTATTTTTTTCTGATCGCTACACATTTCATCTCTACTATGATGGATAATTTACTCAAAAACCTGAATAATCTCGGCTTTTATCTTTCCTTTTCCACCGGTTGGCTCGGCTAACGTCCTTCCACAAACAAGACACTTTACTTGAATAGCAGGATGATCAAAAATCACTTGCTCGTTCTCACAGTCTGGACATTTAACCTTAACAAACTTACTCATGAACATCACCCCACAAGATCAAATCTTTTAGCTCTCCATGTGGGGCGATGCTCCGCTTTACCGCACTCAGTGCACCTCCACCTTATGTTCACCCTCTTCGTGGGCTTGTCTCCGCCGGGCACTTTGCTGAACTTACCGAGATTACCGACCTTACCCCTCCTCTTTTTCTGCCGATTGATCCATCTAAGAGAACTTTGCTTACCCTTGCTAACCTTCTCTACCTCATGAATCGTGTGTTTGTTGCAATACTTACAGTAAGTTCTAACTTTCTTGGGGTATTTCATCTTTTCACCTCTATCTCCTCACAAACTCCGCTTTTTATCAGGGCATCAGCATTAAGTTTCGGGATTATCACAACATCCCCCTTTCTCAATTTATATGTTTTTCCGTCTATTCCTTCAAATTCGGGTATATCCTGCTTAACTCTAACGAGGATTTTATCACCCCTTATTTCAATACTTTCGCTAAATTCGATTAATATTTCTTTTTTGTATTCTTCAAGAAGATTCACGAGTTTGTTGTAGAGTTCTCTTTCCGCAGAAGTCATGTTTTCAATTCCCTCTATCCCGCTCTCGGTTTCACAGACATCAGCCCATGCCTGCATTATGATTTTGATCGTTCTCAGCTCAAATAGCCTTTTTTGAAGTTTTCTCAGGGTTCTAATCTCCTCATCAATCTTTAGGTAATCTTCATCATCCGAAGTTTTTTTCATATCTTCGAGTTCTCTTATTCTCTTTTTTATCTGATTAAACAGGTTATCATCAATCTTTTGAAGTGATTCTCTACTTTTCTCAACGATTATCATTAATTCCTCTATCATATTACCACCCAAATCTTGCCACGCCTCTGCAGATTAGATAGAGAGCGGCGAACTCTGGTAGCTTATGGTTTCCTCTTTCAAGTCTGAACTCCGTATCTTTGAGTTTAAGCTTTACCTTCCTAATAACCCTGACCTTCGTCGGATCATCACCGAAGGCAACGGCATCCCTCTGAGGATCGAATTCATCGATATTATCCCTTTTAATGGGTGTAACTCTCAGAGATGTCTTTCCATGGATCGAGTTTGGAAGTCTTATAAGTCTTTTAATGTCAGATGTAACGGGAGGATCTATGTAGATTCGAAAACGATTAACACATTCCTCGAACAGGAGTGGTAACTTTCTCAAAACACTTTTTGGCATGAATGTGAAGTTGCCCTCGCTTAACTCTTTTCTTGATATAATCTCCTCAAGCTCTGGAACTTTTCTTCTCAGGCCGAGGTATTTTTCGAGTTCACCCCTTTTGATTAAACTTCTAAGACGTCTGACAATACAATCTGATAACCTTAAATATTGGGGAGCTTTGGGGAGAACTTTTCTGAAATTTATTCCGTTGAGGTAGAAGTAATCCACGATCTCCCGTCTCTCTTGAGATCCGAGTTGCTGGAAATCTTCATCGTATACGTGAATGTGGTAACCCCGACTGCCCGAAAAAACAATTATCATATCTTTACATCCAAAATCTTCTTCAAGCAGATCGTATAGTCTTGTTATCTGCCTTTTTGCCGTTTTCAGTCCCCCTCTAGGGAGATGGTCTGCATCGATATCGAAGACGAGATCCGCCTTTATCCATTCCTTCTCCTCCATGTTTGCTTCAGGTTTTTTATAGTATGCAGTGGAGTAATAAGCGTGAAAGGGGGGATTTTTGGCGAGAAAACCTTTTAACTCAAGTTCGCTTGAAAATGATATGTGTCTGATCATTATTCCTTCAAAATTAATGAAACCCCATTCTCTTTTCTCGATTTCTCTCGGTATGAAGGGTTTGTATTTAGAATAATACCCAGAGAATCTCTGTCGTAAAAAGGACTTAGTTAGATCGTCCACATCTAATCTATATCCATCCCTTTAAAAAATTACTCTTAAAACACTCTCAACAACTCTCAAGTTTGTCACAATCGCAATAACTACGAAGAGGTAAAAAATGTCTACCCACGGAGATAAGAGACAGAACAGCATTATCAAAAAGATTCTCTCGTCTCTCTTCCCGAATACCACTGGACGGTGCCTTTTGTAAAAGCTCTCTTTGAATTCTGCTTTGTATCTTTCGGTTGTGTAGCTTATCATGAACGAACCGAAGATTGCGAAGAGTGCGAAAATCCATTCGTAACTAAAGAGAGAAGTAACAGCCAAGCATGTCAAAAAAAGGAAATCAACATACCTGTCGAGAATTGAATCGAGCCATCCACCGGTTTTTGAAGTCTTTAGAGCGGCTCTTGCAATCTCTCCATCAACTCCATCAAGAATCGAACTTATTTGATAGATAATACCCGAAAGGGGGACGTTGAAAAACACAACCAACGAAGATAATATCCCAACAAGAAAACTTATAATCGTTGCGTGGATTGGATCGATCCTGTCGATCAGTTTTTCTGATATTAATAAAGAAATCTTTCGGTTCAAGTGTCTCGATATGAAGCCATCTTCACCTCCCTTGACGGATCTTCTGACAATTATTTTTTTAGCTCTTTTTACATCTTCGGGTGTATCTATATCCATCCAAAAGTATCCGTTTAGCGTGCTCACCTTCACCTTTGCCTCTTTAATTATTTCTGATAATTCTACAACTTTCTTTTCTCTGATTAATTTCTCAGCAGTGCTGAAAGCATCCTTGGTCAGGATAAAAAAACCCGTATCGATGCATGTAAAATTATCCAGATGTTTTCCGATGTCTGCGACTCTGCCGTTTTTTACAAGAACCTTTGTCGCCTCCTCTACGTTAACGAACTTTGGATTCTGGTCACAAATCATTCCGTCAAGCTTTAACGCATTTTTCACGAAATCCTCTTCAAATACGTGATCTCCCATGACGAGGATGAATCTCCCATCAACAAAATCCTTTGAGAGATAAAAGGAATATCCGTTACCTCGCTCTGGTTGTTCGTTGACAACTATTTTGAATTTAAATCCGTTCTCTTCGAGAAATTTTGTTAGAGCATTTTTGTTGATTTTATTGGCGATGATAATGAATTCATCAACACCGTTATCCTGAAGGGTTTTAAGGGTTCTGTAAATTATCTCCCTCCCGGCGACCTTGATTATGGGTTTAACAACGCCCCCCATTCTCGTTGCAAGACCTGAACATAGAACAACAGCTTTCATACTCTTAAATGATCGGCTCTTATAATAAGCTTTAAACATTCAAAGCAAACGAAGTCATTGTCCGAGTATAGAAGTTTTCTTTTTTTTATTTTGGTTATCTTAAAATTCTTTTTGAGTAATTTTTCAGCTTCCGCAATCTTGAAGAATTTTGCGGTTTTGTAAAAGGGACTGTCCTTTTTTGAGTAGAGTTTTCCGAGTTCGGAATCGGCGGGAATAATGCAGACGAGTAATTTCCCTCCGTTCTTGAGAACTCTATACGCTTCTGAAAGTGCCCTTTCGGGATTTTCGAGAAAGCATAGGGTGAAAATCATGTAAACAAAATCAAAGACGTTATCTTTAAAAGGAAGCTTTCCCGCATCGCATCTGATTACCTCAACACACCTTTCCTTTGCCATCTTCAACATTCTTTTAGAGATATCGATTCCCACATCTATCCCAAGCTTGGATGCAAATCTTCCACTTCCAACACCAATTTCGAGAGAAAGACCTTGTGGCTTGTCGATTATTTCGAGTTCTTTTAGGTAAAGATCCCTGTTTCGCTCATACCATTCATCGTAATCTCTTGCGAACTTATCAAAGACTTCTTGAACTCGCATGTTCTGTTTTTCTTAAAAAGTTTTTAATCTTTTCAGATTCCATCCATCCTTTGTCAAGTTCTTTAATGACCTCGTTAATTCTCTCGATCTGTTCGATAATTTTCTTGGCGGTCTTTTCGTCCAAATTTAGCTCGGCTAAAGCTTGAATTGCTGCCAAAGGATTTCTTATACGATCTATGAGAGTTGCAAACTGCTCTATATTGTGTTCGATCTGTTGATATGCCTTTTCCTTTAACTTTTCAAGTTCGATGGATTTTATTGCGAAGGCCAAATCTTTTGCAAACGTCTGGAGTAGATCTATCTCTTCATCGCTAATGGTTTCGGAGGTTGAATGAACGGTAATCACTCCCATAATTTTCCCTTCGCTAATCATAGGAAGAGCAAAAGCCTGTTTGATTTCATCTTTTATTTCACATTCGGGACATTTTTTATCACATATAACAATCTCACTTCGCGTGAATTCCTTTAATAGCTTGCAATTTTTTAGTTTATTTAAAAATTCTTGAGAGGCTCCAGCTGCCGCAACGGGTCTCAACTCACCTCCCTCAAAAAGATTTATCGTGACAGCTAAATATTCTTTCAGCGAGGATAGCAGTTCGCACACTCTCTTTAACAACGTTTGCTTATCCCTAATATGTGCAATCAACTTGTTAATGCTATTCATCGCTCTGAGCAATCGGTTTAATCTAACGAGCTCTGAAACATCCCTTGCTATTAAGAGTAGATGTTTCTTCCCGCCAAGCTCGATCGGAATGACAGTGTTGATAAAATGCTTTTTGTTCCGTGTGTCTTGGAAAGTTATAGCTTTATTTTCTTTTAGAGCCCTTTTGAAGTATCCAAATCTCCTTTTTGCGATTTCCTCTGGCAGCACATCAGAAATCGTTTTACCAATTGGATTTACTCCTAAGCTCTTGATCATCGAGGGATTGGCTTCGATAAACCTACCCTTTGGATCGATTATCGCAACGATGTTTGGAGTATTTTCAAAGATTTTCCTGAACTTTTCTTCACTTTCTCTTAGCTTTTCTTCGAGTATTTTTCTTTGAGTTATTTCTCTTGCTATTCCCTCGACCTTTACGAGTTTACCCTTCTCGAAAATAGGCCATTCTAAGATTTCAAACCATAAAATTTCGCCGTCCTTTGTGATAGCTCTGAATTCGTCCCTTCTAACCTCACCATTTATAACGGCTGTAAAAAATTCTCGGAGCCTGTCAAAGTCTTCGGGATGGACAAGTTTCTTTGATGTTTGTCCTATTAGCTCGTTAATTTCATATCCAACAATTTCAGCGAATTTCGGGTTAAGATCGATAAATCTACCCTTTTCATCCAAAATGAAAAACAGATCTTGTGCATTTTCGTAGAATCTTTTGTATTCTTTAAGTTTTTCCAAGTATCTTTCCTGTTCAGTTACATCAATTAATGTCCCGATGACAGCAGGCTTACCCTTATAGAACACCCGAGATCCAAAAACTTCGTTAGTTCTGACTTCACCGTCCTTTCTTATAACTTTAAATTTATATTTTACCGCATCGATCTTCCCCTTAATTCTCAACCTCAAATTCTTTTCGACTAAATCCCTGTCCTCTGGATGGATAAATTCGAGAGGACTTCTGCCGACAATCTCTTCGACTTTGTAACCCCATAACTCCGCGAGCTTCGGATTTACATACTTGAAAACTCCATCTTGAATCAGATATATCCCAACCAACGACTTCTCAGCAAGGGTTTTAAATAATTCCTCCGTTTCCTTCCTTTCAGTGATATCTCTCGCAATTCCTTGAATTGCAACGACCTTTCCCCTCTTTATTATTGGACGGGATTTAACTTCAAGCCAGACAAGTTTACCGTCCTTAGTCTTGCACAGAAATTCGTAGGGTTTTTGAATCGGTTTTCCCGTCTCGATGATCTTTCTTAAATTTTCAAATGCAGTTTCGACGTATTCTTCCACGATGATATCCCTAAGATTTATTTTACCTAAATCTTCTCTACTGTATTTGAACAGCTCAAGGGCTGCCCTGTTTGCTTCGATAATGTTCCCTTCAAGATCAAGAATATACAGGCAGATCATTCGCGTTTTCCCATAATTCTTTGTATTTTTTTCTCGCTCTCCTTAATCCTTTTTATAAGATTTCTGAATTCTGCTATGTCCTCTACAACGCCCAAATATCTGGTTTTACCCTTTTCATCTTTTATTGCCATTGCACATTCTCTCACCCAGACTGTCGAGCCGTCTTTTCTTTTCCACTCCGAAATTCCAGAGAAGTATCCCTTCTCTTCAATTTCCTTTAAGAATTTCTCTCTTTCGTATCCTTTTTCGAAGTAATCCTTTTTACTCAGATCTCTCTTTTTTAATTCTTCTTCACTTTCGTATCCAAGAAGCTTTGTAAGAAAGGGGTTGGCAATTAGTATTTTTAACATCCATACTTAACGGTGTTTTAATGGGATAAATAATTTATGATGAAATGATAAATAATGATAAACAAATTATCTTTTCGTTGCTTACGAGCTTCCAACAGAAAGCGTAAGGAGTATGCATTAATCGTCTTTTTTGTTTTCATATACCACATTTGAAGTTTATGTTGTATTCTATCGGCACACCATTTAATATCTATTCAAACAGCTTCATACTCAAAATAGACAACCAATAGTAAACCATAATTGATAAATCTTGGCGATTTTGACTTTACTCGATGATTTGAGTGAGATTACCCGTCTATCCGATAAAAAGAGACGAGAAATGAGAGCTTCTATCGAGTATCATAGTGGTGAGATAAAGAAGACCATAAAACTTTTATTTTCATTGTAGCAAATATTTTTTATGCCAGTTTTGATAGTTTACGGGCCTATGCTGGATGCGAAGAAAAAGAGGGAGTTTGTAGAAAAGCTGACTGATGTCGCAGCGGAGATTTACAATATGGACAGAAACACGATAACTATTTTAATCCATGAGCCACCTGCCGAGAATGTCGGTGTTGGGGGGTGCTAATAGCTGATAGAGAAGGATAGTGAGATGAACTCAAGGGGAAGATGCTTACGATATGTTTGCACTGCTATGATTACGAGTTAAAAGGAAGGTTATTCAAAACTTGCCTGAATGGTGCGTTAAAGAAGACTATATAAAGTTTATTCTTTTTGTCGTCTTTAATTTCTTTCAAGCCCTGCCAGCCTGACTCAAAATAGATGAGATTATATATAGTTTCTGCCTTAAGTCCCGCGACCCATTGTTAGGGTGGGAAGGTGTCTTATGGGTTGAAGGATATTTTGCGGGCTGGGCAGGTTAAGAATGGGCTTGAAAAAGGCAAAAGTTACAAAAACAAAAAAATAATAAAAAATCAATGTCCCGTCACTTGCATGAATAGTGGTCTCACTATTGCTATTATGAATTCTATTACAAGTATGAGCAATAGCACTTTGTAGAGCTTTTCAGCTTTTGATATCGAAACTATCAGGCTAATCAGAGGTGTTAAAGCGAGTATTACGATACCAATGATACTGAGACAGTCTGCGTAGGTTAGATTGTTGAGGAACCAAGAGTAGCCGCTGATTTCCATCCCCTTCATCTCTTCCCAGAATTTGTGTGCTGGTTCGTCCCAGTGCATTATAGCTTCCTTCAGACTAACGAATTGATTAATTCCCATGAAGTAACCGATCGCTGGAATTATCATCACAAGTAAGCCGACTATCGTGAGTATCTCCATTACACGGGCGAACCTTAGGTTAATGGGATCGACTCTCACTTCCTTCATCCTATCACCTCATATAACTCCCAATCCGGACAGACCCTTCGTTATGTCTAAAACTGCCGCCAAAAGCATTATTGCTAAAACCAGATATCTGACAAGTCTCGGTTTTGCCTTTGCTGCAACTCTTGCTCCAATTCTTGCACCTATTGTAATCCCCAAAACGGAAGGTATAACGATAACGGGAAGGATTGCACCGTTTGCCAGATAAACCCATGCGGCGGCGGCATCATTGACGGCGATGATCAGCATGCTCGTTGATGTAGCCACCTTGATGGGAGCACACATTATAAGATTCAGGACGGGGACGTTTGCCCATCCTGCACCCAATCCGAACATGCCCGCTATAAAACCTACAGCAGCGAAAGCCGGAAGTGCAATGGGAAGGTTTGTAGTTTGATATTGAACAACTCTATCGAGACTTGGCTCAAACCATTCTCCTTGTATTCCAAGTTTCTGTGTGAGAGAATCTATTTTCTTCACTTCTGGATACTCAACTCGCTTCGATCTTATCATTACAACAAAGATGACAAACAGAACAATACCAAGAGCTATATTGACATAGTGCTTTCCTTGAGGAAACGCATTCGTTATCCAAAGTCCCGCCATGCCGCCCAAGACTGAAGTGACCATAGAAACCACAACAACGGGTGCCATAATTTTGATGTTCGCCAAACCCCTTTTCATTAGCTGCGGTGCTGATGAAAGTGCCGAAGTCAACGCCATTATCAATCCGGCACCTCTTATGAAGTCTACATGGAACGGAAAGAACGCTGTGGCTAACGGAACGAACAGAACTCCACCACCAACGCCTGATACAGGTGCAATTATTCCGATTGCTAATGTGAATATAAACAAGGCTAATGGCCAAAACCACCAAACCACATCCACGTGAATCACCTTTAAATATCTTATCGCTAAGCGTAATAAATTTTTTGATTTTTATGCGTTCTGAATTATCATTACTGAAAATGTAGTAAAAAGTAACCTCCGTGATCAGTAGATGATATACAACGAAAAAAATAGTAAATGGATATATTATCTTATTATCATTACTGGAATCTTAGCTCGATCCAAAACTTTGTCGGAAACGCTACCCAAGATAATCTTTTTCCAAGAACTTTTACCTCGGACACCCATTACGATCAGATCGGCTTTTGTTTTCTCGGCTGTTTCGAGAATCTTTTCAGCGGGCTCTCCAAATTCGATTAGCGATGTAACTTTAATCTCATGGGGTATTCTTTCAATTTCCCTTTCGAGTCTTTTCTTTTCTTCTTCGATTAATCTTTCAGCATCCTTACGTAATTCGTCTAAATATTTCCTATCCATAACCTCGACTACGGGTGAAGTCCAGAAAGATGTTGTTGGATCGGGAGCGTAAGGAATCACATGAAGTAAGATTATTTCACCACCACTTATAGATGCTAGGCTTACAGCATAATCTAATCCTTTCTTGGCATATTCAGAACCATCTGTTGCAACTAATATTCTCATGTGTTCTAATGTCATAAAAATATTTTAGTAACCTCAGCAATATTAAATTTTCTGCTGTTATTTTAAAAATTATTCAAAAACAATACCACCCTTTTCGGGAACCCATCTTGCCTCTTCCAGTTCTTTGATAATTGCTTCTTTTAGTTTTTTAAGGGTGCTCGTTTTGACGTATCTCACGTTTATGACTCCTATAAGCTGACCCTTCTTTATTGTTCCGCTTTCGATGGGGAGGAATATCGCAGATGTTATTGTTTTTTCCTCTTCAACCTTTTTAGGCTCACCAGGCTGGAAAACATCTATAACCACTCCAAGAGCGTGTCTCATTATGCTGAGGGGAGAAACTATCGTGTTCTTAGGAATGGTAATCTTCTCAATACTAACAACTGCTGGCTTATAGGCTTCTACATCAACGTCTTCAGCGGCTATTAGCATTTTCCATTCGGCGATGTTGGTGAGATGATATCCATACGGCTCGACTTTTATAGTCTTTTTATCAAGTTCTCCACCTACTTCATTTTTCCAGTAAACGATCTCCACTTTTGTCATGGAGCTTCTTTAACGAGGTTATCTATAAATCTTTCGCATATATGTATATTACCCGTAATGCTTAAATATGATTAAATCGAAAAAATATTAAAAAATATTACGGATGTGAAATTATGCTCATAGCTATTAAAAACTTTTTAAAGGGATTAATTCCGAGCATTGAAGAATTAGCATCTTTCATGGATCCCGATAACACTGTATGTATATTTGAGCCTATAAGAGAAGTAGACATTCAAACTCTTGAAAAGAGATATTTTGACGAAGTATTGGCGAGAAATATATCTTGATAACACTATTTTAAATTCTTTCGGGATATTTAAATATTATAAGTTAAAAATATCAACAAACGGTGATAGAATGGAAGTAAAATAGGCGGCGAGGCAATCCCCCAGAGAATACACTGATTGGATCTCCAGCATTATGAGACATGCCTTGGGATCAGTTATAGAAACAGCCCAATGCGGTATTCCAGAAAAAGTTGAAAAAGAAAAATGTATAGATCAAGTCCCATTTAGTCATATCGGATATTGGGAGCTACTTATAAGCGGATGAAGAAGTTACATTCAACAAGGGAGATTGAGATCCCTCCAAATACTGTTGTTGTTCCGCTGTATGTTCCTCATAACGTATATGGAACAGTTTAGATATAACACAGCTGGAAAAACCTTCTAAGGTAGAAGATAAAAAAGAATACACTTCTCAATGTATAACTATGTTGGCTTGGACAGTTTAAAGGGTGCTATACCTGAGAAAAAAAGAAGAAGCCGGAGGACCCGTGATTGTAAAAGTAAAACCTGTAGAAATACCCAATAACACAATAGTCTACCCATTAAGCACAATACGACTTGCCTACGTGCGTTGATTGACTTATATACAGAAAAGCCATGGAAAGTCGAGAGGGGTCATCGTGTAGAGTAGTTCTTAATATCTATCAACTTAAAATAGCATTTATTCAGATTAGCCTTTTTAAAAAATATTAATCAAAATTTTTTAAAAATTTAAAATTTATCTTGATGCTCCCGAA